>CACDDB010000052.1 GCA_902551445.1 uncultured Pelagibacteraceae bacterium | reverse complement strand
AAACAGGAAGGCAAATTTCTTTGGTAGGCAGATCGATGCACAGAATCTTTAAAGCTGCTAAAAGTTGTGGGTATCTAAAAAACGTTATCGACCCGATTGACCCAAGGGAGGCTAAGAAAATTCCTAGAGAAAAAATAGTATATTTATGCACAGGCAGTCAAGGTGAGCCCCTTGGAGCAATGACACGAATTTCAAAGAATATGCATCCTGATGTTTTTATTGAAAAAGGAGATGCAGTTATATTTTCTTCAAAAATTATTCCTGGAAATGAAAAAAAATTATACAAATTGCACAACAGTCTTGTTAAAGATGAAATAGAGGTTATCTCAGAAGAAAATAATTTTGTTCATGTTTCTGGTCACCCTAATAGGGATGATTTAAAAGATATGTATAACTGGATAAAACCAGAAACAGTAATACCTGTTCATGGTGAATACAGACATATGGTTGAACATATAAATTTTGCTAAAGAAATGCAGGTACCTAATTCTGTTAAAGTTGAAAATGGTGACATTGTCAGATTATATCCTGGGAAAAAACCGGTTGTTTATGATAAAGCACCTAGTGGCAGATTATATCTTGATGGAAACGTAAGTGTTGAAGAAGATTCTCAATCAATTAAAGAGAGGAAATCATTATCAGAAAATGGAATTTTAGATGTAAGCATTATAATACAAGACAAGAAAACCAACGTTAAAACAAAAATATCATATCGAGGGCTTCCTATAAATGAAAATGAAGAATTTTTAATAGGTTTAGAAGAACAAATAAACAAAACAGCAAAACAAAGCCACATTCATGACTGCATAAATTGTAATATATACTATAGAACTTTGTATTCCTGAATTAGTTCCAACTGCCAAGCCTGCTAATGCATAGCCCATATGACCTATAGAGCTATACGCAGCTAATCTTTTAAGATTCCTTTGTCCAATTGCAGCAACAGAACCAAAAACCATTGATGCAATAGATAAAAAAATAATTATTGGTTGCCATTGGTCAATTAAATTAACAAATGGCACATACAAAAATCTTATAAATACAGCTAAAGCGGCAATTTTAGGAAGAATAGCAAAAAACAATGTTACTGAAGTTGGCGAACCTTGATAAACATCAGGGGCCCACATATGAAATGGTACTGCTACCACGTTTGATGTTGTTGTTAAAAATAACTATTTAGGTGGCGTTATATCTCCAGGAGTTATACTTTCACTCAATAGTTTAGTTTCAAAAGCTTCATTATTACCTTCTGTCAATTTATCAAAAATTTCTAACGTAATTGGAAAAAATACTAAGAGCGCAATAAGATCTGGTTTTTATTGGGGATATTTAGGTTTAATAAATAATATTATTGATCTTATTTTTAAACATACTAATAAAAAGTACAATGTTGTTCTTACAGGTGGATTGTCACATCTTTTTAAAAATTCAATAAATGTTAAAAACAATGTTGATAAAAATTTGACAATTAATGGATTATTAAAAGTTATAAAAAAATTAAATTAATGAGTGAAGAATTATTATTTTGTCCCTTGGGTGGATCTGGTGAAATTGGAATGAATATGAATCTATTTGCTTATGGTAAACCAGGATTACAAAAATGGATAATAGTTGATATTGGTGTAACATTTGCTGATGATACTGTTCCAGGAATAGATCTTATCTATCCAGACCCAGGATTTATTATTGATAAAAAAGATGATTTGCTAGGCATTGTTCTTACCCATGCTCATGAAGACCACATAGGTGCCATCGCTTATATTTGGCCACAACTTCAATGTAAAATTTTTGCCACTCCATTCACAGCTCTTTTAATTTCAGAAAAATTTAAAGAAAAAAAAATTGACATAAAGCCATTTTTGAAAATTGTTGAATTGAATGGAACTTTAAAACTAGATCCTTTTAAGATTGAATTTATTACATTAACTCATTCGATACTTGAACCAAACGGATTAAAAATTGAGACACCAGTTGGAAACATTCTTCATACAGGAGATTGGAAATGTGATCCTGATCCTCTTATTGGA
>CACDDB010000051.1 GCA_902551445.1 uncultured Pelagibacteraceae bacterium | reverse complement strand
TTCACTGCAAGACCATCCTAGGTGGGTTTCTAAGATTTGTCCTACATTCATTCTACTTGGAACTCCCAAAGGATTTAAAACTATGTCTACTGCTTTGCCATTTTCTCTATAAGGCATATCCTCTAATGGTACTATTTTACTTACAACACCTTTATTACCATGTCTTCCTGACATTTTATCTCCAGGTCTAAGTCTTCTCTTTATTGCTACGAAAACCTTAACCATTTTCATAACACTTGGTAATAAATCATCACCTTGTCTAATTTTTTTTACTTTATCCTCAAATCTTTCTTGAATATCTTGCTTTGCTAAATTGTATTGATCTTTTAACTGTGAAATTGCATCAACTTTTTTATTATCCGAAATATTTATTTTAAATATTTCATTTACCAATAATTTATTTATATCTTCGTCATTTAATTTTTTACCTACATCAATATCTTTTATTTTTTTAGATATTTGCTGTCCAGACAATATTAATGATGCTCTTTGTTTGATACTTCGTTCTAAAATTTCTTCTTCAACTATTTTGTCTTGCTGTACATTTTCAATTTCGGCTCTCTCTATAGTAATTGATCTTTCATCTTTTTCTATTCCATGTCTATTAAAAACTCTTACATCGATTACTGTACCACCGCTTCCACTTGGCATTCTAAGAGATGTATCAGTAACGTCTATTGCTTTTTCACCAAATATTGATCTTAGTAATTTTTCTTCAGGTCCAGAGGCGCTATCACCTTTTGGAGTAACTTTTCCCACCAATATATCACCTGGTTTAACTTCAGCTCCAATATAAACTACACCTGACTCATCTAAATTTCTTAAAGACTCTTCATTAACGTTTGGTATGTCTCTTGTAATATCTTCCTCGCCTAGTTTTGTATCTCTTGCCATTATTTCGTATTCTTCAATATGAATAGAGGTAAAAACATCATCAGTAACACATCTTTCAGAAATCAATATGGAATCTTCAAAGTTATATCCTTGCCATGGCATAAATGCTACGGTAACATTTTTTCCTAATGCTAATTCACCTATTTTTGTAGCAGGCCCGTCAGCAATTATATCTCCTTTGATTACTTTATCCCCAACTGTAACAAGTGGCTTTTGATTTATACAGGTATTTTGATTTGACCTTTTAAATTTTTGTAGATTGTATATGTCAACTCCAGATTTAGAGAAATCCTTTTCATGCAAAGCTTTTATTACTATTCTTTTTCCGTCTATTTTATCAACCACTCCATCTCTTTTAGCCACGATTGTAACTCCAGAGTCCAATGCAACATCGCTTTCTAT
The DNA here is from genome assembly GCA_902551445.1 of uncultured Pelagibacteraceae bacterium. Classification (GTDB taxonomy): domain Bacteria; phylum Pseudomonadota; class Alphaproteobacteria; order Pelagibacterales; family Pelagibacteraceae; genus Pelagibacter. The sequence goes on along the minus strand of CACDDB010000051.1, from coordinate 743 downwards.
TCCTGTTCCAACTAATGGTGCTTCTGGTTTTAACAAAGGTACCGCTTGTCTCATCATATTTGAACCCATTAAAGCTCTATTTGCATCATCATTTTCCAAGAAAGGTATTAATGAAGCAGCTACAGAAACTAATTGTTTTGGAGATACGTCGATATAATCGATGCTTTCTGGTTTTGCTAATATAAAATTTAGATTTTGTCTGCAAGAAACTAATTCCTCAGTGAACTTTCCATTCTTATCAATAATTGAATTTGCTTGAGCTATTGTGTATTTTGTTTCTTCCATTGCTGAAAGATATTCAATTTTATCTTGAACGATACCTTCTTCAACTTTTTTATAAGGACTTTCTATAAAACCATATTTGTCTATTTTTGAGTAAGTAGATAAACTATTTATTAAGCCTATGTTTGGACCTTCTGGTGTTTCTATTGGACAAATTCTTCCATAATGAGTCGGATGAACATCTCTAACTTCAAATCCAGCTCTTTCTCTAGTTAAGCCACCAGGTCCAAGAGCTGAAACTCTACGTTTATGTGTAATTTCAGAAAGAGGGTTTGTTTGGTCCATAAACTGAGATAACTGAGATGTTGCAAAAAAATCTTTTAATGCAACCGTCAGAGGTTTTGCATTTATTAGTTCTTGTGGCATAGCAGACTCTACGTCTAAAGTTGTCATTTTTTCCTTTATTGCTCTTTCCATTCTATAAACGCCAATTCTTGCTTGGTTTTCAACAAGCTCCCCTA
>CACDDB010000050.1 GCA_902551445.1 uncultured Pelagibacteraceae bacterium | reverse complement strand
AAGAAATATAGAATTATTAGATGTGGAAGACAAAAGAAAATTTACTTTTAACAATTTAAAACTCTTAAAAAAAGAAAAGTGCCGAGGTCCCTTTTATAACGATTTAAACGAGAAAAAATATTTAAATTATTATTTAAAAAAATATATAAAAATAGACTACAACTATATCGAAAAATATTTTAAAAATTCAAAATTTCACGATAACTCAAAATTATATATTTCTCTTTGTAATGATAAATTCAGTTCAAATATAATAAGTTTTAAAATAGTATTCTCAAAAAAAATTGAATTTCATACTTTAAAAAATTCTGAACTTTTAAATGATTTAAAAATAATAGATAATTTTCTTTATTTAAAAATAAGAAAAGAAGCATTTTTAAATACGATTTATAACAAAAAGCCCTGGGAAGATATTTCTATTGGTTTCCAGATGAGGCAATTCAGAAAACCCAATATATATAATAGCAAATTTTGGTTTCACTTTAGTAATAATTATGTAAGTAAAAAATATGTAAAATCTATAACCGATTGTTCATCTTGCGACACAATAAAACAAGATTTAGACAACTTTGTATATGGAATAAATAATAAACCTTTTTTACATCCAAATAAAATTTAGTTTTTTTTTGTAAAAAATTTATTTCTTACAAAATAAGATAATATAATTACTAAAACAAATCCTATAATTGGCAGGTAAATTCCTGGTTCTATTATTAATTCTTTAAAAGATGGATAGTTATCATACTGATATAATGCTTCACTAAATCCATTTCCTAAACTTACAAATATAAATACAGATGGTAAAATTCCCATCAATGTCCCCAAGAAATAGTTAAGTGGTCTTATGCTAAAAATTACAGGTAATAAATTTGCTAAAAAAAAAGGAACAAGACCTACAAATCTATAAATTGTCATTACAGTAAGCTCGTTATTTTTAAATATGCTATTTAAAAAATTAAATTTATTTTGATACCTTTCTTTTAAAAAATCATAAAAAAAATATTTTCCTAAAAAATAAAGCATCAATGCTCCTGTGCTTAAACTTAAAGTTGTTAAAAGTGTACCAATCCATTTACCAAATATAAAGCCAGCTATAATTGCAATTGGAGAACCAAAGCCCAACATTAAAACCCAAAGATTTACAAAAATAAAAAAAATAATAATCAAAATTAAAGTATTTTTTGATTTATATGATTCTAATTTTTCTTGGTAAGATTGAATAAAATTGTATGAAGTTATATCTTGTAAACTCACCCTAGACAGTAATTCATATAAAAAATAAACAATAATAATCGAATATATAATTCCAATTAATATTTTAAACTTTTTTTGATCCATATTGGCAATATACTTTATCAAATTCTTCTGTACTTTATTAAACATTTTTCTTATAAGTACCAAAATTTAATTATTTTTTAACATTCATGAAACGTACATACCAACCTAGTAAAATAGTGAGAAAAAGAAGACATGGCTTTAGGTCTAAAATGAGAACTAAAGGAGGAAGAAAGCTATTAAAAAGAAGAAGATCAAAAGGTAGAAAAAGATTAACAGTCTAATGAGGAGTAAAATCTCTAGTCTTTCAAAAAATAAAGATTTTAAATCTCTTCTTTCTGGAAAAAAGATTAGTAATAAATATTTAACAATTTTTTTTAAAAGGTTGTCAGAAAAAAATGATCAAAAGTTAAATTTGGGTATTGTTACAAAAAAAAAGATAGGTAATGCCGTGGAAAGAAATTTTATTAAAAGGCGTATTAAAAGCATTATGCAAGAAGCAACAAAAATGAATAAATTTAACTTAAATTATTCATATTTGCTATTAACCAAAAAAAAGGTTTTGGAAGATAAATATGGAGATATTAAAAAATCTTTAATGATAGATTTTGGGAAAATAAAAAAATGAAAATTTTAATAAATACTTTAATTAGTTTAATTAAATTTTATAAATTATTTATATCTCCTTACTTAGGAAATCGATGTAGATACTTGCCAACATGTTCTGAATATTTCATAGAATGTTTAGAAGAATTTGGATTTCTCA
>CACDDB010000049.1 GCA_902551445.1 uncultured Pelagibacteraceae bacterium | reverse complement strand
TTTTGTACGGTGCAATTACTTAGGTTATTTATTTCACATTTCTTTTGATGAATTAAAATTTCTAATCCATCAGCTCTAATCTCGGGTGATAAAAATCTAATCGTTACTTTTATAGCTTCATCACTTTTGCTTTCACTATACCAATCAGTAATTATAATACCACCTCCATAATCAACGCTATTCAAAACCATGAAGTTTAAAGTATCAAGCGTCGCTCTCCAAAGAGGATTTGATGATGCAAATGATCCAAGTCCACCATCCCGTTTGTCTCCTAATTTGAAGCCTTTACCCTCTTCAATATTTTGCCTTACACGTTCATCTACATCTACAGGCCTGTCTTTTACAGATGTAGGGTTCCATCCACCGCAAGAGACTAAAAAAAGGGGAATTAGTAAAAAAACCAGTAAAAACCATTTAATTTTGTTCATCATTTACCTTTAAACTAAATTATATATAAAAATAGTCATCTATATAAAAAAAATGTTGTAAAAATACAACAAAATCCAAAAAAATGAACATTTTAAGGTAAATATAATCAATAAAATGAGCATTTACTATATAAATGCGTTGTTCATATATGAAACAATAAACAAAGGAGATTAATATGAATAACTTAAAAAAAGTAGCATTGACTGCTCTAGGAGCTTCTCTTGCTGCAACATCTGCTAACGCTGTAGATGTTTCAGTTAGTGGTGGTTCAGAGATTGGTTGGGCTACAGGTACATCGAACAATTCATCTAGTAAAGCTAGTTCATTCGGCGTAGGAACAGGAGTATCTTTTTCTGCATCTGGAGAACTTGACAATGGTTGGACTGTATCGACTACACATGCAACAAGTGGTGCATTTGCACTAACATCTTCTAACATTACAGTTGATACTGGTTCTTTGGGTAAAGTAAGATTCAATAGAATAGCAGCAGCTTCTGTGAATGCTAACGATGATGTATTACCAACAGCTTGGGAAGAAGCTAACGACAATGCTGATACTTCTATAAGAGGTACAAGACTTGCTGATGGTTTAACTAGTGGTTCAGTATCAATTATATTACCAACTTTTGAATTTGGTGGTGGTACACTTGATGTATCAGTTGACTACGACCCAGCAGCTAACGCAGCAGGTGGTGGTAACCCAGGTGTTACTGCTACTAGAGCAGCAAGTACTGGTTCTGGTCATGCAATTGGAGCAAAACTTGGTTTTGGTCCAATAACACTTTACGGTGGACATGCAGTAGAAGAATCAACTAAAGGTACAGATGGTAACGATGGTCAGAACGTAATGGTTCAGGCAGTTGCTAGCTTTGGTGCAGTATCAATTGGTGCTGGTGAGTGGTATGCTAACGAAGGTGATGGTGGCAATGACTACAGTACTACTGGTATGAGTTTAGCTTTCAACGTAAATGATGACTTATCAATGTCTTATGGTGAGTTAGAAGATACTAAAGAAGCTATTGGTTCTACAACAGCAGTTGCTACGGAAGTTAAATCAATTCAAGTTGCTTACTCAATGGGAAGCATGGCTGTTAAAGCTAAAAGAGTTGAGACTGACAATCCATACAACCAAACTATTAATAACGCGACTGAACATACTGAAATTTCAGTATCATTCACGTTCTAATATAGTTTAGTACATTTTAAAATTAAGCGGCCCAGATTATTTCTGGGCCGTTTTTTTTATGTGAGAAATAGAAGCAAAACCTGAACATCCAGAAATTTTTAATTTTTTTATATTAAATTCATTTATTCCACCCAAGGCAATAATCTCAATTTTGGTTTTAGAAACTAAATTTCTAAAATTGAATAGTCCAAGATATTTTTTTTTCTTTGAAATTCTAAATATGGGAGTTAAAAAAATTTTTTTACATCCTTGTTTTATTTTATATCTCATTTCCGTTACATTATGAGACGACCCTATAATTAAAAAGTCACGTTTTATTGGATATAATCTATGTTTTAAGCTTTTATTAAATGCAGGAATATATGCACCATCTAAATTCAACTTCCAAGCCAATTTAAAGTTATTTGCAAGGTAAAATTTAAATTTTCTATTTTTACAGTACTTATTAAGATGAATTATTTCATTTATATTGTCATTTTTACTGTAATTTCTGTAAATAATTGATATTTTTTTTGGATTTAGTTTGTCTAATTCACTTTGTTTAAATCTATCAATAAAGTAGTAGATATTATTTAAATTATGCATCAGTCAATAAATAATCTTAATATAATAAAATCTCAAATTATTGAAGAATTAAAAAAATTAAACAATAATGAATTACCTAAAATTATTGCTGTAAGTAAAACATTTTCCATGGATAAAATTGAACCATTATTAAAACATGGCCATACTCATTTCGGCGAAAATAAAGTTCAAGAGGCTATTTTAAAATGGTCAAATATTAAAACAAATAACAAAAATTTTAAGTTACACTTAATTGGAAAATTACAGAC
>CACDDB010000048.1 GCA_902551445.1 uncultured Pelagibacteraceae bacterium | reverse complement strand
GGCACTTTTCATCAAAAAAAAAATATATTAATTCTAAAATTGGACAAGTTTACAAGATAGATTTTGCTGTAGAAAATGAAGGACAAAAACAATCATCTGGTAAAGCAATTTATGATATTAAACCAAGCTTTTTTAAAGAGTATTTTGTAGAAATGGACTGCTTTTGTTATAAAAAACAAATATTACTACCTGGTGAAAAATCTAATTATTCAGTAACTTTTTATATTGATGATAGAATATTGAAGGATTCAAAAGTAAAAGATATTAATGACGTCAATATCTTGTATACTTTTTTAAAAGTTAGTGATCTTTAAAGACATTTATGAAATATATAAGCACAAGAAATAATTTAAAGGAGTTTAATTTTGAACAAATTTTCATTAAAGGCTTGGCTGATGATGGGGGTCTTTACATACCGAAATCATTAAAAAAATATAGCGCTGACGAACTAACAAGACTCAAAAATTTAAGTTATAATGAATTATCTACTGAAATAATAAATCTGTTTTCATCAGATTTTATTTCAAAAGAAAAACTTTCATCCTTAATTAAAAAATCATATTCAACATTTAGGGAAAAAGAAGTGATTAAAATTTCTGGTTTAGGAAAATTAAAATTATTAGAATTATTTCACGGTCCAACGTTAGCTTTCAAAGACGTTGCAATGCAATTCATTGGAAACTTGTATGAATATTATTTAAGTAAAAATGATAAGAAAATAAATATAGTTGTTGCAACTTCTGGAGATACAGGAGCAGCAGCAATAGATGCTATTAAAGGAAAATCTAATTTAAATATTTTTGTTTTGCACCCAAACAATAGAATTTCACCAGTTCAAAGAAAATTAATGACAACTGTTGAAGAAAAAAATGTTTACAATATTGCAATAGATGGAAATTTTGATGATTGCCAGAACTTAGTCAAAAGTATGTTTTCTGACTTAGAATTTTCTAAATCTATTAATATGTCAGGCGTAAATTCAATCAATTGGGCAAGAATTATTGCTCAAACAGTTTATTATTTTTATTCATATTTTAAATTAGGTAAAGAAACTATTTCATTTTCAGTGCCAACTGGAAACTTTGGCGATGTTTTCGCGGGTTACCTTGCAAAAAAAATGGGATTGCCAATTGATAAATTAATTGTAGCAACAAACGAAAATGATATTTTGCATAGGGCTATCTCAAAAGGAGATTACATTTCAAAAGAAGTAAAAGAAACATTGTCGCCAAGCATGGATATACAATTAGCAAGTAACTTTGAAAGATTAATTTATTACGTAAATAATTCTGACTCTGAAAAAACAGCTGAAATTATGAAAAAAGTTAAACAAAATTCTTATCAAATTGAAAAGAACGATTTAGATATAATTCAAAAGGATTTTTTATCTGAAAGTTGTAATGAACAAGAAACTTTAGATATCATTAAAAAAAATTATGAAGAAAATAATATAATACTAGATCCTCATACAGCTGTTGGAGTAGGGGCTGCAAAAAAACTATCTTTTAATGATTGTGTAGTTTTATCAACAGCACACCCATGTAAATTCCCGGATGCTACAAATAATGCAATAAATAAGCATGAAAAATTACCCAAGGAACTTCAGCATGTGCTTGATAAAGAAGAGAATTTTCAAGTATTAAAAAACAATACTGAAGAAGTAAAAAACTTTGTTAAAAGCAAAGTTTAAAGGGGCGTTCTGTTGCAAGGTGCCCTAATTATAAATTTGCAGCTTCTTTAGCAATTAAATCGACTTCGTTATTTAATTTATCAGTAGAATGTGCTTTTACCCAATTCCAACTTATCTCAAATTCATTAGCTAGAAGATCTAACTCTTCCCAAAGCTCTTTATTTTTCACTGGTTGTTTGTCTGTAGTTTTCCATCCATTTTTTTTCCAATTATGGATCCATTCTGTCATTCCTGACTTTACATATTTAGAGTCTGTAAAAATTTGAACTTTGCTTCCTTTAGGAATTTTTTTTAAAGCTTCAATTGGAGCTAACAATTCCATTTGATTGTTTGTGGTATTTTTTTTACTTCCCTTTATCTGAGTTTTTTTTCCATCATCAATTATTATTGCTGCCCACCCACCATTTCCTGGATTTTCTAAACAAGAACCATCGGTATAAATTTTAATCATTTAATTATAATAATTTTTAAAATTGCTAAATTGATTATGCGTTTTAAGTTTTTGAATATATTCTCTTGGATTCTTTATTTTTATAATAGCACTTTTTGGCGTATATAAATAATCATAAGTTCTTGTTAATAAATACCTAAGTGCAGCACCTTTACATAAGACATTTAAAGATTTTTTTTCTTTATCAGAGAACCTCCTTATTTTTGAATAACCTTTAATAAGATTTGTTGATTTCTTCTTATTAAATATGAATTTATTATTTTTTTTATCGAAACATAACGCATTAATACATATAGCGATTTCGTACATTAAAAAATCATTACATGCAAAAT
>CACDDB010000047.1 GCA_902551445.1 uncultured Pelagibacteraceae bacterium | reverse complement strand
TGTTTATGCCAATATTATCCTATTGAGTTTAAATTAATTTTATTAAAATGTACTTACAACTTCTATGGCTGCACCATAGTCAGGTATTTCACTCATCAAGCTATAATTCGAACTAAATTTGATATCTAAACCATTTAAATCTCTCTTATAACTTAAAGAAGCTTTGTCATTATCTAAACTCATAGCATATTCGGTGTCATCTATTGGAACATATCCTAATAACAAATAGAGCTCATTAACATAGCCTTTTCCAGATGCACCAAATCTTTCAAAATTTGTTACTATTGACCAACCTGATATATAGGTTATGTCAAAACCGTAACCAATTCTATAATTGTGTTTAGATTTATTGTTTGCTTTATATTCATAATTAGTACTTTGATTATTTAAGTAATAAAATTCTGCGTTTGAAGATGGACTAAAATCTCCTACATACTCTAATCTTCCATGATGATTAGTTGTTTTTTCTTCCTGCTGATTTGCCGTATCAAAAAGCAATCCGATTGTTGCTAATGCGGTTTTAATATTTTGCTGCTTGTAGATTAATGAATCAGTTATAGCATTTCCTATTGTAGTTTTTTCTCTAAAAGCTTTTAATTTCGTATATCCTAAATCTAATTTTATTCCTGGATTATAATTAAGTTCTTCATCAACTAATCTTTTTCCAAAATTAATTGAGCCATATATTTGCTGCCCCTCTCTATCACCTCTTAAAGTATTGCCATTGATCACTCTTTGATGATCGATATCTAATAAACTTAAACCAATAACACTATCTGTGAAAAATTGATCGTCTCTTAACTTGGTATCATATAAAGCAAAGCTATATGAGTCTGTATTGAGATTTGTACCATTGCTTCCTATATCAACGTTATCATTTGTATACTGAAAAACATAACCATACATTGAATCTCTGTCTTCTTTTTTAATCCTATCTGCACCAATTGAGAAACCATAACTATGAATATCTCTTGATGATGCACCATTTGCATCTTTTTTACCAAGGCCAATTCTACCTTCACTCCATTCAAACCAATCATCGCTATTATAGGTTCTGTCTTTTTCTTTTTTAAGAATGTTTAGAGCGCTCGCAATTTTTGCAATTTTTTGATTTGTAAAATCAATTTCTGCATTTAAGTTTGAAAGGTTATCTTTATTTTTATGTCTTCTTAACCACTCAGTTCTATGAAATATTGGAAGAGTATTGTTCTTTATAATACGTTTAGCTGATTCTACATTAGCTTCGATAATAGCTTTAACATCAGCATTAGTTGATGCATCAAGACAAGTTATAGTTTCAGCACAAGCCACACTATATTCATATACAGTATTTACACCTGTCTGACTTTGTCTAGAGTCAGTATCTTGAGTGATATATAATTTTGTAAAATTGGCTGTAAAAATAAAACCTGCCATAATTGAATTGCCAGATGATGAAACTTGTGCACTAAATGAATATGACTGTGAAAATTCTAATGTGCTTACGTCCCAAGGAGTTGATAGAGTGTATTTATGAATAGAGTCTGATCCATTGCCACCTATATAAAATATGGTTCCATCTGAATTAAATTGAATACTTCTTGGATTATCTTCTTTTCCAGTTAAAGCTGAAGACTCTGTTGAGTCTTTTGTTGCGCTTGCTACATCCCAGGGGGTAGATAATGTAAATTGTTGTATTACTTCTGTTTCATTGCCGGTAACATACATTTTGGTTCCATCATATTTAAAAGCTAATGATCTTAATTGATTTTCGTCTGATATAGTGAAATTATCGTCATGAACCAAAGTAGAAGTATCCCAAGCAGTAGTTAAATTGTATTGTTCTATTGTAAGAGATCCATTATCCACGACATACATCACTTTTCCATCTGATTTAAAATGTATTGCGTGAGGTTTATCTATATTTGTTAATGTAGTAGAAGAGGTTAAAGTTGCCGTGCTAATATCAAATGGTGTACTTAAAGAATATTGTTTTACACTATCAACTTCGGATGTATCATCATTTTCACGATTGGTTACATACATGATTTTTCCATCAGGTTTGAAATTTATTTGTCTAAGGCCTGTTGCGTCTGAAGAAATATCTTTTGATTGTTTAAATGTTATAAAACCAAATGAATTTGAGCTAAATAAAAAAAAGAAAAATACAACGAATAAAAAATTTTTTTTCATTTATCTCCTTGCAAGCGTCTACCAATTAACTTTATAATTTATCTTATAATTTGAAATTGTCTTTTTTAATTTCTTCACATCTAAAGAGCAATCTTTGTATCCCTGAATAATTGTGTGTAAATAAGTAGAATTTGGCTTTTGAAAATAATATATTTTTTGAACATAAACTAAAACCTTTTTACCTTTTAAAGTAAAATATTCCTTTTGATAATAATTATAATCAACCCCTTCATATCCATCCAATTCTTTCTCATCATTTCTTGTAATATCCCAAAGGGCTCCATGTACTTCAGATTTTTTGTTTTTTATAATGTTTGC
>CACDDB010000046.1 GCA_902551445.1 uncultured Pelagibacteraceae bacterium | reverse complement strand
GCCATCAAAAGCTGAGGGTATTGGTTTATCGATGATAGAAGGAATGATATGTGGCTCAGTTCCTTTAATGTGTTCTGATAATTTAACTGCAAAAGAGTTTGCTCCAAATGAATTTTTCTGTGAACCAGATCCAAAATCACTTAAAAATAAAATAGAAGAAGTTGAAAAAGAATATAATAATTATAGAGAAAAATCTTTAGAATATGGAAAAAAGTATAAAATACAGTTTAATAAAAAAACTATAGCAAATAATATAATTGAAATTTACCAAAGACATAAAATTGAATAAAAAAATAAAATTACCGAATGTTACTTTGCTTGCTGCATCTTCTGTAGAAATTGATCACACTCAAGATTCCTTAAAAATTAGTTCATTTGAATTAGAGTTTGCTTCTATAAAACTTTTATCGTCAGAAAAACCTAAAATCCATTTTCCAGAAATCGAATATATAAAAATACCTCAAATAGATATTAATGGTTACAACAAGATAATGATTAATGACCTATGGAAATATTTTGATACTTCTCATTGTCTTGTTGTGCAATCTGATAGTTTTGTAGTGAATCCAATTCAATGGTCAGATGAATTTTTAAAATATGATTATATTGGGGCTCCCTGGACAAAAATAATTAAACCAAAAAAAGATTTAGAGATAGATTTAAAAAAAAATAGAGTTGGAAACGGAGGATTTTCACTCAGAAGTAAGAAGCTTACTCTTGCTACAAAAAATATAGATTTATTAAAATTAAATTTACCCTTATTAACTGAAGATGTAATAATGTGTCATTATCTCTATGATGATTTATTAACCCAAGATATCAATTTTGCTCCAATAGAGTTAGCTGCAAAATTTTCGTTAGAGCATGTTGAAACCAATAAAGAGTTCGGAATTAATAACGAAAATGTATTTGGTTTTCATGGAAAACATTTAAGAAGATATTTTAGAGATAGATTTAAAAATATAAAAAAGAATAAATGAAAAAAATTGAAATATTTTCAAGACACTGTAATTCCTCTAAATTTAGTGAAGATAGGGAGAGATTAAAAGGTTTTTCTAAAACTGTTTGTTACAAAAATTTAAAGAAAACAATTGATAAAAATTTATCAAATATAACATTTCTAATGGATGGAAATTCTGATGAGCATTTTTTAAAAAATGAAAAGGAATTTAAAGTAGTTAAAATAGAAGGTGGCTCTCAGGCAAAAAGTTGGGCAAGCGCATTAGAACATGTTAAAAACAGCAATTTTTCAGATGAACAAATAATTTATTTTATTGAAGACGACTATTTGCATTTGGAAAACTGGAACAACGTTTTACTCGAAGGATTTGAATTAAAATCAGAATATATAAGTCTTTATGATCATCCTGATAAATACAAACTACCAATTTATCAAAAATTACAATCAAAAATTTTATTAGGAAAATCTTGTCATTGGCGTACTGTACCATCTACAACACTTTCTTTTGCGGTAAAATTTAAAACATTTAAAAAACATTATGAAATTTATAAAAAATTTAATTTTATTGAATCTGGTAAAACTGAAGATCATAAAATGTTTTTAGATCTATGGAAAAATGGCTCTAGTCTAATTTCATCAATTCCCAGCTATTCATCTCATATGGATCTCCATTGGTTGGCACCTACGATAAATTGGGAAGAGATAATTAAAAAGTATTAAGATTGTTGATGGTGGGCGATCCAGGACTCGAACCTGGGACCAATACATTATGAGTGTACTGCTCTAACCAACTGAGCTAATCGCCCAAATTAATTTTAAATATAACATTTTTAATTGGTTATCAATTAAAGATAAATATTAAATATCGTCGATACATTATAATTGTTTTTTTCTATTATTAAATTAATTTTTAATGATCAAACTAAGAGCTGCTTGGGGTGGAAATATATTTTGTTGATATTCTCTATTTATTAAATACGGCAAAATGTACATTTTGAGACCTTGGTCAGCTAAACCCTGATTAAAATCAACATGTTCACATTTTTGATATTTTATATTAAATTTTTTTTGATCCGCAGATATTAGTTCAATTAATTGAGTACCAATATACTTATTTTCATTTATTAGAACATATTTCATCTTATAAATTCCAAAACCACCGAAGGCGGATTTTACTAAAATCGGAGGATGTTCTCTTTTAAAAGACAAAGTTTTTTTTTCTATAAATTCTTTATCAATTTTTTCGAAATGTTCATTTGAAAAATTTTCTTTTGCTTTTTTAAATTTTATTAACAACTTTAGTACTTCTGCCCAAAAGTCACCTCTACAGTATTTTTCATCTCTTAAAGTCCACATATCATAATAAGTTCCAAGTTGGTTTGCAAAAACTGCACCATTTTTCTCATGTAAAAATAAAAAATCTAAAGAATTAACAATATCTTTCTCATCAATTCTATATGTGCCTATGTCATCGAGGTCTAACATTATAAAAATATCACATGATCTTAACTCTGAATTACTTTTAATTGTATCAATTATTAAATTTCTAGAAAACTCTAACCTCTGACCACGGTATGGCAGACTATTTAGATCATCACGAAATAGAAAAAAATTA
>CACDDB010000045.1 GCA_902551445.1 uncultured Pelagibacteraceae bacterium | reverse complement strand
AATTGAAATTTCTTTTAATGAAGAACTGGATGTAAATTTTGTTAAAGACTTATCATCAAAATTATATGAATGGACAAAAAAACGATGGGTAATAACTTTTTCCCAAAAAGAAGGAAATCCTACAAAAAAACAAATGGCAGAATTAGAAAGGAAAAAAATTTTTGATGAAGTTAAGGAGAGGCAAATATACAAAAAAATAAGAGAAGCTTTTCCAGATATAGAAATTATAAAAGTTAATAAAGAAAAATAGACAAAACAATGGAAGAATTTAATAAAATACTTGATAAAGCTAAAGAGCTTGAAAGCAAAATTAAAGAAAGCCAAGAAAAAATAAAAAAAATCGAAGCAGAAGGCATTTCTGGAATGAATTCAGTAAAAGTAACTTTAAATGGTGAAGGAGATATAAAAAAAGTAGAATTGTCTCAAGAGGTTTTAAAAGAGGATAAAACTATAATAGAAGACTTAATTATGGCTGCTCATAATAATGCGAAGTCAAAGTTAAAAATAAAAACGACAGAAGAAATTTCCAAAGCTACCAACAACTTTGGAATTCCAGGTTTTAAGTGGCCTACATAAATAATGAAGAATATTCCAGAAATAGAAAATCTAGTTAAATTAATTTCAAAACTACCTGGACTGGGTCCAAAATCTGCTAGAAGAATTATTTTAAAATTAATTAGTAATAGAAACGAATTAATAAAACCGATGTTAAGTTCGTTGACTGATCTTTTTAAGAATGTAGCAAGATGTAAGTCATGTGGAACTTTAAAATCTAATTTATCAGGATGTAATAACTGTGAGAATTTAACAAAAAAATTTGGAAAAATATGCGTAGTAGAAGATATTGCAGATCAATGGAGTATAGAAAGCTCAAGTATTTATCAAGGTTATTTTCATATATTAGGTGGCACAATTTCTAACTTAAATAGTCAAAATAAAGAAGATTTATTAATAGACTCTCTTTTAAAGAGAGTAGTTGATGAAAATATAGAGGAAGTAATTATAGCTACAAGCGCAACTGTAGAAGGTCAAACAACAGCTTTTTATATACAAGATAAATTAAAAAATACCAATGCTAATATAACAAAATTAGCACAGGGATTACCAGTTGGTGGAGAGATAGAAAATCTAGATGATGGAACTTTGATTTCAGCATTTAAAAATAGACATGAATTAAATAGTCAATAATATTATTTTTTTTTTAGCAGCCTATTCAAATGAAGAATTGGTTCAGTATATCCAGATGGCTGCGACTTTCCATGAAACACAAGTTCACATGCAGCTTTAAATGCGATTGATTTATCAAAATTGCCTGACATTGTTTGATAGGGCGCATGACCTTTTAATGCTGGATCTTTAATATTTTGATTATCTACAACTTTAGCCATTTTTTTCATAATTTCTAAAACTTGTTTTTTACTACATATTCCATGATGGAGCCAATTTGCTATATGTTGTGAAGAAATTCTTAAAGTTGCTCTATCTTCCATTAATCCTATTCCATTAATGTCAGGAACCTTTGAACAACCTACTGATTGGTCTATCCATCTAACAACATATCCTAGCAAGCCTTGCGAATTGTTCTTTATTTCATTTGTAATTTCCTCTTTAGACCATGCTGGATTATTTTGAATAGGAATAGTTAGAAGATCTAAAATTTTTGCGGGTTTTCTTTTAAATAATTCTTTATGTTTGGAAAAAACATTTACTTCATGATAGTGCAACACATGCAAAGCAGCAGCAGTAGGACTTGGAACCCAAGCACAATTTGCTCCTGCTAATGGATGAGAAATTTTTTGTTTAATCATATCTGCCATCAAATCAGGAGCGGCATACATTCCTTTTCCAATTTGACACTTGCCTGAAAATCCACATGAAAGCCCAATATCAACGTTGTTATTTTCATAAGCAGAAATCCAAGTTGAAGATTTCATATCTCCTTTTTTCATCATAGGACCCAATTCCATTGATGTGTGTATTTCGTCTCCTGTTCTATCTAAAAATCCTGTATTAATGAAAAAAACTCTGTTTTTTAAAGATCTTATACACTCTTTTAAGTTTACAGAAGTTCTTCTTTCTTCATCCATTATTCCACACTTTATTGTATATTTTTTTAACTTTAGTAATTTTTCAACTTTTTCAAAAATTAAATTTGTGAACGCGCATTCATCCGGTCCATGCATTTTTGGTTTAACAATATAAATAGAATTTTTTTTTGAGTTTTGATTTTTTTTAAAGTCATGAATACATGCGGCAGATGTAATAAAAGCGTCAAGTATTCCCTCAGGACATTCTGAACCATTTTTTAAAAGAATAGAGGGAGTAGTCATTAAATGTCCAACATTTCTATTCAGCAACAATGCTCTACCATGTAATTTAAATTGTTTTCCGTAAGGCGATATATATTTTCTATCTGTGCTTAATTTCCTTAAAACGTTTTTTCCTTTCTTTTTAAATTTTACTTTTAAATTTCCTTTCATTAAACCTAGCCAATTTTTATATCCAACAACTTTATCTTCAGCATCTACAGCTGCCACACTATCCTCATGGTCACAAATCGTTGAGATCGCAGATTCTAAAATAATATCATGAATTTTTAATTTATCTTGATTGCCATCTGGATTATTAACTTCCATTTTTCCAGCATGGTCAAATAAAATATCTATATGAAGATTATTATTAACAAACAAAAGTGAAGATAGATGATT
>CACDDB010000044.1 GCA_902551445.1 uncultured Pelagibacteraceae bacterium | reverse complement strand
CAGGTGATTTATTAAAAAAAAAATCAAAGTATAAGTCTCTAGTCAGAAATCATGAAAATATAAAATTTGTATTGGATGCAATGTTTAGATCAACAAATGAAGTTTACGGAACATCTTATGGTTCAAGAATTGATGATCCAAAATATCAATTTGCAGGTAAAACTGGCACATCTCAGGTTAAAAGAATAACAGAGGAAGAAAGAGAACTAGATTTAGAAACTTACCAAATTCCTTACAAAGAGAGAGATCATGCATGGTTTGTAGCTTTTGGTCCTTACAAAGAACCAAGATATGCATTGAGTGTGCTTGTTGAACACGGAGGCTCAGGAAGTAAAGCAGCAGCTCCTATAGCAAAGAAATTGTTTAAATTAATAATTGATAGACATGAATTAAGAGAAAAAACTACTAACCAAAAAGGTGTAAAAGTTTAATGTTTCAGCAATTTCATTATTCAAATCAATTAACGTTTTTTCAAAAAATAAGATCATTTGATTTTACATTATTGTTCTGCATTTTAATTATTGGAATTATAAGTATTTTTGCAATGTACTCTACTGATGGTGGAGATGCGCTTTACCATACTAAAAATCATATTTTAAGATTTATGATTTTTTTCTCATTAATGATTTTTTTGTCTTTTGTTAATATAAAATTTTGGCACGCTACAGGATATGTTTTTTATATAATAGTTTTGTTATTATTAATTGGAGCTTCTTTTTATGGTGTGACGGCCCAAGGTTCACAAAGATGGATAAATTTATACTTTATAAATTTGCAACCCTCCGAATTAATGAAAATTGCTATAATTGTATGTTTTGCAAAATATTATCATCGAGTACAAATTAATAACGTTAATAAAATTATTTCATTAGCTATTCCATTGGTAATATTAATTATTCCAATATTTTTAGTAGTAGCACAACCTGATTTGGGAACGTCAATATTGATAGCGCTAAGTGGTTTGATGGTTTTGTGGTTAGCAGGTGTAAATGTAAAATACTTTGTATACAGCAGTTTAATATTTATTATTTCTACACCATTTGTAATTTCTTTTTTAAAACCTTACCAAAAATTAAGAATATTAACTTTTTTCAATCCTGATAAAGATCCCCTTGGAGCTGGATATCAAATAATACAATCCAAAATAGCAGTTGGATCTGGCGGGTTATTCGGAAAAGGATTTTTAAAAGGAACTCAAGGTTATCTAGAATTTTTACCTGAAAAACATACAGATTTTATTTTCACTTTATTTTCAGAAGAATTCGGATTTTTAGGTTCATTAGTATTATTATTAGTTTACGCCATAATGATATTTAGAATTATAAGAATAGGATATCAATCAAGAAGTTTTTTTGGAAGATTATTTTGCTTTGGTTTTGCTTCAGCAATTTTCATATACATTTCGGTAAACATGTGTATGGTTTTAGGACTGTTGCCAATCGTTGGATCTCCTCTACCAATCATGTCATACGGAGGATCATCAATGCTGGCAACCATGATAGGTTTTAGTATAGTTATGAGTGCCAATATTTATCAAAGGCAGTTAGTTTCATAAGCTGCTATTAGAGTTAAAATTACTTAAAATATTGAATTTTTTTTAACTATTTTGGGTATAATTCAAAGTTTAAACTTTGTTATTTGTTGTTTTTTATTATTATATAGTAAAATTTTTATGTTTGAAAAATTAGAAGAATTAGCAAAAAATAATAAAAAGATCTCAGATTTTCATATTAGATCTGGATCACCACTTGGCTATAGACAGACTGGTGAAATCTATAAGGTAAAAGAAGTTGTTGTTAAGGCACAAGATCTTATGGACCTTATGTCTAGCAACTGTAACGAAGTTGAAACTAAAAGGTTTCAAGAAACGCATGAATTAGATTCTTCAGTTACGCTAAGCGGTTTAAGATTTAGAGCAAATTTTTATAAAACGATTAATGGCCCAGCAGCCGTTCTTAGAAGGGTAGAAACGGTAATGCCTGAAATGGCACAATTTGATTTGCCACAAGTTCTTTATGATATTATTGATATGCATAAAGGATTAGTTTTAGTAACAGGACCAACGGGTTCAGGAAAATCGACAACACTTGCAGCAATAGTTAATGAGATTAATAAAACAAGAACCTCAAACATAATTACAGTTGAAGACCCAGTTGAGTTTATACATAAAGATATAAAAAGTATTGTCTCTCATAGAGAAGTTGGAAAACAAACAAAGAGTTTTGCTAGTGCACTTAAGGCTGCACTAAGAGAAGATCCAGATGTAATACTTGTAGGAGAGATGCGTGACTTAGAAACAGTTGGACTTGCTTTAACAGCTGCAGAGACAGGACATTTAGTTTTTGGAACACTGCATACAAGTGGAGCCCCAAGTACAATAAATAGAATTATAGACGTTTTTCCACCCGAACAACAAGCACAGATACGTGCACAGATTTCAACGTCATTAAAAATGGTGGTGACACAAAGATTACTAAAAACAAAAGATGGCCAAGGTCGTGTAGGTGCTTTTGAAGTGATGAAGTGTACTGCTCCTATCCAAAACTTAATTAGAGAATCTAAAATTCATATTTTTAATATTGTAATATCCAAGCACCTGCTTTGGTAGCTGTAGGATTTCTCCATTTATCAACGGTTATTTCTCCAAACCTTGACCAATTAACTTGATGAACAAGCTCAAGATCTTCATCTGCTGGACCAAATGGAGAAGTGCCTGAAATTGAGCATTTCGGAAATGTTGCAGTTCTTTTACACAAAGTTAAGTAAATTTCACCATCTAATCCATTTTCTCCGCTATGATATTTTCCAGTTTTAGAAAAACATATGGC
>CACDDB010000043.1 GCA_902551445.1 uncultured Pelagibacteraceae bacterium | reverse complement strand
TAAAAAAGTTAAATTTAAATAAAAAAAGATATTTTCTGGTAACTGTACATAGACCCGAAAGTGTTGATAATATTATTAACTTTAAAAAATTATTAAACTCTTTTGAAAAAATTGGAAAAATTTTTAGTACTAAATTTATATTTTCAGTTCATCCAAGGACTCAAAAAATATTAAACAAAATAAGTAGTAAAAAATTTAAATTTATAAGTTTATTAAAACCTTTGGAATATCTCGACTTTATGAAGCTAATGCTTGATTCAAGAATTATTTTTACAGATTCTGGAGGACTTCAAGAAGAAGCATCAATAATTGGTGTTCCATGTATTACACTCAGAACAACTTCAGAAAGGCAAATAACTATAATTAAAAAAACAAATATAATCACAGGATACAGTCAAAAGAGAATTTTTGAGGCAACAAAAAAATTTTATAATAAAAAATTAAAAAAGAATTCCTTTTTTGGAAAAGGAAATGTCAGTAAAAAAATCTACGACAAACTAAAATTAAATCTTAATAGAAACTAATTATAAAAAGTAATACCTTGTGCAGAATATGTTATTCTGGTGCCCCCATCCAGAATTGAACTGGAAACTCATCCTTACCATGGATGTGTTATACCATTTAACTATAGGGGCATCTTAAATCATTGAGATTAGTGGATAAAATTAAGTTTTTCAAATTATTGCCTTAATTTTATTAAAAAATGATTTATATCTACTTCTTAGGAAATGTTATGGGAATTCATTACGATTATAAAAGCACAAGAGGCGCTAAAGCCATGGAGAAGCAGGCTAAACGTGAAAAAAAACTTGCAGAAAGAAGAGCTAAAAAACAGGCAAAAGCTGGTTTTAAAAAAGAAGAAGATAAATCAATTCCGTTAGATCAAGTCATCACTTTAGATCATCTAACAAATCCTGATAAAAAATAAATGGATAAAAAATCCAAACTAAGCAAATTAGAAATTGCTTTGAGAAAGAATTTAAAAAAAAGAAAAGAGTTTCAAAAAAAATTAGTAAAAAAAAAAAATAAATGACAGTTCAATCTGATAAATGGATAAAAAAAATGGCCAAGGAACACGCAATGATTTCTCCATTTGAAGAGAAACAAGTAAGAGGAAACAAGATATCATTTGGAGTTTCTTCCTATGGGTACGATGCAAGAGTTTCAAGCGAATTTAAAATATTTACAAATGTAAATACCGAAATTGTTGATCCAAAAAATTTTAAACAAACTAGCTTTATTACTAAAACAGTCGATGAATGTATAATACCACCAAATTCTTTTGTTTTAGCTAGTACAGTAGAATATTTTAAAATTCCAAAAGATGTTTTGGTAATTTGTCTTGGAAAGTCTACCTACGCTAGGTGTGGAATCATCGTTAATGTGACTCCTTTAGAGCCAGGGTGGGAGGGACACGTAACTTTGGAATTTTCAAATACAACACCTCTTCCAGCCAAAATATATGCCAACGAAGGTGTTGCTCAATTTATTTTTTTAAAAGGAAGTGAGACTCCAGAGGTTACTTATTCTGATAGGAATGGTAAATATATGAAGCAAAAAGGAGTTACACTACCAAAAATATAGCAATGCAAAAATTAGAAGTTCTTGGAGGAAAAAAACTCAGAGGACAAGTTGATATATCCGGAAGCAAGAATGCTTCATTGCCAATTTTAGCGGCAACAATACTTTCAGACGAAAAAATTTATTTATCTAATTTACCGAGAGTTAAGGATATAGAGACTATGATTAACCTCTTAAAGTCGATTGGATCAAATATTAAAATGAATAGTGATAAAAAATCTCTTTCAATAAAAAATAATAAAAAACTAAAATTTTTTGCTCCTTATAATTTAGTAAAAACTATGAGAGCTGGAATATTAGTATTAGGTCCAATGTTAGCAAGATTCCATAAAGCAAAAATATCTTTACCTGGAGGCTGTAGCATAGGTACAAGACCAATAGATATTCACTTAAACTGCCTTTCTAAACTTGGAGCCAAATATAGAATTTCAAATGGATATGTTTATGCTTCAGCAAACAATGGCTTAGTCGGAGCAAGAATTAAATTTCCAAAAATTTCTGTTGGAGCTACAGAAAATTTGATTATAGCAGCAAGTATGGCGAAAGGTACATCCATACTTTCAAATTGCGCAATTGAACCAGAAATAAAAGATCTAGTAAATTTTTTAAATAAAATAGGAGCTAAAATTAAATGGATAGGCAAAAGAACTGTAAAAATTTTTGGAGTCAAAAAATTTAAAGAAAACAAATATCAGATCATGCCCGATAGAATTGAAGCAGGGACCTATATGATTGCCGCTGCAATAACAGAAGGAAAAATTTTAATTAATGGAATTGATTCAAAATTAATAAAAACAGAAATAGAGTTATTAAAAAAAATTGGAGTTAAAATTTTTGTTTCTAAAAATAAAGTTAAAGTTATAGGAAACAACAATACAAAAAATACTATAATTAAAACAGCTCCTTATCCAGGTTTTCCTACCGATCTTCAAGCTCAAATAATGGTTTTGCTATGTAAAGCTAACGGCCTTTCAATAATTAGTGAAGAAATATTTGAGAATAGATTTATGCATTGTGGCGAACTAAATAGAATGGGTGCAAAAATCACAATCAAAGGTAGCAAGGCATATATAAGTGGAAACATTAAATTAAAATCAGCAGAACTTATGGCAACAGATTTAAGAGCTTCTGTCTGTTTAATTTTGGCTGCTCCACTGATAGCAAAAGGAAAATCAACAATTAATCGAATTTATCATTTAGATAGAGGATATGAATCTATTGAAAAAAAACTAAGAAAAGTTGGCGCTAAAATAAAAAG
>CACDDB010000042.1 GCA_902551445.1 uncultured Pelagibacteraceae bacterium | reverse complement strand
TGGAACAATTTTTCTATTAATTCCAAATTAGGATCACATGAAGTTGTAAATAATGAATATCCTTACCAAACTATAGACAGTGGTTTATTTTATAAAAAAGTCTTAAATCAATTAAAACATAATAAAAATATTCAATATTTTAAAAATACAGATGAATTAAACTTAAATAATTCATTTATTTTTAATAGCATTCCATCAAAAGGAAATTATCAAACAAATCTTTGGCAACATTTTAAGGGTGTAGAAATTCAAACTTCTAAAGATATTTTTGATGATAAAATTTTTAACTTAATGGATTTTGATTGCGATCAAAGAAATAACGTGCACTTTTTTTATACCTTACCTTTTACAAAAAATAAGGCTTTAATTGAAACAACTTGGTTATCAAAAATGGATGACAAAACGTTAAATGATTATGATATTCAGTTAGAAAAATATATTAAAGAAACTCTTAAAATAAAAAATTATAAAATTAATTATCAAGAAGAAGGAGCTATACCTTTATTCTATCCATTAAATAAAAAAGATAAAAATAAAATTAACATTGGATCTGCTGGAGGTATGACTCGTTTAAGTACTGGATATACTTTTCTTAATATCCAAAACCATAGCAAATATATAACTATTAATATTGAAAAAATTCAAAATACAAAAGCTTACCATATTGGAAAAAAATACGAATTTCTTGATAGTATATTTTTAAATGTTTTGAAAAATAACCCAGATAAAATGCCAAAAATATTTTTAAATATGTTTAAAGCATCTTCCAAAACAGTTATAAAATTTTTATCAAATAAAAGTAATATTTTTGAGGATCTGGGAATAATTTTAAAAATGCCTAAATGGATATTTATTAAAAATATTTTTTAAATTAGATGAATAAAATAAATTATTATCACTCATTAATCTTTTTTAATTTATGTATATTTTTATCAGCATTTGAATTTTTAAGAGATAATAATTTATTTATTTTATGTTTGTTTCTTATATTAAGTTTAGGTATCTCGCATGGAGCGTTGGATCACATAAAAGGAAAAAAATTATTAAAACTTCTAAATTATAAATCTATCTCAACTTTTTATATTTTATATGTGTTAGTTGGATTAAGTGTAATTCTATTATGGCTATTATTTTCTAAAATTTTATTATTAATTTTTTTAATAGTTGCATCATATCATTTTGGCAAAGAAGACTCTGAGTTTTTAAATAATAAATCTAATTTTGATTTAATTTACTTTTTTAAGGGGACTCTGGTGATAACTGCTCCGTTATTATTTCATAAAACTGAAACTCTAAACATTTTCAACAATTTAAATTTCGATATTTCACAAAGTTTATTTATATCGAATGAATTCCTATACGTATTTATAACAATTAGTTTATTTGCAAATATTATTATTTCGTTAAAAAAAAATATTGATATTAAATCACTACTATTGATGGATTTTATATCTATACTTCTAATAAACTTTTTTTTGAATCCAATTTTAGCATTTTCAATTTATTTTTGCTTTTTGCATTCTATTAGACATTCCTTTAAATTGTCTAATGAGTTAAATAAAAAAAATTTTATTAAAGGATTTAAAGAATTTTTAATAAAGGCAATGCCATTAACTATTTTAACTGCTATTTTATTCTTAGTTTCCCTATTCTTTTTAAATAATTATTACTTTTTAGATAATGCTATATCAAAAGTAATATTTATTGGTTTGGCGTCTTTAACCTTTCCACATATATTGCTGGAATATTTTTTAGAAAAAAATGAAAAACAAAGAAATTAAAATTTTACTTGCCGCACCGCGTGGTTTCTGTGCTGGTGTAGAGCGTGCCATAGAAATTGTGAAAAAAAGTATTAATAAATATGGAGCGCCCGTGTATGTGAGACACGAAATTGTTCACAATAAACATGTGGTTGATAGTCTAAAAAAAATTGGCGCCATTTTTGTCGAAGAGCTTCATGAAATAAAAGATAAAACTAGACCAGTAATTTTTTCTGCTCACGGTGTACCAAAAAAAGTCCCTATTGAGGCAGAAAATTTAAAAATGGAATACGTGGATGCAACATGTCCACTAGTATCCAAGGTTCATAGAGAGGCCGAAAATTTAAATAAAGATGGAGTACAAATATTATTAATTGGTCACAAGAATCATCCAGAGGTGATAGGAACTATGGGTCAAATTCCAGAGGGACAAATAGATCTTATTGAAAATATTGATGATGTTAACAATTATGAAAACAAATCTAATAGGAAATTAGCTTTTGTTACCCAGACAACTCTTTCTGTCGATGACACAAAAGAAATAATATCAGCTTTAAAGAGAAAATTTCCAGAAATTAAAGAACCAAAAAAAGAGGATATTTGTTATGCAACAACAAATAGGCAAGCTGCAGTTAAAAAAATTGCAGAAAAGTGTGATATGTTTTTTGTTATTGGAAGTAGAAATTCATCTAACTCTTTAAGATTGGTAGAGGTTGCAAAAAACTCTGGATGTGAAAATTCAAGACTAATTCATTCTGAAAGTACAGTACCTTTAGATGAAATTGAAAAATATCAAACTATAGGAATTTCATCAGGAGCTTCTGCACCTGAAATTTTGGTTGATACCTTTATAAATAGTTTAAAAAAACAATTTACAGTGACGATAGAAGAAATAGAGATAGTTAAGGAAAATATAAAATTTAAAAGTCCAGGAAAATTAAACTAGATGGCAATTTATACAAAAATTTCTTCAAATGATATTAGATCAATTGAAAAAAACTATAAATTAGGAAAAATAATTTCTTTTAAAGGTATTAAAAAAGGAATTGAGAATACTAATTACCTTTTAAAAACAAAAAACAAAAAATTCATACTTAC
>CACDDB010000041.1 GCA_902551445.1 uncultured Pelagibacteraceae bacterium | reverse complement strand
AAAATAAAAATTATTTTTCCAAACTTGAAGAATTTGCAAACAACGTATTTGAAAAAATACAAACAAATAATAGATCTACATATATAGGATTATGTAATTTTTTAAAATCAGAATATGGAATAACTGTTAAAGACGTTATTCCAAAAGAAGGTAAATCTTTTTCAAAAATTTTTAATATAGAAAAAAAAGAATTATTATTAAGTGATTATGTTGCTTTAGAAACTAAAAAATTATATGCAGCTGCACAAATAGCACAGGAAGGTGCAATAAATGAGATAAATGAATATTTATCTAAATTTTCATTTCCTACAGAAGAATCAAAAAAACTTACTAAAGTTTCATTATTAAATTATTGTGGTGCAGCAATTTTAATGCCTTATAAACAATTTCATAGTGAATGCATAAAGCAAAAGTATGACCTTGAGCTTTTACAAAATACTTTTGCAACTACTTTTGAGCAAATTGCTCATAGAGTTACAACTTTGCAAGATCCAAAGTTACCAGGTATTCCATTTCATTTTTTAAGAGTTGACATAGCAGGAAATATTTCTAAAAGATTTTCTCTTTCGGGAATTGAAATTCCAAGATACGGTGGTGCTTGCCCTAGATGGAATGTTTACTCAGCTTTTACAAGACCCGGAATAATCCAGGCAGCCGTAAGTAAAATGAGTAATGGAGAAAAATATGTCTGTATTGCAAGGACTGTAGAGAAAGGAATAGGAAGGTTTGGTGAAACTAAAAGTATATTATCAATTGGGCTTGGCTGTGAAGCCAAATATGCAAAAGATTTTGTTTACACTGAAAATTTAAATATTAATGATAAAAAATCTGAAATTCCAATTGGAGTGTCTTGCAGAACTTGTGACAGGTTAGATTGTTCGCAAAGAGCTTTTCCGCCTCTTCATAAAAAATTCGATGTTGATATAAATTCACGTGGTGTTTCTGTTTACGTTAGCGACTAATTATTTTTGACAGATCTCTTTCTTGATAAAAGCTGAGTAAAGGAGTCCACCATCATATCTGATGCTTTAAATATTTCGCTAGATTTAAATTCATAAGATAAATTCTTTTCAGGGTTAGTTTTATCTTCAATAACAATACCTTTGTCTGGTGAATTATCTTTGATATAAATTAATAATAGCCACTCTTCATCTGAAGAATCATCCCACTTAACAAAAATTTCGCCAGTTTCAAATCTTCTGTCTACACACCTAAATATAGACATGTTTTTTGTTAAATGTCTTTTATTTAATTGAAATACAAGGCTGTTTGCACTTCTATAAAAACTTTCAAGTGCCATTTCAATTTTTTGTCTAGCTAAATAATATTCTCTTTCTTTATGAAGCAAAGTCTCTCGATCTGCTCCCTCTTGAACTTGAACTCCTAAGGCCTCTACTCTCTCTCTAATTTTCTGGTCTCTAATTAACCTATATTTCTCTTTTAACTTTTCAATTCTTTCTTGAAGACTCGCATAGTCTTCTCTTTGCTCTTTTAATGATATGCTTTCAAGTTTAGCAAGTTCTTTTACTTCTCTAATTCTAAATCTTTCTATTTGTTGCTCAATTTTTAATTCTTTTAAGAATTTTTTTTGTCTTTCAGCTTGTTCTTTTCTTAATAAGGCTTGTTCTTTTCTTAAAAAAATTTTTATATCTTTTGTTCTTTCTCTTTCTAACTTCTTTTCATCTTTTAGAGCTTCTTCTTTAAGTTTGAGTTCTAATTCTCTTTCTTCTTTTCTTTTTATTTCGGCTGCTATCTTTTCTTTTTCTAATCTTTCAAGCTCTCTAAGTTTTATCTTAGCTTTTTCCTCAGCTCTTATAACTTTATATACTTGTATCTTTTCATCAATTGCATCGAAAAAACTTTGAATTTTTTTATCTAGGCTAAAATTTATTTTAAATTTAAATTTTTGTAAAAAGTCTTCTTGAAACTTTATAAATTTTATCAAAAATTGGTTTTTTTTTTTATTATATTGTGTTTTAACCGTTTTCTTTTTAATTTTTATTTTTATTTTTTTTCGAGAAATTTTGGTAAATTTTTTTATTCGGGGCGTTTTTCTGACTCTTTTCTTATATTTTTTAATAAGAGCCTTTTTTTTTACTTTCTTTTTTTTCTTTTTTTTTGACATTTAATGTAAAAAATATATTTACCAGTAAATAATTAATAAATATAGTCTCTTGTATTTGGAACAGATGTATAATTTTTGGTTAATTGAAATTGAAATACAACCTGATCACCCCATTTAAATGCCATTTCACAGCCAGTTAAATAAAATTCCCACATTCTAAAAAATTTTTCATCAAACATATCTAAAACTTGATTTTTTTTACTTGAAAATCTTTCTTTCCAGTGCCTTAGGGTATGTGAATAGTGCATTTTCAAAACTTCCATGTCGGATATTATTAAGCCTGAATTTTCAATGGGTTTAGCGACCTCACTTAAACTTGGAGTATAACCTCCAGGAAAAATGTATTTGGTAATCCATGGATGAGGATCTCTTGGAGGATTTACTGAACCAATGGTGTGTATCAAGGCAACTCCATTATTATTAAGTAATTTTGAGATTTTTTTGAAGTATTTGTTATAAAATTTCCTACCAACATGTTCAAACATTCCAACGCTTACAATCCTGTCAAATTTTTCGTTAATCTCCCTGTAGTCCATCAATTTAAATCTAACTTGATTTTCTAGGTTTAAGTTTTTTGCTTGTTTACTACTATATTCCAGCTGATTTTCTGATAATGTAATACCGAGAACCTCGCACTTTGAAGCTTTTGCTATTTCAATTGCTAAACTACCCCAACCCGATCCTATATCTAAGACTTTTTGATTAGGTTTTAAATTTAATTTTTTAATAATATGTTGAATTTTATTATTTTGAGCAGTCTCTAATGAATCATTATCATTTTTAAAATATGCACAAGAATATTGTCGTTTCTGATCTAAAAATAAATCGTAAAGTTTTTCAGAGATATCATAATGATGGGCAACATTTTTTTTTGATTTTGATATGAGATTAAAATTTGTTAAAAATCTGTACGTTCCTGTGATTTTATTTAAAATATAATCAAAATTAGTTATTTTACCTCTTCCAAAATTTTTAAAAATTATATTTAGAAACTCAGTTAAATTTCCATTCTCTATCTTAATTGATCCATTTGTATATGCTTCTC
>CACDDB010000040.1 GCA_902551445.1 uncultured Pelagibacteraceae bacterium | reverse complement strand
CAGATTTTGAAAAGGGATTTATAAGGTCGGAAACAGTTTCTTACGAAGATTTTATAAATAATGGCGGTTGGCTTAATTCTAAAACAAATGGAAAGATGCGTTTGGAAGGCAAGGATTATATTGTTAATGATGGGGACGTTTTAAACTTTCGTTTCAACGCGTGACCATATTTTTTTCATACTAAAATAAACCAAAATAGTAATTACAAATAAGTATAGAATTGCTTTAAACCCCATCTTATGTCTTGATTCTAGATGTGGCTCAGCTGCCCAAGCAAGAAAGGTTACAACATCTTTGGCCATTTGTTCTTCTGTAGAAGCGGTGCCATCAATGTATTGAACTATATTTTCTGATAAAGGATTTGCCATTTTAATTTTATTGCCACTCATATAAGCATTGTAATAAACCCCATCATCCAATGATACTGATGGTGGTGGATCTTCATAACCAAGTAAAAGTGAATATATGTAATTTGCTCCACCTTTTCTTGCTTTAACTAAAACTGACATATCAGGAGGATATGCGCCTCCATTAGCTGCTTTCGCAGCTTCATCATTAGGGTAAGGACTAACAAATTTATCTGAAAGTCTTGCTGGTCTTGTAAACATATCTCCATCACTATTAGGTCCATCTTCAACCTCAAACTGTGAAGCAATGATTTTAGCCTGTTCAACTGAAAATTCTGGGCCACCATTTTCAGCCAAATTTCTATAATTTAAATATTTCATCGAATGACATGCCGCACAGACCTCGGTATAAACTTGATAGCCTCTTTGTAAAGAAGCTCTATCAAACTTTCCAAAATAACCTTTAAAACTCCAACCAGGATTTAATAACTTTTTTGAATTTTCAGCTGCTGTAGACACTGAAATAAATGTTAAAAATGTAATTAAAAGTAAAAAAATTTTTGTATATTTCATATATTCTTCTTTAAACTTTTTGTAAAAGATGGATTCGCTGAACCACCTAACACAGGTTCCATTATGCTCATAGGTACTTCTAAGGTTTTTTCTTTATGTCCTAGCAATGGAAGTATTATTAAAAAATGAATAAAGTAATAACCTGTCGCTACTCTAGCAATCAATAAATACGTGCCCTCAGCAGGCATTGCGCCCATATAGCCTAGGATTAATACATCTGCAACTAGAAACCAATAAAACTGTTTGTATAAAGGTCTAAAAATGGCAGATCTTACTTTAGAAGTGTCTAGCCAAGGTAAAATTACTAGTACAAAAATTGCTGCAAACATTGCTATCACCCCAAGGAGTTTATCTGGCACTGATCTTAAAATTGCATAAAATGGCAATAGATACCATTCGGGTACAATATGTGCTGGTGTAACCAAAGGATTGGCTTCGATATAATTGTCTGCATGTCCTAAAATATTTGGTGAATAAAAAACAAAAAAAGCAAATATTATTAAAAATATTAGTAAGGCAAATAAATCTTTGATTACAATATACGGATGAAAAGGCACGGTATCTTTTGAAGGTTTTTTTAATTCAATTCCTATTGGATTGTTGTTGCCTGGCACATGTAGTGCCCAAATATGAAGAACCACAAGTCCTAAAATTAAAAATGGAAGTAAATAATGCAAGCTAAAAAATCTCGTAAGTGTAGGATTTCCAACTGAATAACCTCCCCATAACCAAGTTGTAATACTTTCTCCAATTAAAGGAATGGCACTAAACAAATTTGTTATAACTGTAGCACCCCAAAAACTCATCTGGCCCCATGGAAGAACATAGCCCATAAAAGCTGTCATCATCATCAACAAATAAATTATCATTCCCAATATCCAGATCATTTCTCTCGGTGACTTATATGAGCCATAATATAAAGATCTAAAAATATGTATATAAACTGCTAAAAAAAACATAGATGCACCATTTGCATGAACATATCTAATTAACCAACCATAATTCACATTTCTCATAATATGTTCAACACTTTCAAAAGCCATGTCTGCATGAGCCACATAATGCATTGCTAAAATTAAACCAGTTACTATTTGTGTTATTAAACAAAAAGTTAATATCCCTCCAAAAGTCCACCAATAATTTAAATTTTTGGGTGTTGGGTAGTCTTGCAAATGCTTGCTTAAAGTTAGCAAGGGTAAACGATCATTAAACCATTTGCCTAATTTTGAGTCTGGTGTGTAACTATTGTCACTCATAAATTTTCTCTAACCTATTTTGATTGTGCTATCGCTAATAAATTCATATTTAGGTATTTCTAAATTTGTCGGGGCCGGGCCTTTTCTTATTCTTCCAGATGTATCATAGTGTGAACCATGACAAGGACAAAACCATCCATCATACTCACCTTTGTTTCCCAAAGGAACGCATCCTAAATGTGTACACATACCTAGCATCACTAACCATTCAGGATTCTTTGCTCTATCCTCATCTTTTTCTGGATCGGGTAGTTCCTTAAGGTCAACTTGTCTAGCTTTGTTTATTTCTTCTTCTGTTCTTCTTTTTATAAAGACAGGTTTTCCTCTCCACAACACTGTAATTGATTGGCCTCTTTCAATTCCACTTACGTCAACTTCAGTGCTAGCTAAAGCTCTTTCTGATGCATCTGGATTCATTTGATCAATTAGTGGCCAAACTGAAGCCCCTACCCCTACTGCCCCAAGGGCATAAGATGCTGTAAATATAAAATCTCTTCTTTTTACTTTTTTTTCTTCTGACATTGATAATTTAATTCATTTATTATGCTTAAATATATGATTTAATATTAGTAAAAAAGTTTTTTTTCTATGGCAACAATGACACAGAAACAATGAATATTGGGCTTAAAATAGCACTATATGAGCCAGATATACCTCAAAACACGGCTTCAATTATTAGGACATGTTCTTGTCTAGGTGTAAATTTAGAAATAATCGAACCATGTGGGTTTTTGATGACTGATAAAAGATTTAAGAGAGTGGTTATGGATTACATGGAAAAAGATAAAATAAATTACTATAAAAGTTCAGAAGAATTTTTTAATTCTAAAAAAAAACAAAGAATAATTTTGATTACAACCAAAGCAAAAAAATCATATACTGATTTTAAATTTAAAGCCGATGATACAATTCTTTTTGGAAGAGAAAGTTCTGGTGTTCCAGAAAATATACACAAAATAGTAAGTAAAAGATTAACAATACCTATGGTAAATAATAAACGATCATTAAACCTTTCAACTTCAGTAGCAATGATACTTTCTGAAAGTTTAAAACAAATAAAAAATAGATGGAAATAGAAATAAAAAAATCACTAGTAAAAAATTGGTTTAAAGTTTTGCAAGATGTTAT
>CACDDB010000039.1 GCA_902551445.1 uncultured Pelagibacteraceae bacterium | reverse complement strand
TTTTATTTGCCTCATCAGCCGCTTCTTTTATAGCTCTGTCATAAATAGATTTTTCTACAAGCATTCTAGTTGGAGCGTCACATGATTGGCCAGAGTTGCTCATTACATTTCTAATTCCATCTCTAATTGCGTTTGGATATGAATCTGCAAATACAATATTACCGCCTTTACCACCCAACTCTAAACAAACTCTTTTAATTGTATTAGCAGCATTTTTTGAAATCAATTTTCCTGCTCTCGTTGATCCAGTAAAAGAAATCATATCAATATCAGGATGACCAGATATGTCTGTGCCAACTCCAATCCCATCTCCATTTACTAAGTTAAATACACCTGCAGGGAAAGCAACTTCATCTATCATTTCAGCGAATAGCATTGCTGAGATAGGAGCTATTTCGGATGGTTTAAGTATCATTGTACAACCAGTTGCTAAAGCAGGAATTACTTTTAAAGCTATTTGATTTATTGGCCAATTCCATGGAGTTATTAGACCACATACTCCTATTGGTTCACGAGCTATGTAATTATTTGATTTTGTATTAAAATTTTCTTCAAAATTAAATTCTTTTAATCTTAATATGAAATCTTCCAAATGAGCCTGTCCAGATGCAGCATGAGTTGATATTGCATAATCAATAGGTGACCCCATTTCTTTTGACATTGCCTCAGCCATCTCATTAAATCTTTTTTTATAAATTTTAAGTAGTTTTTCTAAAAGACTTATCCTTTCTTCTTTTGAGGTTTCTTTCCAATCAACAAAAGCATTCTTTGCTGCTTTTACAGCGGCATCAGTATCTTTTCTAGATCCTAGTGAAATGACAGCAAAAGGTTCTTCGTTAGACGGATTAATTACTTCAAAATCATTTGACTTAGAAGGTTTAACCCACTTTCCATTTATGTAAAAATTTTTTTTATCAAGCATAATTTATTATTAACATATTAATTAAATTTCATATCCTTTTTCTTCTTTTTCATTATCAATTAATTCATCAGGATATCCAGAGGCTCTAAAGTCTATACCAAATTTATCTTCAAGTCTTTTAACTACCATTGATGACCAAGCTCTAGGACCATACTTTTTTTGTGCATCTTTAAATATATCTAATACAAATGGAGATATTTCTAATGGAGTATTAAGTTTTTTTGAAAGTTCATTAAAAAGATTCATATCTTTTTTAACTAAATCCATTGTGAAATTAATGTTATAAGATCCATTTAAAATTACCTGACTTTCAGTTTCATGAACAAAAGAGTTTCCAGAAGAAACAGCAATTCCTTTAAAAGTTTTATTAAGATCTAACTTGGATTTTTTAGCTACGGTCCAAGCTTCACCAAGAGCTGCTAAATGCACAGAAGCTAGATAGTTAGTAATTACTTTTAATATAGAAGCGGTTCCAAGCTCACCAGTATATAAGATTTTTTTCCCCATCGTAGTTAAAACTGGAAGAATTTGATCGAAAATTTTTCTTTCTCCTCCAACAAAAATGGCAATATTTCCTGTTGCTGCTCTATGACACCCACCACTAACTGGCGCATCTAAAGGATTAGCACCTTTATCTAAAACTAACTTTCCTAATCTTTTAACTTCAGTTTCATCAGTTGTGCTCATCTCTAACCAAATTTTATTTTTTGAAATACCATTAATCACGCCATCGGCTGATTCCATTACTTCCGCACATATCTCAGGCGATGGCAAACAAGTGATAATCAAATCATTTTGTTCAGCCAACTCCCTTGTACTATTTGCAATTTTAGCTCCTTTGTTTTGAAATTCATTTGTTAAGTTTTTATTCAAGTCTTTTACTGTTAGATTAAACTTATTTCTTAACAAGCTACTTGCCAGTTTACCTCCAACATTTCCAAGTCCTATAAATCCTATTTTCATAACAACCCTTTAATTATAGTGAATATTAAATACTTTATGATATATTTTTTTTTTAAAAATGTATTCTACAAAAATAGAACCAAAATATAAAGTTAACTCTAATTCTAGAGTAGGTTTAATTACATTGGCTACAGATTTTAGAATTGAGAAAGATTTTAATGATGTTATTAAAAATATGGACATAGATCTGTTTGTAAATAGAATTCATTGTTATTTCCCTTTAACAAGTGAGAACTTAATTAAGATGTCAAATACAGTTACAGAAGTTTCAGAAGATATTCTTCCAAATGAAAAACTTGACTGTGTTGTTTATGGATGCACGTCAGGTACTGTTGCTACTGGTTATGAAAATATTAAAAATAAAATTAATAAAGCAAAACCTGAAGCTAAGGTTACCACACCAAGTACAGCAGCATTAAATGCATTAAAAAAATTGAATATTAAAAAGATCTCAATTTTTACCCCTTATTCAAAAGTATTAAATGATGATGTTTTAAATTATTTCAGAAAAGAAAATTTTATTGTTACTTCAAATTCATATTTTGATATTACTAACGATTTAGATATTGGGAAAGTAGATCCAAATTATTTATATGAAATTTTATGTAATATGGATTTAGGAGACGCAGAAGCATTGTTTATTTCTTGCACTGCACTACCAGCATTATCAATAATAGATAAATTGGAAAAAAAATTGAATAAAATTGTACTTTCAAGTAATCAAGTTTTAATTTGGGATACTTTACAAAGCATAGGCAAGAATCAATCCATTGAAGGATTTGGAAAACTATTTAATACAAATTAAAATGTTATTTAGCAAAGAAGAGTACAAAAATAGATTAAAAAAAGTTCAAAAATCTATGCAAGACAAAGGTATCGAACTATTAATTTCCCAAGATACCAATAATATGAACTACCTAACCGGTTATGACGCTTGGTCATTTTATTATGCCCAGTGTGTAATTGTCCATGCAAATGCAGAAGAACCTTTATGCTTCGTAAGGGCACAAGATGCAGGAGGAGCATATATAACAACCTACTTAAAAAGAGAAAGTGTAATAGTTTATGAAGAAAAGTACATTCATACATGGCCAATGCATCCTTATGATCCATTAATTGAATTAATAAAAAAAAATAAGTGGGACAAATTAAATATTGGTGTTGAAATGGATAGCCATTATTTCACTGCTTATTGCTATGAAAAATTAAAACAGGGTTTACCAAATGCAAAGATTAAAGATTCAGAAAGATTGGTTAATTGGTCAAGGTTAATAAAATCTGATGTAGAAATTAATTTAATGAAAGGTGCATCACTAATATCTCAAAATGCAATGAAGGTAGCGATGGAAAGTATTAATCCTGGAGTTAGACAATGTGATGCTGTTGCAGAAATTCAAAGAGCACTTTTTAGAGGAACACCTGAAATAGGAGGTGAATATGCTAGCATTGCAACATTGTTGCCAACTGGAAAGGGTACTTCAGCTTCACACTTAACTGCTACTGATAAAAAATTTATAAAAGGAGAAGCAACAATAATTGAATTATCAGGTGTAAACAAAAGGTATCATTGTCCAATGGCAAGAACAGTTCAACTAGGAAAACCCGAACAAAAAAAAATAGATGCAATGAAAGCAACTAATGAAGCTCTTGATGCTGGTATTGCTGCTACAAAGCCTGGCAATACTGCTGATGATGTGGCTAAAAAATTTTGGGGTGTTCTTGATAAATACAATATTAAAAAAGAATCAAGGACCGGGTATTCAATTGGAATAGGTTATCCACCAGATTGGGGTGAACACACACTAAACATTTATAAAGGTGATATGACAGAACTACAACCAAATGTTTGTTTTCACATGATAGCAGTTATGCAATTTGGTGATTGGGGTGTTGAAGCTTCTGAATCAGTGAGAGTTACTGAGAGTGGTAGTGAATTATTCTGCAATTATTCTAGAGATTTACATATAAAATAATAAAACTTGAAATAGTTCTCAACAAATGTTTTAAA
>CACDDB010000038.1 GCA_902551445.1 uncultured Pelagibacteraceae bacterium | reverse complement strand
TGATTTGAGCTCTGTCGTTTCCTTCAGATGGCCTTGCCATGTTAGCAACAACTCCCTTTGCCCATTCTGCAGTGGCTTTTTTTCCGTTGTTTGCAATTAATGAAGCTACAAGAGATTTATTGTAAATGTTGCTTGATTTTCTAATTACTAGTCTACCTTTCCATTTTGGATCTGCTAGACCTTCATAAGACATTCCTGATAATTCAGCACCAGTAACTCTTTCTGGTGAGTAATAAATTATTCTTGCTCTCTTTGCTACTCCTACCCAGTGTGATGTTCTAAAATTTTTTGGAACTGATGATTTAATTGTCGGAGAAGTTAATCCACCTTGTGTCATACCTTTTGCTTGAAAAGCACCACATCTTCCTGCATCTGCAGTGATGTAAAGGTCTGCTGCTGAATCAGCACCTTCCTCTATCATTCTTTTTTCTAAGGCTCCTGATTTTCCGTTAATTAAATTAACTTTAATTCCAGTCGCTTTAGTAAACTTACCATAAAGTTCAGCATCAGCTTTATAATGTCTTGCATTGAAAATATTTACCTCATTTGCGATTGCAAATGTGGATACAATCAATGAAAGAATTAAACTTAAAATTGATATTTTTTTCATTTCTATCCTTTTCTCCGCACTTTTATTTATATATTATTGAAAATGAGAACTATTATCAATGATAATAGTTATCAATCGCACTGATTAACGCAGGTTATATTAAAACTCCCACTCTGATATTTTACTATAAAGGAAGTTTCTAAAAGCTTGAACCCTGGCAACATTTTTCATTGATTGAGGGTATACAAAATGGGCCTCAGTTATGGGTCCTTCTATGTTAGGTAAAACCTTAACAATATTTGGCTGTTTTACTGTTAGATAATCCGGAAGAGCTGCAAGCCCCACTCCTGTTTGAACTGCTAAAAGTAGACCATATACACTATTTACCTTCATAACTGTTTTTCTCTTTTTATTATCCTTCATTCCAAGTTTTAATGCCCAGTCAGGATTATAAACTGGAGAAGGTGCTCCTTTGCCAAAAGATATGAATTTATGCTTATTTAAATCATTAATAGTTTTTGGATATCCAAATTTTTCTAAATATTTAGGCGATCCATATATATGGTAATTAATATCTATGAGTTTTTTCTGAATATAATTAAGCTGCTTCGGTCTTCTCATAAAAATTCCAATGTCTGCTTGCCTTGTGCTTAAATCTAATTCTTTGTCATCAAATATAAGTTCAACCTCAATTTCAGGATTTAATTGCATAAATTCCTGAATTCTTGGTGTTAACCATGTTGTTCCAAAACTAACTACTGTTGTAACAGTTAATTTTCCCGTAGGTTTGTCTTTTTTATCACCTAGTGTTGTTTCTACTTCTTTAAGTTTACTAATTACTTCATGAGCAGTTCTAAAAACATACTCGCCGTTTTCAGTCAAAGTAAGGCCCCTTGCATGTCTTTCGAAAAGTTTTACTTTTAACTCTTCCTCTAAAGACTGTATTTGTCTACTAATTGCAGATTGGCTTAAATTTAAATTTACCGTAGCATTGGTAAAACTTCCTGCTTCTGCTACAGCATGAAATATTTTTAACTTGTCCCAATCCATTATTTATTTAAATTTATGATATATCTTCCAGTGGTTTGTCCTTTTAGCATTTTTGGATATACATCTAAAAGTTCTTCCAAGCTTATTTCTTTGATTGATTGGTTTAATTTTTCTAAATCGACTAAATTTTTAGCTTCATTCCAAAGAAACTCTCTTCTTTTTATAGAAGCATTAACTGAATTTATTCCCCAAAGTTTTACTCCTCTTATTATAAATGGCATTACTGTTGTATTTAATTTTATATTTACTGCATTACCACAGGCTGCAACTATTCCTGTCTCTTTAGTTTGAGCAAGAACATTTGATAAAATGTTTCCACCAACAGTATCTACTGCTCCATCCCACAAGCCCTTGTCTAAGGGTCTTGATTCCTTGTCTAAATCACTAGTATTTATTATATTTTTTGCACCTAATGATTTTAAATATTCATGATTATCTTTTTTACTTGTAACTGCAGTAACATTATAACCAAATTTATTTAATATCATTACTGAAATACTTCCAACACCTCCCGATGCTCCAGTTACGATTACATTTTCCACTTTGTCTCCAAGTAATAACTCTTCTCTTGATTTAACAGCAAATGAACATTGTAATGCTGTAAAACCAGCTGTACCAAGTATCATTGCTTCTCTTGATGAAAGAGAATTAGGTTTTTTTACTAAGAAATCTCCATTTACTTTTGCATACTGAGAATAACCTCCATAATATATTTCTCCCACTCTCCATCCTGTTAAAATAATTTCATCACCTTCTTTAAAATTCTCATTTTTACTTTCAACAACTTTTCCTGAAAAATCTATTCCTGGAATATGGGGAAATTCCTTAACTAGTCTTGCTCCATTCTTTAAAATAAGAGCATCTTTGTAATTTAATCCTGAATACTCTACTTTAACTAAAACATCTCCATGCTTTAAGAATTTTTTTTCCAATGACTTTACTTCTCTTGTAAAGTTTTCACCATCTTGATTAATAACTAGCGCTTTAAAAGTATCCGACATTTTTAAATATACTAAAAATTTATTTACTAATAAATCTCAAGTATCTATTTTGAAAACTTAAATCTTCCTTAAACAAGCCTAAATAATAGTTTGTAATTGTTGTTGCTTGCTCTTTTTTAATTCCCCTCATTGTCATACAATGATGTGCTGCATCAATTGATACTGCTACACCCCTTGCATCTAGGGCTTCCATCAAAGTGGTTGCGATTTGTTTCGTGAGTCTTTCTTGAGTTTGAAGTCTTTTTGAAAAAACTTCTACTAATCTTGCTAATTTACTCAATCCTACAACTTTTTCTTTTGGAACATATGCAACGTGTGCAACTCCAATTATAGGTGCCATGTGATGTTCACAATGACTTTGTATAGATATGTTTTTTTGAACAACCATATCATCATATCCCTCAACATCCCCAAATGTTTTTTTTAGCAACATTTTAGGATCTTCATTATATCCTTTAAAATATTCTTTGTACGCTTTAAGCAATCTTTTTGGAGTTTCTAAAAGACCTTCCCTTTTTGGATTTTCTCCCATCCATTTTAATATTTTTATGAATGCTTCTTCTGCTTCTTTGTCAGAAATTTTTTCTTTTGATAGTTCTTTTTCAAAGTCTTTTACTAATTTCATAAGATCAACTTTATATATATATATTTTTGAAATTTTAAATATTTAATATATCATCTAATGTGCTAATAAAGCGCAGTTATATGTTTAAAAAACGCGAAAATGTTAAAGAAATTGAAGAAGGTAATTTATTGTCACCAAAATTTGATAATGACGGCCTGATACCAGTAGTAACAACTTGTGTTAAAACTAAAGAAATTTTAATGCACGGCTATATGAATGTTGAAGCTCTTAAAAAAACTATAGAGACCAAAGAAGCTCATTATTGGAGCAGATCAAGGAAAGAAGTTTGGCACAAAGGTGCTACTAGTGGATTTATTCAAAAAGTAACTGAAATCAGAATTGACGATGATCAAGATTCAATTTGGATGTCTGTAGATATTGGAGATGGCGCTAGTTGTCATGTTGGCTATCGTTCATGTTTTTATAGATCAATACCAATGGGAAAAATAGACAACGGAAGAAAAATAGAAATGAAATTTGAAGAAAACGAAAAAAAATTTGATCCCGATGTTGTATATAAAGGCAAACCTAACCCCACAAAAATCTAATGTCTGAAAAGCAAAAAAATGTTTTGGGAGAAGATTTAGAAGAATGTTCATTGGATCCTTTAACAGGATGGCTAAGAGATGGATGTTGTAATACTGACAAAAATGACCATGGAGTTCATACGGTTTGTGCAAAAGTAACTAATGATTTTTTGGAGTGGTGCAAAGAAGCTGGTAATGATTTAATTACCCCTCACCCTGAGTTTGGATTTCAA
>CACDDB010000037.1 GCA_902551445.1 uncultured Pelagibacteraceae bacterium | reverse complement strand
TGGACAGCATTAGGAGACATAAGCGCAAATTTCATACAAGGCTCCCTTGTTATATTTTTTATAGGTTCATTTTTTTCAGATAAT
The DNA here is from genome assembly GCA_902551445.1 of uncultured Pelagibacteraceae bacterium. GTDB lineage: Bacteria > Pseudomonadota > Alphaproteobacteria > Pelagibacterales > Pelagibacteraceae > Pelagibacter. The sequence goes on along the minus strand of CACDDB010000037.1, from coordinate 4,490 downwards.
CCAAATATTTTAAACATTATTAAGTGGATAGGAATAATTTATTTACTTTATTTGGCTTATGATATTTACAAAACAAACCCAAAAGAAATAAAGTCCAAAGAAAATAATGTAAAAACTATTTTCTCTTTTTTTAAAGATGGTTTTGTTGTTGCTGGAACAAGTCCTAAGGCATGGATGTTTTTCCCATTAATCTTTCCTCAATTTATAGATTTTAATTCTAATTATGTCGCTCAATTTTTTATTTTAATATTGACATACATGATATTAGATTTTGTTTCTTTAATTGGATATGCAGTTTTAGCAAACAAATTAATTACTTGGATAAAAGCAAATCCAAAAGTAATTAATTCAATTTCAGCGTGTGTATTAATTATAATTGCAATTATAATTGCAATTACACAAAGATATTAGATCAATATATTTTCATCAGTTGCTTGCATTAAAACTAATTTCTTAGTTAAATGAAGCATTAATTAATTAATAAAGAGGGGAAATAAATGAAAATAAAAAACATTATAATCACATTTATTTCTGCAATAGCACTTGTTTTGTCTTCAGCAAGTATTTCTTTAGCTAAAGTAGTTGGAGATAAAATTATTTTAGGTGCAGCAGTTTCTCTTACAGGAAAATATTCTACCAACGGAGAACATACAAAAAATGGATACAACTTTGCTGTAGAAAGAATAAACAGCATGGGAGGTGTAAAAGTTGGTGGTAAAACTTACAAATTTGACATCATTTACTATGATGATGAGTCAAATTCTGGAAGGGCAGCACAACTTGCAGAAAGATTGATTAAACAAGATGGTGTACAATACATGTTAGGACCTTATAGTTCAGGACTAACCAAAGCTATTGCACCAGTAACTGAGGAAAATAAAATTCCTATGGTTGAAGCAAATGGTGCATCAAGATCACTATTTACAAAAGGATATAAATATCTTTTTGCAGTTTTATCGGCAGCAAACCAATATTTAGAAGTAGCTATTGATCTAGCAGTTGAAAAAAATGGTGGTAATCCAGTAAAAATTGCAATGGCATTTGAACAAGATGCTTTTTCTCAAGACGTAAGAATTGGTGTTGTAGAAGCAGCAAAAAGAACTGGATCTAAGATCATAATAGATGACAAACTTCCAAAAGAGTTAAATGATATGGCGGCAACATTGGCTAAGGTAAAAGCTACTAAGCCAGATGTGCTAGTTGTATCAGGTCACTCAAAAGGAGCTTTGACTGCAATCAGACAAATAGCCGAAATGAAAGTTGATGTTAAGATGTTAGCGATGACACATTGTGATGCATCTAAGCTAGCCAAACAGCACGGTAAAAATTCTGAGTATGCATTATGTGCAGCTCAATGGCATAAATCACTTTCTTACAAAGATGAATTCTTTGGAGATGGCATGCAGTATGACAAAGAATTTAAGGCTCAGTTCGGATATGCTCCACCTTACCAAGCAGCAGAATCTTCTGCAGCTTTATTGGTTTGGAAAGATGCTTTTGAAAGAGCAAATTCTTTAGATAAAGATAAAGTAAGAGATGCTTTATCAAAAACTGAAATGCAAACTTTTTATGGAAACATAAAATTTAGTCCTGCAGGTCAAAACATTGCTAAGCCAATGGTACTTTTCCAAGTAAGATGCGAAGGGGATAAATGTGAAAACAAAGTTGTAGCTCCAACAAAATGGGCAGCAGCTAAGTTAGTACATCCAATTCCTAAGTGGTCTGAAAGATAAAAAATAAATAATTTATGCCCCCAAAATTTTGGGGGCATTTTTTTTATGGACTTATTAATTTTTCAAGCACCAATATTAATGGTGCAAGCATCGCTTGATGGAATTCTTTTAGGAATTTTATTTGCGCTGATTGCTTATGGAATGGCACTCCAGTGGGGTGTTATGAATATAATTAATATTGCTCAAGGAGAATTAGTAATTGTTGGTGGGTACATTGCATACTTTATGTATAAAGCAGGAGTTCATCCAGGTTTTGGAATAATTGTTTCTCCTATAATTATGTATTTTGTTGGATGGGGTCTTTACAAGCTAGTAATTAATAAAGTTGTAGATAGAGATTTATTTATTTCTATCTTAGCAACATTCGGAATAAGTATTTTAACTCAGCAATTAATGAACTTTATTTTTGGTTCTGATGTAGTAGTTGCCCAATCTAATTTTGGTACAACAATGTTTTTTGATGGGATGGTAACTCTTCCAAATGCAAAAATATTTGCTGCAATAGTAAGCATAGCATTTGCAATAGGCTTAGTGATTTATATGAGAAAATCTAAATTAGGTAGGGCAATAAGAGCAACAGCACAAAATGCAAGAGCAGCAAAGATTATGGGAGTTAATACAGAAAAAGTTTATGCTGCCACATTTGGAATAAATGCAGCACTTTGTGGAGTTGCCGGATCTTTAATAGCAATAACATTTACTTTACATCCTTATGTAGGATTACCCTACACTGTAAGATCATTTATGATCGTGATTATTGCAGGTCTTGGAAATTTGCCAGGCGTTGCAATATCTGGCATGGGGCTTGGAGTTTTTGAGGAATTTGCAGATTATATTTTAGGCACTGAATTTAGAATTGGATCTGTATTTATGCTTCTAGTTTTAATTTTAGTTTATAGACGATTTAAATTATCAAGAAAAAGAGAATATTTAAAATAAAAAATTATATGAAGAAAAGTAATTTAATTCTTTATGGCACAATATTAATTTTAGGGTTAGTTGCACCTTTTATTTTTCCTGGATTTAAACTACAGATATCATTTCTTTGGATATTAATTGTTTTAGCTATGACATGGGATGTTCAAGGGGGTCAAATGGGATATAATACATTTGGTAACATTCTATTTTTTGGCGTTGGCATGTATTTATGTGCCAGCGTTCAAATTGGAATGTTTTTCCCTTTAGCTGAATGGACAGAAGCAGGAGGAGAAAAAACATTTGTTCATACTGCTCCTCAATATTTTCAAGGTATTGTTTTTGGTTTACTTTTAGCAGGCATTATTCCAGCAATCATCGCAGGTTTAATAGGATATGGAATATTAGGACTAAGAGGTCATTATTTTGCAATTTGTACCTTAGGACTTGGCATAGCAGCTGGTGAAATAGCTGGTGGAATAGAATTAATTGGTGCGGGGCAAGGAATGACCACGCCACCTTGGCCAAAAAACATAGGTGGTACTGAACTAAGGTCTCAATTTTTTTATTACATTTGTTTTGGATTAGTGATTTTTACATTTTTATTTTTGCAATGGGCTTACAAAACAAGGTTTGGGTTAGTGTTAAATGCCATTAGAGACAACGAAGATAAAGCAGAAGCTATGGGGATCTACACAATGAGATACAAAATTATTGGCTGGATGGTTTCAGCTTTCTTTGTTGGAATTGCAGGAGGACTAATGGGTAATATGGTTGGCTACATTGAGCCAGTGGAAGTAGCATTTGCAGGACCAACTTTTGGTGTCTTCATGGTTTTAATGGCAATTCTAGGAGGCAAAGGAACTCTTTGGGGACCTGTCATTGGTGCAACCGTATTTCATTTATTTAAAGAAGGTTTTTGGACTTTCTTTTTAGGCTGGCAGTATGTTGCTCTTGGGGTTTTAATTGTTGTCATTGTTGTATTTTTCCCCGAGGGAATAATGGGCTGGTTAAGAGAAAAATATCCAGAAAAATTTGGAGAAGTTGTAGATGAAGCAGATAGAAAAGCACAGGTAGAATTGAAATGAGCATATTAGAAGTTAAAAATGTAAGTAAATCATTTGGTGGGGTAAAGGCTAACGTTGATATTTCAATGTCAGTAGAACAGGGTTCTATAGTTGGTTTAATTGGACCAAACGGATCAGGTAAAACTACTTTATTTAATTCAATAGTTGGAACTCATCCTATAGATAATGGCTCTATAAGATTTAATGAAAAAGAAGTTTCTCATTTACCAATTCCAGTAGTTGCAAAATTGGGTTTGCTTAGAACATTTCAACAAACAAGAATTTATGGAAAGCTAAATTGTGTAGATAATATGCTTATAAGTCACAAACCAAATAACGATGGTATATTTTCTGTATTTTCAAAAGTCCCAAAAGAACTTAATGAAAAAGCTGAAAACCTTTTAAATTTTGTAGGACTGTACCAGAAAAGAAAATTAAGGGCTGGAGATTTATCATTTGGACAACAAAAGCTTTTAGAACTTGCAATGGCACTAATGAATGAGCCAAAAATGCTTTTGTTGGATGAACCAACAGCAGGAATAAATCCTACTTTAATTAACGGAATTATCGATAGATTAATAAAAGTAAATAAAGAATTTGGAATTACTCTTTTAGTAATAGAACATAATATGAAAGTTATAATGCAATTGGCTCAACATATTTTTTGTTTAGCGCATGGCCAACTTTTAGCAAATGGAACGCCAAAAGAAATAAAAAACGATAAACGAGTAATAGATGCATATCTAGGAGCACAATAATGACAGACCAATATTCA
>CACDDB010000036.1 GCA_902551445.1 uncultured Pelagibacteraceae bacterium | reverse complement strand
AAATTGCTGATAACCATTTCCATGACCTCTATTAGAAATTTCTATCCCCAAAGAATGTTTGTTTAGAGAACTGAATTTTTTCCATCTTGAAACTCCCGCATGCCAAGCTATATATAGATCAGGTATCATCAATATAATTTCACCATTTCTTTTTATAAAATAGTGTGAGCTAACTTTCGATCTTTCATCTATAAGTTTATTAATTGCCTTTTTTTCACTTTTCATTCCGGTATAATGAAAGATCAAAAATTTAATGTTTTTTGGATTTCGCGTTTTACTAGAAAAATTAGGTGAGTAATTTGTTGTTATTTTGACTGACATTTTTTTTTCTTAATATATATTTCACGTTTACTTTTATCAAAGATGGAATATAGAATACAATAGGTTGTAATGAAAAAGACAATTTACTTTAGTTTAATATGCTTATTTCTGTCGTTTAACGCATTAGCTGACGACGGTACAAGGAAGCCTGGTGGTGATTTAAAAGAATGTTGGGAAGGATTTAACAAAGCAACATTTTCTTTAAATCAAACACTCGATGGAATTTTATTTGAGCCTTTAGCTAAAGGATACAGATATTTGCCATCTCCTATAAGAACAGGAACTAGCAATATGGTCAGCAATATTTCTAATTTGATGACAATACCTAACAACTTGCTTCAAGGAGACTTTAAATCTGCAGCAAACAATACAATGAGGCTTGTAGTGAATAGCACTTTAGGAATATTAGGTCTTTTTGACGTGGCCACTGGATTAGGTTACGAAAAATTAGATAAAGAGGATTATGGGCAAACATTAGCATCGTGGGGAATGGAACCAGGATGTTACATCGTCTTACCAATATTAGGTCCTTCAACAGCAAGAGATGCCTTTGGACAAGCAATAAGTTTTTTCGGCGGAGACCCTTGGTATAATATAACATCAGAAAACGACACAAGGTACTTTAAAGACTCAGATTATTTCTTTTCAAAGATGGCTGATGGAATTGACTTTAGAGCAAAAAATATTGAAGCATTTAACAGCATAAAAAAGAACTCAATCGATTTTTATGCATCTGTGAAAAGTTTATATTTACAAGACAGAGAAAGAAAAATTTCTAACTCAGGCATAATCACAGATGCCTTGGATGATAGCGATTGGGAAGATATCGAAATCAATTAAAAAACTTAGTTGTTAAAAATTTATGAAAATTAAAAATTTAATTCTATTTGTATTTCTTTTAATTTTTAGTTTTAGTAATGTAACTTTTTCAAAAGAACCTGCAAAGTTTATCGGAGAAATAACTTCTGAGGCTTCATCTGTTTTAGCTAGTGAAGACAGCAAAGAAAATAAAATATTAAAGTTAAAAAAAATAGCTGAAAATAACGTGGATATTTTAGGCATTGGGCTATATTCCTTAGGAAAGCACAGAAAAACAATAAATAACGATCAAAAAAAAACTTATAACAAACTTTTTAGAGAATATTTTTTAAAAAGCTTTTCAAATAGACTAGTGGATTATAGCGATCCAAAAATTGAAATACAGTCAGAAGAAAAAGTAAGTGAAAAATATACAATTGTAAGAAGCTTGCTTGTTGCAACAGATAAAAGACCAGAAGTTAAATTAGACTGGAGAGTTTATACTAAAGATCCTAACAATCCACTAATCAGAGATTTAGTAATTGAAGGTTTGAGTTTGGCAAGAACTCAAAAGGAAGAATTTAATTCGATTATTGTTTCAAATAACAATAATGTGGATGCATTGTTTAATAATTTACGAGAATTTATAAAGTAAATCATTGAAAGAAAAAGAAAGAATATTAAAAAAAATCGAAAACGATGCCACACGACCAGTACTTTTCAGTGAAAGCAAAGGTGGCAGCGAGAGCCAATTACGACTTTTATTCAAATTTGTTCCTGATGAATACTTTAAAAATATAAATTTAATTCTCAATAATACTGATGAAAGTTTAATCGATAATAAAAAAATTAACATTCTTTGGGTTCATCACTATATTAATCAAAAAGAAGTTAGAAATTTAAAAAATCAAAATTATTTAAATAAAATTGATTATTTTGTATTTAATTCAAATTGGAATTTTAAACAGCACCAATATAAATTTAAGATACCTTCAAACAAAAGTGTAGTGATTAGAAACGCTATAGAGGAAATTACCTCAGTTGAAAAATCCAAAGATAAAATAAATCTTATCTATCATACCACTCCTTGGCGAGGTCTAAATGTTTTAATAAGTGCATTCAAAAAACTAGATGTGAAAGATGTAGAATTACATATTTGTTCATCAACCATAATTTATGGAAAAAAATTTCATTCAAATTTCGAAGAAAAATTTAAAGAAATTTTTGATGAATGTAAAAAATTGAAAAATACAAAATATCATGGTTTTGTAGAACACTCTAGTTTGATTGAATTACTTCAAAGAATGCATATTTTTTCTTATCCAAGCATATGGCCAGAAACAAGTTGTATTGCAGCAATAGAAGCAATGGCCGCAGGTTGTGAAGTTGTAACAACAAATTTAGGTGCTTTAGATGAAACATGTTCACCTTTTGGTAAATTTGTTGATTTTGATAACGATTTAAATATTTTAGAAAAAAAATTTCTTAAAACACTTCAAGAAAGTATCGAAAATTATTGGTCAGATGATAATCAAAATAAATTAAAAGTACAAAAAGAAACTATAAATAAATCGTATTCTTGGAATCTAAGAAAAAATGAATGGATGGATTTTTTAAAAAAAATTAACTATTAAAATTTTAAATTTTTAGTTTTTTCTTCCATATATTTAAAGCATATTGCTGCTTTTCGATCCCTTTCGCGAACAGCTTCATTAATATTTTTTCCATAAAGAGAAATAAGACCAGATGAGGAAGTATGACTTTTATATATAGTTTTTCTTTTTCCAAATTCATCTATTTCTAACAATTCCTGCAGAGAAAGAATTTTATTTTTTTTAAAAAAATACAAGAAATAAGAAATCCATAAATCATCATATAAAAATAATTCATCGTAATCTTTAACTATCTTATCGTAAAAGTCTTGAATTCCATCTAAGTGCTTAGTATTGATTGCAAAACCATCGGCACCCTGGCCTATCCCAAATTTTCCTAAAGGATGTACATAGAAACTATAGGCATTATTTGGATTTTTATTATAAAAATGGTGAAGTTTATCTATCATAAAATTTTCATAAATTTGATCATCGTCAGCTAGTATTAAAAGAGAATTGTCATCAATTTTGTTTAAAGAGCCTAGTAGTTTTGTTCCAGGACCACAATCTTCACATCTTGTAATCTCTACATTTTCAGAAAATTTTGGTATTTCATTATCTTTAATCTTTTCTTTAAATCGCCTAAATTCATTTGGAATATTGATAAAAATTTTATCTGGTTTTAAAGTTTGATTAAACAATGAGTCTATAGATTTATTTATTGTTTTTATTCTTTGAGGAATGGTACTAACAGAAACGTATATCATTCGTTAAAATAATAGTTGGTATTTTTTGTCATTAAACCTAGTAGGTCATTAGGAAAAAAATTTTTAGTAATTTTTTGTTTTTTAACCTTTCTTTTAAATAAGTCTGAACCATTTTCGATACATTCTTTGATATGTTCAGGACTTTTAAATTCTATCTTATTATATTCGTCATGGGCAAATGCTTCAAATTTTTCTGCCACTTTAGAAGCCCCTCCAAAAGAAGAAAAGCTCCAACCGGCCTGAGCAAAAGAAGACATTCTATACCTGCTATTTCTTAAATCTTGTGGTTTGTATTTTTCAATTATTTTTTTTGTAGTTGCAGTAGTTCCTATCCATTTTTCTAAATTTAAATAATTACAATTCAAATGAAATAAAAATTGTTCAAACCCAACTGGAGCAATTTCATCAAAGTTACAATTTTTTAAAAATTTGATTTTATTTTTAGAAGGTATTTCGTCTACATCACTGATAAGAATTATGTCATCTTTAGAAAAATCTTTGCACGCATTCTGAATATAGTTTCTTTGCATATTTTCAATTTTCCATGAAAGTCCACCTTTAACATTTTCAAATATCCATCCATCATCGTTTTTAACTTTGTTTATATCTATATTAAGCTGATGATATTTAATTTTATCTTTATATTGTTTTAATTCATTTTCTAACAAGCTTGAAAAATTCCATTTTTTTTCTTTTCCCTGGTGAGTGACATTTGCCTCAATTACTACGAAAATTTCCACTACATCATTAAGATACTTTACTCTTAAATCAGCAAGTTCTTCTTCATTAAAATAAAGAAAAGAATCAACAATCATAGAAATTTGATTATAAAGTTTATTTTTAATATTAATAGATTTTATGAATAAAATAAAATTTGCAGGACTGGGATGGGAAGGACCTACGGGCCAAATCGCTAGGATTAGAGAGGGTATTCAAGAATTAGGACATGAAATAAATAATGATAATCCAGATTTAATTTATTGTAATGATCCTGGGCAATATTTAAATGGCATAAAGCTTAAAAAGAAATTTCCTACAGCAATACTTTTTTTTAATTTTTTAGATGTTCCATGGCACTTCCCAGGAGTTATGAAAAAACTAACAATTGAGTCAACTTTAATGAGAGAGCATGCTGATATAGTGTCTGTGATAAGTAATAAAGTAAAAAAAGATTTATCAAAGTTTTATAACAAACAAATTGATGTAATATACAATCCTGCTAAAGACGTTTCGTTTAATGAAAATATAAATAAA
>CACDDB010000035.1 GCA_902551445.1 uncultured Pelagibacteraceae bacterium | reverse complement strand
TGGGTTTACAAATATTTTTTCTGGAAAAATTCAAATTGATGGAAAAGAAATTACAAATTTATCTCCTGCGGAAAAACTAAAAAATGTGGGAATAGCATACATATTGCAAGATAATTCAGTTTTTCCAGACATGACTGTAGAAGAGAATTTATTAATGGGTGGATATATAAAAGATAAAGTTGAAGAGTCATATGAAGAAGCAGAAAAGATATTTCAAAAATATGACAGATTAAGAAATAGGAGAAATCAGCCAGCTAAAGTATTATCAGGTGGCGAGAGAAGATTGCTTGAAATTTCAAGGGCCTTAGTAATGAAGCCATCAGTACTTTTAGTTGACGAACCATCAATTGGTTTAGAACCAAGATATATTCAAATGGTATTTGAAATACTCCAAGACTTGCAAAAAAATGAAAAAAAAACAATAATTCTAGTAGAACAAAATGCAAAAAAAGGACTTGAGTTTGCAGACATCGGATATGTTTTGGTATCTGGACAGACTGCAATAGCAGGAACAGGGGACGAGCTTCTTAAAAATCCAGACGTAGGTAGATTATTCTTAGGTGGTTGATAAATTTTGTAGTTTGTTAAAAGGACATGTTTTGTATATTGTTCTTCAATTATGAAATTAGGTTTTATAGGAACTGGTAAAATTACATCATCAGTTGTCACTGGTATATGTAGGTCAAAAATATCTTTTAAAAAGATAATATTATCACCCAGAAATAGAAATATTGCAAAAAAACTCAAAAGACAATTCAAAAAAGTTTCTATTGCTAAAAATAACCAGGAAGTAATTAATTCTTGTAATTGGATTTTTTTAGCTGTTACTCCAACAGTAGGTCAAAAAATTATAAAAAATTTAAAATTTAAATCCACCCAAACAATAATTAGTTTTATTTCTACAATGACCTTACCAGAATTAAAAAAAGCTATAAAAGTAAAAGCAATAATATTAAGAGCAATACCTTTGCCACCAATCTCATTGAGAAAAGGTCCGGTTCCAGTTTTTCCACCAAACAAAAAAGTTAGAAATTTTTTCAATAAACTGGGAACGACAGTTGAAATTAGAAATGAAAAACTTTCCAAAAACTTTTGGTCTACTTCTGGAATGATGGCTCCTTTTTACGAGCTGCTTAGCACTATGTCTAATTGGTTAGTTAAACGTGGAGTTAAAAGAGATAAAGCACAGCAGTATATAACTTCTCTATTTGTAGCATTATCAGAAGATGCAGTGGTAAATTCTAAAAAAGATTTAAAATTTTTGGTAAAAGATTCTCAAACTCCAAAAGGTTTGAACGAACAGGGCGTTAAAGAGCTACGAAAAGCTGGTTTCTTTAGATCAACTGAAAAAACATTAAATAGTATTCTAAAAAGATTAAACAAAGTATAATCATCTATGCAGTCAGATCCAAACATTCTGCAAATAGATAATCTTTCAAAATATTTTGGAGGTTTGGCAGCTGTATCAAATTGTACACTAAAAATTAAAAAAGGTTCAATAACAGGTATTATTGGTCCTAATGGTTCTGGAAAAACTACATTATTTAATTTAATCGCAGGAAATTTAAAAGCTTCAAATGGAAAAGTTATATTTAATAATGAAAACATTACTGATGTTCCTTCTTATGAGTTATTTTCAAAAGGCTTGTTAAGAACTTTTCAAATTGCACATGAGTTTAGTAATCTTACTGTTCTTGAAAATTTAATGATGGTTCCAGGAAATCAGTCTGGAGAAAATCTTCTTACTGCATTATTGAAACCAAAATTGGTTAGTAAGGAAGAAGAACAAGTTAGAAATAAAGCTTACGAGGTAATAGAGTTTTTAAATTTAAAACATTTAGCAAATGAATTAGCTGGAAATTTATCAGGAGGACAAAAAAAACTTTTGGAACTTGGACGAACTATGATGGTAGACGCAAAATTAGTTCTTCTAGACGAAGTAGGCGCAGGAGTTAATAGAACATTATTAAAAGATATTGGAACTTCAATAGAAAGATTAAATAAAGAAAAAGGTTATACATTTTGTATGATCGAACATGATATGGACTTTATTAGTAGGTTATGTGATCCAGTAATTGTAATGGCAGAAGGGTCTGTTTTGTTTGAAGGAACTTCTGATGAAGTGAAAAAAAATGAAAAAGTTATTGAAAGTTATTTAGGTAGAGCTAACAAAAATTCTGAGGAAAAAAACTAATGGTATTTTTTGAAGGAAGCAAGATGACAGCAGGTTATGGTGATGGTCCAGACATTATAACTTCTTGTTCAATAAATGTTAGTAGGGGAGAGATAGTAGCAATACTTGGTCCAAATGGTGCAGGAAAATCTACTGCAATGAAAGCTATGTTGGGATTATTAAAATTAAAATCTGGATCAGTATCAATTGATGGAAATGATATATCTAGCCTATCTCCACAAGATAGAGTTAAAAAGGGAATTTCATTTGTACCGCAAACGAGAAATGTCTTCGCAGAATTAACAGTAAGAGAAAATTTAGAAATTGGAGCGTTTTTAAGAGAAGATGACATTAATAAAGTAATCGAAGAAATTTACGAATTGTTTCCAATTTTAAAAGAAAAAAGATCTCAAATAGTTGGTCAATTATCAGGCGGTCAAAGACAACAAGTTGCCTTGGGAAGAGCGTTAATGATTAGACCTTCGGTATTAATGTTGGATGAACCTACAGCAGGAGTTTCTCCGATCGTGATGGATGAGTTATTTGAACATATAATAAAAGTTAAAGAAACAAACGTTGCAATTATAATGGTAGAGCAGAATGCAAAGCAAGCTCTAAGCATTTCTGATCGCGGTTATGTGTTGGTTACTGGAGAAAATAAATTTGAAGGGTCTGGCAAAGAATTGCTTAAAGACCCTGAAGTAAGAAGATCGTTTTTGGGAGCTTAGTATGGATTTATTAAATGCTGTTATTGTACTATTAAATTATACAGTAATACCGGCTTTAACTTATGGTTCTCAGTTAGCTTTGGGAGCTATTTTTGTAACTCTAATTTACGGCATTCTTAGATTTGCAAATTTTGCAACGGGAGACATGATGTCATTTGGAACTATGTTTGCAGTATTACTTACATATTATTTCCAATCACTAGGCATCAGTTTTGGAATATTGCCTACAGCATTACTTACCATTCCTTTTGCGGTTTTTATGATGATTTTATATATGCTAACGATAGACAAATTTGTTTTTAGTTATTACAGAGTCAAAAAAAGCCCTCCAGTGCAACTAGCAATGGTTAGTGTAGGAGTAATGTTCGTTACTCAAGCAATTATAAGAATAATTATAGGTCCATCAGACAGAAGGTTTCTAGATGGTGAAAAATTTATTTTAAAAGCAACTGAATTTAAAGAAATGACTGGTCTAAATGAAGGGCTAACAATTAAATCGACACAAGCCATTACAATAGTAGTTACGATTATTGTAGTTTCCATAATGTTTTGGTTTTTAAATAAAACTAAAACTGGCACAAGCATGCGTGCTTATTCTGATAATGAAGATTTGGCATTATTGTCTGGAATTGATCCTAAAAAAGTAGTTTTGATAACGTGGGTTATTGCTGGAATATTAGCAACAATAGGAGGCATATTATATGGTTTAGATAAAAGCTATAGACCATTTGTTTATTTTAATAATATGTTACCAATATTTGCCGCAGCAATTGTTGGGGGCATAGGTAATCCATATGGAGCATTTCTCGGAGGTTATGTCATTGCTTTTGCAGAGATATTTTTAACATACGCTTACAAAAGATTTTTTAGTTATCTTCTACCTGAGTCTCTAGAACCAAATTCAATGATCCAATTATTGTCAACTGATTATAAGTTTGCGATCTCTTTTTCTATATTAGTAATTGTATTGTTGTTTAGACCATCAGGTATTTTTGAAGGGAAAAAAATATGAGACAATATTCTAATGTCATAGCTGCTTATTCCATTATGATAGTGTTAATTATCTTGGTAGGTGTATTTCAATCTTGGTCTATAGCTTTAACAATTTTAAATTATTGTTTAATTTCAGCTGTAATGACTATGGGAGCAAATATTCAATGGGGTTATGCAGGCTTAATTAATTTTGGAATTATGGGTTATACTGCGCTCGGTGGACTAGCTGTTGTTCTTGTTTCTGTTGCACCGGTAGGTGAAGCTTGGAAATTAGGTGGTCTTAATATGTTAGCCTGTCTGGGAATAATTGTAGGTATGGTCGTATCTATACGCCAAGTTTTGAAAAAAATTGAAAAGTCTAGAAAAAGAAATTATTTAGTTGCAGCAATAATAGTAATTGGGGTCTTGCTACTTAGATTTATATCTGCACCTGCCATTGAAAGCATAGAATCTGTTGAACCTGCAAAAACAGGATTTTTAGGTGGTTTAGGGATGCCAGTTTTATTTTCATGGATAGTAGGGGGAATATTTGCAGGAGGTTTAGCGTACATTGTTGGAAAAATAGCTTTAGGATTAAGAGCAGACTATTTAGCTATAGCAACACTATTAATTGCAGAAATTATAGTTTCTATTATTAAACATGAAGAATGGCTTGCAAGAGGAGTGAAAAATGTAATTGGATTAAAAAGACCAGCACCTTATGAAATAGATCTTCAAACTTCTCCTTGGTTTATAAACTTAGTTGAAAAGTTTCATTCTTCTAAATTAAAATTGATTAGTTCTATTTCAGAAAGACAAGACCTATTAAATCAATTAGTAATTGATGCATCTTCTGTATATGTAAAACTTTGCTTTGCAGGTTTATTTTTAACTGTTGTTATTATCTTACTAATTGTAACACAAAAGGCCCTCTATTCACCTTGGGGAAGAAAGATGAGAGCAATAAGAGATAATGAAGAAGCAGCTAGCGCGATGGGAAAGAACGTTGTTAAGGAACATTTATTAATTTTTATTTTAGGTTCTGCTGTAGTTGGTATCGCTGGAGCGATGATGGTTACAAATGATGGATTATTTACTCCAGGCAGCTACAGGCCCATGAGATATACTTTTGTAATTTGGGTAATGGTGATTGTTGGAGGCACAGGAAATAATTTTGGAGCTATATTGGGCGGATTTGTTGTATGGTTTTTGTGGGTTCAAGCTGCTCCAATGGCATTATTTTTTATAAATTTACTTACAGCACATTTACCTGAAACTAATGAAATTAAAATTCATTTAATTAATAGTGCGCCATATTTTAGGTTTTTATTAATTGGAATTGGATTATTGGTTATAATGAGATATAGACCTAGAGGTATTTTACCTGAAAAAATTATAAAGCAGTAAATATGTTAAAAAAAT
>CACDDB010000034.1 GCA_902551445.1 uncultured Pelagibacteraceae bacterium | reverse complement strand
TATTTTATAATATTCTTCTACAGCTTTTTCAGTATTGGGTTTTCTATATCTTGACCAAAAGTCAAAATCTCTTTCAATTCTTGATCCTTTGGGTAATGCTCCATTTCTATATTTGCCACTTAAATATCCACTTGCTAATGGTGAATATGCAAGACATCCAATTTGTTCTCTTATAGAAACTTCAGCCAAGCCAACTTCGTAAGATCTGTTTAAAAGACTATAGGGGTTTTGAATTGACATCATCCTAGGTAAATCTTTATCCTTTGACAATTTAAGATAGTTCATTACTCCCCACGGTGTTTCATTTGATAAGCCAACATATCTTATTTTTCCATTTTTGATATGTTTGTTTAAATTATCTAGAACTTCTTCAAAGCTATTCCACTCATTTTCTTTATGTTCGTAACCAAGTTTACCAAAGCTGTTTACATTTCTTTCTGGCCAATGAAGTTGATAAAGATCAATATAATCCGTTTTAAGTCTTTTAAGACTAGCTTCAAGTGCATCATCTAAATTTTTTCCTACAAAACTATTTTGACCACCTCTAAGATAGTTTCTTGCTGGACCAGCTACTTTGGTTGCCAATATAATTTTGTCTCTTTTTTTAGTTTTTTGAAACCAGTTACCTATAATTTCTTCTGTATCACCATAAGTTTCTTCTTTAGGTGGGACCGCATAAAGCTCAGCAGTATCAAAAAAATTTACACCATGATCTAATGAATAGTCCATTTGTTCAAAACCTTCATCTTGCGTATTTTGTTCTCCCCAAGTCATAGTACCTAAGCAAATAGTACTTACGTCAAGTTCAGTATTTCCTAATTTCCTATAATTCATTGAATTTTTATTATTTTTTTTAAATTTTTATGACATCTTGAATAAATAGTAAAAGGCTATTATATAAATGCTATGGAATTTAATAAGGAAAATATTTTAAATAAAGTAAAAGCAGCTCAGCAAACAGCAGTTGTAATGGATGAAGGCCTAAGAGCTTATATGCTAAAAGTGTATAACTACATGGCAACAGGAGTTTTGTTAACAGGGATTATTGCGCTTCTTTCTTTCAAAATGTCAGTAGTAACAGACTCTAGTGGAGCGATAGCAGGCTTTACTAGCTTAGGAAATGCATTATTTTTTTCTGGGTTAAAATGGGTTGTTATGTTGGCACCTCTAGGAATAGTTTTCTATATGAGTTTTGGAATAAATAAAATGAGTGTGGCCAAAGCACAGACTGTATTTTGGCTATTTGCGGCTCTTATGGGCTTGTCATTGTCTTGGATATTATTGGTGTATACAGGGGCAAGCGTTGCAAGAGTATTTTTTATAACTTCAGCAACTTTTGGTGCAATGAGCATATATGGATATACTACTAAAAGAGATTTAACCAAAATGGGATCTTTCTTAATGATGGGTCTAATCGGAATTATAATTGCCTCTTTAGTGAATATATTTTTAAAATCATCAATGATGTATTTTGTAATTTCAATATTAGGAGTTTTAATTTTTGTTGGTTTAACGGCATATGACACACAAAAAATTAAGAATATGTATGCGGCCTCTGATACAGGAGAAATTATGGGTAAAAAGGCTGTAATGGGAGCATTAACTTTATATTTAGATTTTATTAATTTATTTATAATGCTTCTAAGATTGTTCGGTCAAAGAAGATAATTATAATTTTTTCCAATTAATATCTTTCAACAAATTAATAAGACTACTAGAATTTCTAAATATTTTTCCTTTTGAATCTGTGATTAAATATTTCAAATTATTGTTATGTGGTTTGAAATTTTTGCAAATCTTATACATTTCTTTTTCTGCAGCATTCTTAAAAATATTAAAGCCAACTTGTTTACTGGAAATAGTTAAACCATAATCCTTCCAAGATCCATGAGAAACCATTTTAGCATATAAGTCCAATATTATTTTTAGCTCTTCTTTTTCAAAAAAATATCTTTGCTCTTTTTCTGAAATACTATTGTTAATTACTAGTTTTAAATTTCTATTCATCAGATCTATATTTGTTGATTATATTGACCTGAAAAATAGTAAAAGCAAATGTTAGAGGTAATAGACCCCAAACTTTAAAATTTACCCAAAATTCTTCTGTTTGAGTTCTCCATACTAATTCATTTATTAGTGCCAAAAAAAAGAAAAAGTACATCCATCTTATATTTAAAATTTGCCACCCCATATCATTTAATTTAATCGATTTACCAAGAATCTTTTTTAAGATAGGCTCATTGCTAAAATACTTTCCAAAAAATAATGCCAGACCAAACAATATATTTATTATCGTTGGTTTCATGTAGATAAAAACGGGATTATTAAAATAAATTGTTAGACCTCCAAAAAGAGAAATCAATATGCCTCCCAATAAAGGAATGTATGGTATTTTTTTTTCTAGAAACCAAACGATTACAACTGCGACAATAGTTGCTATAATTAATGGAGGAATAGCAACTTTTAAATTTTTCCCACTATTATAATAAATTATAAAGAAAATTAACAAAGGACCAAAATCGGTGATGAATTTTATTAGAGATTTATTCACAAAATTATATTAACAGATTAATCAAATATTCACATTTTTTTTATTGATTTTTATAATTAAATATCCATATTTAATACCTGTGAGTATCCAAAAAGCAAAATTTTCAATAGGAGATATAGTTAAGCATAAGCACTTTGATTTCAGAGGTGTCATTTATGATGTTGATTTTGAATTTAATAATTCTGAAGAATGGTATCAATCCATTCCAAAAAAGGTAAGACCAAGAAAAGATCAGCCATTCTACCATTTGCTAGCTGAAAATGATGAAGTAACATATGAAGCTTATGTATCTGAACAAAATTTAATTTCAGACGATTCTGACGAGCCAATTAAACATCCTTTAATAAACGAGATTTTTTCTGGAAAAAAGGGCTCAAGTTATTTTAAGCCATCAAACTAAATAAAAAGTCAATATTTAAACACAATTAGCTCAAACCTTAGACATAAGTGCTTATTATTCTATAAATAATTTCGATCAAGGACACTATTCCATATCCCTTATTTATCTCCCTCAGTGTTCTTGGTCGAGACGAGTTTCAAAAAATACAAATAATTCATTTTTTAGTATATAAGCAATTTCAAATGTTTGGTTTAATAGACAATAGTAAAATTTTTTCAATTACATCAAAAGCTCCAAAGTATGTTTTTTTTGTATTTGTCATAGTGTTATCGATTGGCTTATTAGAAGCATTAGTTTTATCTCCTGAAGATTATATACAAAGTCATTCAGTAAGAATAATGTATGTACATGTTCCATCAGCATGGATATCCATAGGCATTTTTTTTCTTATTGGAATTTTATCTATTGGAAGTGTAATTTTTAAAAATAAAATTTTTTCTATTATAGCAAAAAGCTTAGCTCCATCTGGTTTAGTTTTTAATATAATTGCTTTAGTTACTGGCTCCATTTGGGGAAAGCCAACATGGGGTACCTGGTGGGCATGGGATTCAAGGATTACTTCGATGCTTATTCTGTGTTTATTTTATATCTTGTACATTTTATCATGGAGGATCATTGACGACAAAAATAAACTAAATAAAATTACATCTTTGATAGGCATACTAGGACTAATAAATATACCTATAATTAAATTTTCAGTCGATTGGTGGTCAACCTTGCACCAGCCGTCCTCTGTAAGATTATTAGAAAAGACTACTATTCATTCATCTATGTTAGTACCTTTGGCCTTGATGACTGCGGCATTTGCACTATTTTCACTTTTGATATTTTTGATGAAATATAATACAGAACTGATAAAGATAAAAAATAAAGGACTAGACAGGTTATGATTCAAGAATTTTTTTTAATGAACGGATACGGAGTTTACGTATGGTCAGCGTTTAGCTTTACATTGGTAAGCTTTTCTGTTTTGTACCTGATTGTAAAAACTCAGTATGCTAAAGAGAAAAAAAGATTTAATGCTAAATTCAATAGTTTGTCTTATGACAGGCAAAAACTAGCAAAAAATCAGCAAACACATAGAGAAGTTTTATTAGACATATCTGCTTCTAAAATTTAACTTGGTTTTTCATGTATGGTAAAAAAGTTAAATTAAGAATAATATTTTTATCTATAATTTTTCTAATTTTATTATTAACAGTTTTTTTTGTTCTAAAATCATTAGAGGAAAATGTCGTTTATTTTAAATCTCCCACCGATGTAAAAGAAATCACTGAGATTAGTGAAAAAAAAATTCGAGTTGGAGGAATGGTTAAAAAAGGATCAGTAGTATTATCATCTGACAAAATTAATTTTATAATTACAGATTTTAAAAATGAGATTAATGTAGTTTATAGTGGAGCAGTTCCAAATCTATTTGCTGAGGAAAAAGGTGTTGTGGCCGAGGGAATTCTAAGAGATAGAAATTTTCTAAAAGCAAAAAAAATTTTAGCAAAACATGATGAAAATTATATGCCACCAGAAGTAAAAAAAGCATTGGAGGAGAAATAGTTTGTTTTATACTCAGTTAGGAAATTACTCATTAGTTTTTGGTTTTGTTTTTTCGTTAATAATATTTTTCTTTTGTTTTAAGGGCATAAACAACAAAAGCAAAAAAATTGAAACAAATATATTTTCTTTCTTATTTCTTCAATTCTTATCTATTTCTTTAAGCTTTGTATGTTTAATTATTTCTTTTGTTTTATCTGACTTCAGCAATGAAACGGTT
This sequence comes from uncultured Pelagibacteraceae bacterium, assembly GCA_902551445.1. Lineage (GTDB taxonomy): Bacteria > Pseudomonadota > Alphaproteobacteria > Pelagibacterales > Pelagibacteraceae > Pelagibacter. The sequence continues at coordinate 604 of CACDDB010000034.1, read as the reverse complement.
TACAATAATTCTCATACAACAAAACCTATTTTTTATAAGATATCAGGTGCTTGGGGAAATCACGAAGGAAGTTTACTTTTATGGTTACTAGTTTTAGTATTTTTTATTTTCATTTTTTCTTTAACTTCAAAAAAACATCCTAAGGAATATCGAATTTTAACCATTGTTTTTCAGGAAATAATTATTTTTGGTTTTATATCTTTTCTTTTAATTACATCTAATCCATTTAACATAATTTTTCCGACTCCAATTGAAGGTCTAGGTTTGAATCCTATTTTACAAGATCCCGCTTTAGCAATTCATCCACCAATTTTGTATTTAGGATATGTTGGTTCATCAATAATATTTTCTTCATCACTTGCTGCTTTAACGCAGAATTATGTAAACAAAAGTTGGGCTTCACATATAAAAAAATGGATTATTTCTTCTTGGATATTTTTAACGTTAGGAATATTAGTTGGATCAATCTGGGCTTATTATGAATTAGGATGGGGAGGATTTTGGTTTTGGGATGCAGTAGAAAATATATCTTTGATGCCATGGTTCTGTTTAACAGCACTTTTACATACAATTTTAGTTTTAGAAAAAAGAAATCTTTTAAAAA
>CACDDB010000033.1 GCA_902551445.1 uncultured Pelagibacteraceae bacterium | reverse complement strand
TTGCCTTTTGATTAAGAACGGGTTTACCTATATTTCCAATTAATTCTACATTTTTTTTATGTCTTTTTAAAACTTCATATAAAAGTTTTGAAGTAGTAGATTTGCCGTTAGTTCCTGTAATTGTTATTTTGGTATTTTTAATATTTTTAAAATAAAATAAATCTAAATCGGTTATTATTTTGCTTTTATTGATAGAAAGAAAAGATTTTAAATTACATTTATTAATATCTATTCCTGGGCTAATAACTATATATTCGTAGAAATTCTTTTTAATATTATTTTTTTTTAAAAAATAGTAATTTTTAATTTTCTTGGGTAAGATTTTATGATTATCATCATAAATTGTTATTTCATTATTTTTTTTTAGAAAATTAAAACAGGATCTGCCTGTTTTGCCAAAACCATAGATTAATATTTTTTTATTCTTTAACTTGTCTTTAAAATTAAGCATTATCTCAATTTAAGTGTAGCGAGACCTATCATTGCAAGTATAATTGAAATAATCCAAAATCTTATAACAACTGTAGATTCGGCCCATCCCTTTTTTTCAAAATGGTGATGGATTGGTGCCATCATAAAAACTCTTTTTCCTGTTAATTTGAATGACACTACCTGCACAATTACTGATATTGCTTCAAGTACAAATAAACCTCCTGTTATTGCAAGAACTATTTCATGTTTGGTTATAATGCTGACAGCACCCAAAGATCCTCCCAAAGATAAAGATCCTGTATCTCCCATAAAAATTTTTGCTGGTGGTGCGTTAAACCACAAGAAGCCTAAACAGGCACCTATTATTGATCCACAGAAAATTGAAATTTCACCTACGCCTTCTATGTAAGTTATATGCAGATATTCTGAAAAAACTATATTTCCAGTTACATAACTGATAAATGCAAAACATGATGCCACGAGAATTACTGGTACAGTTGCTAATCCATCTAATCCATCAGTTAAATTAACAGCGTTTGAAGCACCTACAATTATAAACATGTAAAACGGGATGTAAAATAATCCTAAATTTACCACTAAATTTTTAAAAAATGGAAAATATAAATTATTTATTTCTGGTGACTCTGTATAAAAAGTTAAAAAAAGAATTGCCAATAAAGATAAAAGTATTTGAATTAATAATTTTATTTTAAAAGATATACCTGTTGAATTATTATTTTTAATTTTCTTATAGTCGTCACATGCACCTAATATGCCAAATGATCCTACGACAAAAATTAAAAACCAAATATATGGATTTAGTAAATCACACCATAAAAATATACCTGAGAACAAACCTGTAAGAATTAACAATCCTCCCATTGTTGGTGTGCCAATTTTTTTAATAATATGTTCAGATGGACCATCGTTCCTAATTGGGTCATGAATTTTTTTTGATTTAAAAAAATTTATAAAAGGCGTTCCGATAAAGAATACAACAAAAAAAGAAGTAAACATTGCTAAGCCTGTTCTTACAGTCAAATATTTAAAAATATTAAGGAATGAATAACTCTCAACTAAACTTGCGAATAAACTATAAAGCATTATGCTGTCCTAATTTAATTTTTGACACTATAGTATTTAAACCCGTAGCATTCGATCCTTTTATCATTAAGAAATCTCGAGTATTTAAATCTTTTTTTATCAAATCTAATATTTCAATGTTGTTTTTTAATATCTTCCCTTTTTTTTGTGTTTTAATTTTGTTAAAAGTTTCTTTTATCATTTTTCCACTTACAAAAACCTTGTTTATATTAGATTTGTTAATATATTTTGCAGCTTCTATGTGGAGCTTTTTAGCATATTTGCCTAGTTCAAGCATATCACCAAGTAAAAGAATTTTTCTTTTATTATTGATTTTCAAGCTATTAAACTTATCGATAGCAAATTTTAGTGACAAGGGATTTGAATTATAACTTTCGTCAATAATATTTATTTCTTTGGTTTTTAACTTTATATTTATTAAATTACCCCTTCCTCCAGGTATTGAAAAATTATAGAATATATTTTCTTTAATTTTTTGAATATCAAAATAAATCGAAATTACTGCAACTGCAGCTAATATATTATCTAAATATGGAAGAAGATTATATTTAATTACAAATTTTTTTAACTTATCTTTCGCTTTTATTAATAATATACAATTAGATTTTTTTCTTATAGTTTTAATATGCATTACGTCTGCATTAATACTTTGAGCAAATGAGATTATTTTTAAATTATTTTTTACAGACTTTTTTTTAAAAAAATTGAAGAATTTATCTTGTTTATTTAAAATTATTGTGCCACCTTTATTTATGTTATTTATAATTTCAGATTTTGCAGATGCTATATCTGATAAATTTTTAAAATTTTTTGCATGGGCATAAGAAATATTTGTGATTATACCTAAATCGGGTTTTATAAGTTTGGTTAATTTATCTATTTCACCTTTTCTATCCATTCCAACCTCAAAAATTCCAAATACATTTTTTTTGTTAATATTGAACAAACTGATCGGAACACCATACTTGTTATTGTATGATTTCTTTGAGTAATAAGTGGAACTTAAGCTGCTCAAAGATTTACCTATTAATTCCTTTAGTGAAGTTTTGCCACTACTTCCAGTTATTGAAATAGCATGAATATTAGAGACTTTTCTAATATTGCTGCCAAGTATTGATAAAAATTTAATTACATTTTTAACTTTAATTTTATTATTTCTTTTAGATCCATAATTTTTATCAACTATTGAATATGAGGCGCCTTTTTTAATTGCTTCATTTGCAAATTTATTGCCATCTGTATTTTTTCCTTTAATTCCAAAAAAAATATCGTTTTTAGAAATTTTTTTAGAATCTATTGAAGCAGAATTTATTTTGCGTAATTTAATACTAGATATATTTTCTTTTAATATGTTTGCTTTCCAGTCTTTGGAGAGAGATTTATTTTTTAATTTAATATTTTTTAAAATACACTTCCTATCCGAAAAAAATTTTTTATTTAAGTACTCTTGATAATTTTCATGTCCTTTTCCTGCCACAACAAGAATGTTTTCTGAATTGAGATCTTTTATAGCTTTTTCTATTGCTTTTGATCTTGATGCAATTTCGGTTACTTTAGAATTAACTATTTTTTTTTTAATTTGCGATCTTATCTTTTTTGGATTTTCACTTCTAGGGTTATCATCTGTTAAATAAATTTTATCAGCCAATTTATTTGCGATCATACCCATAATTTCTCTTTTAGATTTATCTCTTTCTCCACCACAACCAAATACAAGAGATATTTTTTTGAATTTAAATTGATTTTTTATATTTTCTAAACAAATTTTTAATGCTTGAGGAGTGTGTGCAAAATCAAGTATTACTATAGAATTGTTTTTTAAATTTCCTATTTTTTCAAATCTTCCATTTACAGGTTTAATTTCAGATAACGATTTAATAATTTTTTTCATAGATAATATTTGATTTGCTGCAAGGACTGCAAATAACAAATTTTTTATTTGTATTGCTCCAATTAGATTGCTTTCAAAACTATATGTTTGGTTTTTAAATACAAAAGTTATTTTTTGTTTTTTTCCAACAAATGTATGTTTGATTACTTTAAGATCAGATTTTTTATTACCTAGACAACAGTGTTTTAATTTTTTCCTTTTTATAATTGTTTCAATTTTTTTTGACTCTAAAATATTACTATCATAAATTACATAAGAGTTTTTTTTCATTAATTTATTAAATAGAATCATTTTAGAGTCAAAATAATCTTTGAAAGATTTATGATAATCTAAATGATCTCTTGAAAAATTTGTAAATAATCCAGTATCAAATTTTACACCATCAAGCCTATGTTGTTTTAATCCATGGCTTGAAGCTTCTAAAATTACATTGTTAATTTTTTTTTTGGCTAATTTTTCTAATATTTTATTAAGACTTATTGGATCCAATGTAGTATTAGTAGGTGGAAAATTTATACCTTTCGAATTTACTCCTAAAGTACCAATTGAAGCCGCGGTTTTATTACATTTGTTTAATATCTGAATAAAAAAATTTGCTACTGATGATTTACCATTAGTTCCCGTTATTGAAATCAGGTTTTTTGGTTTTTTTTTATAAATTATTGATGCAGTTTCTGCTAGTAGTTTTCTTGGATTCTGACAGCCTAAATATAATACGTCTTTTTCAAATCCTTCTTTTTTTAAATTTGAAATAATTGTTTTTGCTCCATTATTAATGGCATCTTTAATAAATTTGTTTCCATTTTTTTTTGTTCCCTTTATAGCAAAAAAAACATCTCCTCTTTTACACTTCAGACTATCAAATTTAAGTTCTGAAAATTTGTGAAATTTAAACTTTTTATTTATTTTTTTAAAAATCTTTCCTATTTGCATTTTATCAAAAACAAAGTCCTAGTATTTTGTGGCTAAAATTGGCCCAATTTTTTCAATTATCTTGCCTGCTATCTCTACAGTAGTCCAGCCAGCAGTATTAAAGGGGGTTCCTTTGTAGGATCCTTTTTTGTTTCTATATTTATAAACATAATCTTTTGAAATTTTAGGCTCATCTAACAATGTAACTAAAACGAATTTTGGTTTTGAAATCGGAAAAATTGCTACAAATGTATTTATTTTTGCTTTTGAATAAGCACCTTCAAATGATTTTTGTGCTGTACCTGTTTTTCCGCCAATTTCGTAACCTGGCACATTTGCTTGTCCTGCAGTACCTTCCTCTGATGTTACTATTTTTCTTAGAGCAATATTTACTTTTTTTGACAATTCTTGTTTTAATATTCTTTTTTTTTTGACGTTATTATTTAAATGAATTTTTATTAAAGTTGGATTAATTTCAAAACCCCCGTTAGATAAAATGGAATAACCTTTGGCAAGTTGTAAAGGTGTTGTGGTTATACCATGGCCATAAGAAGCTGTTGCAAGCTTACATTTCCCCCATTTAAGTTGCAAAGGCGTGCCCACTTCCTCAATATCAAAATTTATTTTATTTAAAACACCTATTTGATCTAAAAAATATTTTAGTTTTTCTATTCCAATTTTTTGTCCAATTCTAACAGATCCAATGTTTCCTGACCTTATTAATATTTGTTCTGCAGTTAAATCTGATGGAATTTTATCATCATATTCTTTGATAGTGTTTTTTCCACATCTAATACTTTTTTCTAAATTTTTGAACTCTGTTCCAGGTTCTATAACTTCTTCTTTTAGACCCGCAGCGAAAGTAAATGTTTTAAAAACTGATCCAAGTTCATATACACCCTTAGTGACTCTATTAATATATTTCAGGTCTTTTATTTCCTTTCTTTCGTTTAAATCAAAATCAGGCAAAGAAACCATTGATAGAACTTCACCACTATTTACATCCATTAAAATTGATGCACTTCCTATATTTTGAAAAATTTCTTTAGCTTTAATAAGTTCATTTCTAACTAAATATTGTAAATCAGTATCAACAGTTAATTGTATTGGATTTTTTGAGGTTCTAAGTTCATAATCAAAATATTTTTCAATACCAGATATCCCATTATTATCATCGTCAATTTGACCAATGATATGACTATAGAGCTCTCCATGCGGATAAATTCTAGAAATTCTCTCTTCAGTTCTTATTGATTTATCCCCAAGCATCATAATTTTTTCTAGTTTTTGTTGACTGATTTGTTTTTCAACGTAGAAAAATTTTTTTTCATACATTTTTTTTTTAAAATTTTTATCAGGAAATATTAATTTTAAATTTAATAATAATTTTTTTTTATCTATAACTAGT
>CACDDB010000032.1 GCA_902551445.1 uncultured Pelagibacteraceae bacterium | reverse complement strand
CCAAAAGAAATGTAAATTCAATTTACTTTGATAGCTTAGACTATTCTTCAATTAAACAAAACTTAGATGGCGTTAGCAACAAAAAGAAAGTTAGAATTAGATGGTATGATGAAGAAAAAAAATTATTAAATCCTTTACTGGAAATAAAAAGTAAAAAAGGCTCAGAGACAAAAAAAATTAGCATTAAAATTAATGATTTAAATAACCTTAAATTTCCTAATCAAAATAATTTAGAAGTTATAAAAAATGTAATAAATAGTAAAATCAAAAATAAAAAAACAATATATCCTTTATTAAGTACTCATTATGATAGGGAGTATTTTATATCCAATAATGGAATGATTAGAGCAACCGTGGACTATAATTTAAAAAGTATATTTTTAAAAAATAATAGCCAATTAAATTTAGTAAAAAATTTTTCGTTTGTTACAATTTTGGAGCTTAAATATTTAACAAAGATGGATAAACATGTTAGAGTAAATTTAAAAGAAATTACTTTAAGACTGTCAAAAAATTCTAAATTTGTTAATTCAGCTTTTGAGACTCCAAAGTTTTACTCATAACCGTTCAAAATGGTCATATAATTCAAAATAATTAAACAATTATTTTGCAAAATCTATTATAGATTGTATATTTGTTAACCAAAAAATTACACATATGACTGATAAAAACAGAGTTTATATATTTGATACTACCATGCGTGATGGTGAGCAATCACCTGGCGCGTCAATGAGTTTGGAAGAAAAAATTCAAATTGCAAGAGTGTTTGACGAACTTGGAATTGATATTATTGAAGCAGGATTTCCAATTGCTTCACCTGGAGATTTTGAAGCTGTAACAGAAATAAGCAAAATATTAAAAAATTCTATTCCTGCTGGTCTTTCAAGGCATTCTAAAAAAGATATAGACAGATGTTATGAAGCATTAAAACATGCACCAAGATTTAGAATTCACACCTTTATTTCAACTAGCCCACTTCACATGAAACACAAATTAAATAAATCTCCCGAAGATGTAATAGAGGCAATAAAAGAAAATGTGACTTATGCCAGAAAGTTTACAGACGATGTTGAATGGTCATGTGAAGATGGAACTAGAACTGACATGGATTACATGTGTAAAACTGTTGAGCTTGCAATTAAATGTGGAGCAAGAACAATTAACATTCCAGATACTGTAGGTTATACAGTTCCTTCTGAATTTACAAAAATTATTAAAACTTTACTTAACAAGGTTCCAAATATAGATAAGGCTATTTTATCTACACATTGTCATAATGATTTGGGTTTGGCTGTTGCAAATTCACTAGCGGGTGTTCAAGCAGGTGCTAGACAAATAGAATGTACAATTAATGGCATAGGAGAAAGAGCAGGTAATGCTGCACTTGAAGAAGTTGTAATGGCGATGAAAACAAGAAACGATTTAATGCCTTATACAACTGGAATAAATACAAAACTATTAAGCAAAGCTTCAAAAGTAGTTTCAAACGCTACTGGTTTTCCCGTTCAATTTAATAAAGCAATTGTTGGAAAAAATGCTTTCGCTCACGAAGCAGGCATTCATCAAGATGGAATGCTCAAAAATAGAAATACTTATGAAATTATGACACCAGAAAGTGTTGGAGTTAAGCAAAGTTCATTGGTAATGGGCAAACATTCAGGAAGACACGCATTTAAAGACAAATTAGTTACTCTAGGGTATGCAGATTTAACTGATGATATTATAGAAAATGCTTTTGGTAAGTTTAAAGTATTAGCTGATAAGAAAAAACATATTTACGATGAAGATATAGTTGCCTTAGTTGATGACAGTTTAATAAAAGATGACAATGTAATTAGTTTAAAATCTTTAAAAGTATTTGCTGGAACTGGAGAACCTCAAAAAGCAGAAATGACATTAGAAGTTTATGGAGAAATTAAAAACTCATCTGAGACAGGTGATGGACCAGTTGACGCAATATTTAAATGTATTAAAAAACTATATCCACACGAAGTAAGCTTGCAACTTTATCAGGTTCACGCAGTAACTGAAGGAACAGATGCACAAGCTACAGTAAGCGTTAGAATTGAAGAAGAAGGAAAAACTACGGTAGGACAGGCTGCTGATACTGATACTCTAGTGGCATCAGCTAATGCATATATTAATGCATTAAACAAAATGATCATAAAAAGAAAAAGGAATTTTGCACCAGATAACGTTGAAATCAAACAAAATAATAAAAATGAAAAAATGAGAGGAATATAAGATGGCACTTTTTGAAAATATAAAAAAAATATGGTCCCAGGATATGGCAATTGATTTGGGAACGGCAAATACCCTAGTAGTTCTTAAAGGACACGGAGTTGTTCTTAATGAACCTTCTGTAGTAGCAGTAGTAGATAATAAAGGTAAAAAATCAGTTCTTGCCGTGGGAGATGAGGCAAAGACGATGTTGGGTAGAACGCCTGGAAATATTCAGGCTATTAGACCTCTTAGAGATGGAGTTATTGCAGACTTTATAGTTACGGAGGAAATGATTAAACACTTTATAAAAAAAGTTCATAAAAGAAGTACATTTGCAAATCCAAGAATTTTAATTTGCGTTCCAACAGGATCAACACCTGTTGAAAGAAAAGCCATTCAAGATAGTGCTTTAGCAGCTGGAGCAAGAAGAGTTCAGCTGATTGAAGAACCAATAGCGGCAGCAATTGGGGCTGGGCTTCCAATTTCAGAAGCAACTGGATCTATGGTAGTTGATATAGGAGGTGGTACAACAGAAATAGCGGTTATGTCATTGGGAGGAGTAGTATACTCAAACTCATTAAGAGTAGCAGGAGACGCAATGGATACATCTCTTCAAACTTTTATGAGAAGAGAATATAATTTGATGATCGGAGACAGTACCGCGGAAAAAATTAAAAAAGAAATTGGTACAGCTATGCCCACCAATAATAACAAGTATCCTGTGAAAGGTAGAGACATAAGATCAGGAACTCCAAAAGAAGTATATATTACTGAAGAAGATACGTCAGAAGCTTTAAATCCAATTATAAAAGAAATGGTTAATGGAATGAAAGATGCGTTAGAAAATACTCCACCAGAACTTTCCGCAGATTTAGTTGATATGGGATTAACTTTAACAGGCGGTGGTGCTTTATTAAAAAATATTGATAAAAGATTTTCTAAAGAAACCGGACTTCCTGTTCATATAGCTGATGATCCTCTGGCTTGTGTTGCAATAGGTACAGGAAAAGCCCTTGATCAAGAAGCTACATTTACAGGCATGTTATCAGAATATTAATAGATCATGGCAGCGAGTAGAGACGATTTCGTAATAGCTATTCGGTCTGCTTTTTTAAAAAAGGATAATCAACAAAGGTTCTCATTAATTTTTTTAATAATATTTTCAATATTATTAATAACTTTAAGTAGATTTAATTTTGCTGCAGTAAACTATCTTAAATTATCTTTAAATGAAGTAGTTTATAGAGCATCGTTTATTGCATCTTTACCTGAACAACAAATTCAAAATTCAAGAATAGCTATTCAAGAACATTTTAAACTTTATAGAGATTACGAAGCTACTAAGAAAAATTTAAAAGAATTACAATCAAAAGAATATAATACAAAATTCATTATCGAGGAAAATAAAAGATTAAGAACTTTAATAGATGAATATATCGAAAATTCTGAAGAATTAATTGGTAAAGTTTTATTAGATAAAAATAGTCCATTTTTAAAATCAATTATTATAAACAAAGGTAGCAAAGATGATGTTGAAATTGGCATGGCAGTATTAGATAAAGAATACTTAGTTGGTAAAATTGTTGAAGTAAACTATTCAACTTCCAGAGCTTTATTGCTATCAGATTTAAATAGCAAAATCCCCGTTTCAATAGAACCAGACAACATCCAATCAATATTATCAGGTACGGGAAAAAATAATGGATATTTACAATACTTCAAAGAGGGATCTACCGTGAACCAAGATGATGTAGTTTATACATCTGGATCTGGAGGAATATTTAAATCTGGAATTCCTATTGGAAAAATAAAAAAGTTAGATAAAGAAAATTATTCTATTATTTTTTTTTCAGATCTTTCACAGCTTAATTTCGTAAAATTAGTTTCATTTTCAACTAAGGATAATTAAAAATGGCCATTCAAAGTAAAACATCAATATTTAAGAAGGTTTTAAATTTTGGACCATTGATATTGCTATATATTTCAGTAATGAATGAATTTGATTTTAATTACTTAAATTATAAATATTTTTCATTCAATTTTCCCTTCATATTAATTTTTTATTGGAGTTTGAAAAGAGCCCAAAGTTTAAGCTATGGATACATATTTATAGCTGGGTTATTTAATGACGTAGTAATAGGTTTTCCAATTGGCACAAGTGGCTTAACTTACTTATTAATTTGCGGCTTTGCGGCTTATTTAAGAAACATTACTCTAAGACCAAATTTGATTAATGAATGGTTATTTTTTCTTTTTACAATAATGGTAGTTACTGCATTAAATTACTTAATGTTAATTTCATTTTTTTTAATTGAAGTTAATTATTATGAAATATCAGCAAACATTTTATTTACATTTATTCTTTATTATTTTTTTTCATATATTTTTGAAACATATAAAAAACTAGTCTTTAGAGGCAAGGCCGATGATTGATGACGGAGGCAATACAGTTTTTAGGAAGCTAAGCACAATAAACAGAAGAATGTTTATTTTTTCTTTAGCTAAAGCAATTGTATTTACAGGCATTGTTGGAAGGCTTTTTTTCTTTACAAATAAGTGAAAATAAAAAATATTTAACACTTTCAGATCAAAACAGATTAAGGGAATCTAGGTTGCCACCTGTAAGAGGTAAATTTTTAGATTACTTTGGAAACACAATAGCAGGTAATTTAGAAGTTTATCAATTACACGTTATTCCAGAACAAGTTGAAGATTTTAGATACCTAATGGTAAGGCTTAGAGATATCCTTGGTTTTGATAATGCAAAACTAGCAAAATTAATTAAGAAAAAAAATAAACAAAAGCCTTGGGAAACTTTAATTGTTTCTGAAAATTTAAGTTGGGAAGAGTTTTCCAAAATAAACTATTATCTTCATGATTTAGCGGGCGCAAAGCCTATTATAACTATTGGAAGAAGTTATCCTTATAGTGAAAGTTACACCCATATTTTAGGTTATGTTGCTCAAGTAAGCAAGGAGGACCTAAATAATAGTGAAATAATAAAACAACGTAACGTTCCAGGCTTGAGAGTTGGCAAATCTGGTCTAGAGAAAAATTTTGAAAATGAGCTCATTGGAACAAATAGCATTCAGAGATATGAGGTAAATGCTTTTGGAAAAAGAATTAATCAAATCGATTATGTTGAAGGAGAAGAAGGAAAAACAATAAAATTAACAATTGATAGTGAAATACAAAAGCTAACACAAGAACTGCTTAAGGATAAAGCTGGTTCTATAAGCGTAATGGATATTTATACTGGAGAAATTATTGCCATGAATTCCGCTCCCTCATTTGATCCTAACCTATTTTTATATGGAGTGGACTTGGAAAAATGGAATGAAATTAAAAAAGATCCACTTAAACCTTTGTTAAATAAAACATTATCAGGATTATATGCTCCTGGTTCCACAATAAAACCTATTGTTGCACTTTCAGCCTTAGAAAATGATGTATTAAGTACAAAAATGCAAGTGAGATGCGAGGGTAAAATTGAAATGTACGGCCACACTTACCATTGTTGGAAAAAAAAAGGCCATGGATACATGTCTTTAAAAAATGCAATTAAGCAATCTTGTGATATTTATTTTTATGAAGCTGCAAGATTGCTCGGTGTCGATAGATTAAATGAAACTGCAATGAAATTTGGACTAGGAAAGCAAGTTCTAGGAAATCATTTTCCAAATGAAAAAAAGGGCGTTGTTCCTTCTACCAAGTGGAAGAAAGAACAAATTGGGC
>CACDDB010000031.1 GCA_902551445.1 uncultured Pelagibacteraceae bacterium | reverse complement strand
AAAGTTTTATTAAAAGTGGAAATATTGATAAAGGAACCAAACTAATAAAAGATGGTTGGGTTACTGCAGATTTATCAAGATCTGAACTAAAATCTTTTAGAAAAAAATATAAAAAATATCTTAATTCTAAAGATTATATCAAAAGAGCTGATTATTTGGCTTGGGAAAACAAATATTGGGATTTAAAAAGAATGTTAAGATACTTACCAAAGGAGTATCAGTTACTTTATACGGCAAGACAACTTTTAATGAGCAAATCGTATGGAGTAGATAACGCTATAAGCAAAGTTCCTAAAAAATTTATCAATGATCCTGGACTTAATTATGACAGACTTAAATGGAGAAGAAAAAGAGGTAGATTAGAAAGTTCGTTAGAAATTCTGGATAATATAAGAAATACTAAAAACTATATGGTAAGACCTGATAAATGGTGGATCGAAAGATCAATTATAGCTAGGTCATTAATATATAAAAAAAAATATCAAAAAGCCTACAAAATAACCAGTATGCATGGATTAAGCAATGGTCCTGAACTTGCCGATGCAGAATGGATGAGTGGATGGATTGCTTTAAGTTTTTTAAAAGATCCAATAAGAGCTATTGAACATTTCAGTAAATTTTATGAAAATGTTGGATATCCTATAAGTTTATCTAGAGGTGCTTACTGGTTAGGTAAATCATACGAAAAGATTGGTGATAATGAACTTTCTGCTAGATGGTACAAAGAAGGTTCAAAATATTTAACGACATATTATGGACAATTATCTCATATGAAAATTTATCCTGATGAAAAATTTCAGCTAAATAAACTAATGAAAGTTGACGAAAAATTAATGAAAAAATTTTACGAAAAAAATTTAATAAAATTAGTTTATTTGTTACATGAATTAGATAAAGATAAGTACACTAAACACATATTAAGGTATTTAGCTAAAGAAAATATAAGCATGGGAAGTGAAATACTTGCTGCAAAATTAGCAACAGATATAAATAGATTTGATTTTGCAATACAGATTGCAAAGCAAGCATCTTATGAAAAAAGATTTCATAACAAATACAATTATCCAATAATTAGTGTCCCTAAATATGTGTCAAAAAGAAAAATACCTGAGCCAGCTTTTATATTGTCGATAATTAGGCAAGAAAGTGAATTTGACACTTCTGCTCACAGCCATGCTGGTGCGAAAGGTTTAATGCAATTAATGACTTATACCGCAAAAGTTGTAGCTAAGGAGGCTAAACTACCTTATTCAAAATCAAAACTAACAAAAGATCCTGAGTATAATATTAATCTAGGTTCTCATTATATTGCAGGACTTATATTAGAATACGATGGTTCATATCCATTTGCCATAGCCGCTTATAATGCTGGACCAAAAAGAGTAAAATATTGGAAAAAAATAAATAAAAATCCACAAAAAAAACAAATAGATTATGTCGACTGGATTGAATTAATTAAATTTAAAGAAACTCGTAATTATGTTCAAAGAGTATTAGAAAATTATAATGTTTATAGATACATACTTGAACAAAAACCAATAAAATTGAAAGATTTTTTCAAAAACGACCCACTTTATTAATGGCGGTGAGGGAGGGATTCGAACCCTCGGTACGTCATTATAACGTACGGAAGTTTAGCAAACTCCTGGTTTAAACCAGCTCACCCACCTCACCTTTTTAACATAGTGTGTAACTTGAAATCATTGAATATTCAATATTAATCAAGTAATTTTGTGCAAATTATGAAAAACAAATATTCAATTTTTTCGTTAATTAAAAATGCATTTAGTTATCACGAAAACTGGCAACGTGCTTGGAGAGACCCTGAGCCTAAAAAAGAATATGACGCTATAATTATTGGTGGAGGTGGCCATGGTTTAGCAACAGCTTTCTATCTAGCAAAAAAACACAATATGAGAAATATAGCTGTTGTTGAAAAAGGTTGGATTGGTGGAGGAAACACTGGAAGAAATACTACAATTATACGTTCGAATTATTTGTGGGACGCAAGTGCTGGTTTATATGATCATGCTTTAAAAATTTGGGAAGGACTCTCGCAAGAATTAAATTATAATGTTATGTTTAGTCAAAGAGGAGTTATGAATTTAGCTCATAACCTTCAAGATGTTAGAGATTTAAAAAGAAGAACACATGCAAATAGGCTAAATGGTATTGATGCTGTTTGGTTAAACACAGAAGAAGTAAAAAAATTCTGTCCAATAATTAATACTTCACCTGATATTAGATATCCTGTTTTAGGAGGAACTTTACAAAGAAGAGCTGGAACAGCCAGACATGATGCTGTTGCATGGGGCTACGCTCGAGGAGCTGATGCTATGGGCGTAGATATAATACAAAATTGTGAAGTAAAAGGAATTAAAAGGAATGGAGATAGCGTTGAAGGTATAGAAACTACGAAAGGATTTATCAAAACAAAAAAAATCGGAGTAGTTGCTGCTGGTCATTCTAGTGTTATTGCAAATATGGTTGATTTAAAATTGCCTCTTGAAAGTAAACCTTTGCAAGCTTTAGTATCTGAACCAGTAAAACCAATTATAGATACTGTTGTTATGTCTAATGCAGTGCATGCTTATGTAAGCCAATCAGATAAAGGAGAATTGGTTATTGGTGCTGGAACTGATGCTTATATTTCATACACACAAAGAGGAAGTCATGATGTTGTAGAAGGAACTCTAAAAGCGATACTAGAGCTCTACCCTATTTTTAGTAGAATGAAAATGTTAAGACAATGGGGAGGTATAGTTGATATCTGTCCTGATGCGAGTCCAATAATTAGTAAAACACATATTAAGGGATTATATTTTAATTGTGGTTGGGGAACTGGTGGATTTAAAGCAACACCAGGTTCAGGTGATTTATTTGCACATACTATTGCTAATGATGAGCCTCATAAACTAAATGCTGATTTCAATATTAATAGATTTGTAAGTGGTGATCTTGTTGATGAACATGGGGCAGCTGCTGTAGCACACTAATGTTTTTAATTAATTGTCCATATTGCGGTGAAAGAGATCAAAGTGAATTTTCAGCTGGTGGTGAAGCACACATCGTGAGGCCAAAACAACCTACGGAATTAAGTGATGATCAGTGGGCTGAATTTTTATTCATGAGAAAGAATATTAAAGGAGTTCAATTTGAAAGATGGAATCATGCTCACGGATGTAGAAAATGGTTCAACATGGTTAGAGATACATCAAACGATAAAATCCATGCTGTATATAAAATGGGCGAAAAACCCCCTATAAAATAATGAGCAAAAATTTAAGAATAACAAATAGCAAGTTTATTGATCAAACATCTAGGATATCTTTTAAGTTTGACGGTAAAACATTATATGGGTTCAGGGGCGATACCTTGGCATCAGCTTTATTAGCAAATGATATTCACCTTGTCGGGAGAAGTTTTAAATATCACCGCCCAAGAGGAATAATGGCATGCGGTCCTGAAGAACCTAATGCAATCGTACAAGTTGGAAGTGATGCATCAATGACAGAGCCAAATACAAGGGCAACTGAGATAGAGTTATATGAAGGTTTAGAAGCATCGAGTCAAAATTGCTGGCCAAGTGTTAATTTTGATATAGGAGCAGTAAACAATTTTTTTTCTCCTCTTATACCGGCAGCTTTCTATTATAAAACATTCATGTGGCCTGCTAATTTTTGGAAATTATATGAATACTTTATAAGAAAATCTGCAGGTCTAGGCAAATCACCTACTGAACCGGACAAAGATATTTATGATCATAGATACTTACACTGTGATGTTTTAGTTGTTGGCGGTGGTATATCTGGAATAATAGCCGCGAAGACAGCAGCTAAAAATAATTTTAATACTTTATTAATAGACGATAAAAATATCTTAGGTGGAACCACTCTTTTTCAAGAAAATGAATGCTTTAAAATAAATAATTCTTATTCAAATGAGTGGTTAAAAAAAGAAATCGAAAATCTAAAATCACTTAAAAATTTAACCATAAAAACAAGAACATCTTTGGCTGCTTATCATAGTTACAATTATCTTTTAGCAAGAGAAAATTTAACTGATCATTTAGATTTAAATGAAAAAAAAGATAAAATTCGGCAAAGACTTTGGAAAATTAGAGCTAAAAAAGTAATTATAGCTACTGGAGCAATTGAAAGACCATTAATTTTCAACAATAATGATAGACCTGGTATTATGCTTTCATCTTCTATCAAAAAGTACATAGATTATTATGGAGTTAAATGTGGCCAACAAATATCTTTATTTACAAATAATGACTCTGCTTATGAAACCGCAATCTCTTTAAGTAACAGTGGTGTAAGTGTTAATTCAGTAATTGACATAAGAGACAAAAGCAATTCATTGATTGTAAAACAGGCAGAAAAATTAGGTATTAAAATTCATTGGAAGCATACAGTCGTTAATACAAATGGTTACAAAAAAATTAATTCTATTGAAATTATGAAATTATCTGACGATGGCACTACAGTTGTCGGTAAAAAAATGAAAGAAGAATGTGATTGCTTTGGTATTTCCGGAGGATGGACACCAAGAGTACATTTATTTACTCAGTCTGGTGGTAAACTTAAATTTAGAGATAAAGATAATGTTTTTTTACCAGATAAATCAGAGTTAGATCAAATAAGTATAGGATCTTGTAATGGTGATTTTGAACTTGATGAAGTGATAAAAAATTCAGTTAATTTAATAAATAAGTTTTTAAAAGTTAACAATAATGATTATGAAAATTTAGAAATTATTTCCTCAAAAGAAATTGTCAAAAAAAATATTTGGCTACTACCATCTGATAAACCTTTAGGAAAAACTAAGCCATTTTTAGATTTTCAAAATGATTCTACTGCAAATGATGTAAAATTAGCTTTAAGAGAAGGTTTTAAATCAATTGAGCATGTAAAGAGGTACACAACAACGGGCATGGCAACTGATCAAGGTAAATTATCTAATATGCATGCACTTGGAATTATAGCTGAAACTGCTGGTGTAAAAATGGGAGAATTGGGAACAACTACATTTAGGCCTCCTTATACCCCATTAACATTTGGAGCGATTGTTGGAAGAAACGTTGGTGAATTTTTTGATATTACCAGAAAAACACCTATACATGATTGGCATACCAAACATAATGCAGAATTTGAAAATGTAGGGCAATGGAAGAGAGCTTGGTACTATCCAATAGGAAACGAAAATATGCATGAAGCTGTACAAAGAGAAAGCAAAGCAGCTAGAGATAGCGCCGGTATTTTGGATGCTTCGACTCTTGGAAAGATAGATATTCAAGGAAGTGATGCATCAGAATTTTTAAATAGGGTTTATACAAATGCTTGGTCTAAATTAGAAATAGGAAAGTGCAGATATGGTTTAATGTTGAATGAAGATGGAATGGTTTATGATGATGGAGTTACTACAAGAATTTCAGAAAATCACTACCTAATGACAACAACAACTGGAGGCGCAGCAAATGTACTTGGAAAATTAGAAGATTATTTACAAACAGAATGGCCCGAGTTAGATGTTTATTTAACTTCAGTCACAGATCATTATGCAACTGTTAGCATCTGTGGACCAAATTCAAAAAAAATTCTTTCAAAGGTAATGCCTGATTTAAATTTATCAGATAAAGAGTTTCCACATATGTCTTTTAAAAATGCTTTAATAGATAATATAAAATGCAGAGTAATGAGAATTAGTTTTACCGGTGAACATAGTTATGAAATTAATATTCAATCATCATATGGTAAGTCTCTTTGGGAGAAATGCTTTGAAGCTGGGAAAGAATTTAATATTACACCTTATGGTACTGAAAGTATGCACCTACTTAGAGCTGAGAAAGGATTTATAATTGCTGGACAAGATACTGATGGCACAATGACACCAGTAGATTTACAAATGGACTGGATAATTAGCAAGAAAAAATATGATTTTATTGGAAAAAGATCATTATACAGAAGTGATACAATTAGAGAT
>CACDDB010000030.1 GCA_902551445.1 uncultured Pelagibacteraceae bacterium | reverse complement strand
CACAATGAAACGATTTTTGTAAAAGATACTCCTTACCAACATTCGCATATAGAAAAATTTTTACCTGATGATTTAATAGAAAAAGTAAGTGAAAATTTTTCTTTTCCAAAAGAACTTGGTCCTAGTAGTGATGCATTATTTCAAAAAACAAAAAGAGGATTAGATGACTATAAACAATTTCCTAAATCTATAAAAAGTTTTATTGATCATTTAAATTCTGAAACATTCGTAAAGATTTTAGAAAATAAATTCAAAATACCAAATCTGATGCCGGATCCAACTTTATTTGGTGGGGGAATGCATGAGTCAAGAAAAGGTGGATATCTAAAACTGCATTCAGATTTCATCTACATTAGGAAAAGAAAAGTAAAGAGAATGTTAAATCTATTGGTTTATTTAAATAAAAATTGGAATGAAAGCTGGGGTGGCGCAATAGAGCTATGGGATCAAAATATGAAAAATAATTTTTTAAAGGTTTATCCACACATTAATAATGCAGTAGTGTTTAGAACTGACACTGAATCAAATCATGGATTTCCAGATCCAATCAAATGTCCAGATAATGAAGGAAGAAAATCCATTGCTGTCTATTACTATATTAAGGAAAATTCTTTTTTTAAAAGAACAAAGTATTTCTATGCCCGTTGGAAAAGAAGACCAGGCGTAGATGAACCTAAGTTTGGTGATAATAGAAATTTTATTGAAAGATTTAAAAATAAATTTCTGTTTAGATTTAAATAAAACTACATATTGCCATATTTAGGTCCACCACCACCTTCGGGTGTTACCCATGTGATATTTTGGGAAGGTTCTTTAATATCGCAAGTTTTACAGTGTATGCAGTTTTGAGAGTTTATAACAAATTTTGAAACGTTGTTCTCAACTTGAACTTCATAAACTCCAACTGGACAGTATCTTTGTGCAGGTTCATCATATTTATCAAGTGTATATTTTATTGGTAAATCAGGGTTTTTTAACTTCAAATGTACCGGCTGATTATCTGCGTGGTTAGTTCCAGTTAAATAAACTGAACTTGTTTTATCAAAAGTAATAACGTTATCTGGTTTTGGATAATCAATTTTAGGCATATCTTTTGCTAGTTTTAAAGTTTCATGGTCAGCATGTTTGTGTTTCAGGGTAAAAGGTAGTTTTCCTCTAAACAAAATTTGATCAATTCCTGTAAAAATTATTGCTAAAAACAATCCCCAATTAAAACTTGGTTTTACATTTCTCGCTGCGTGCAATTCTTCATAAACCCAACTTTTTTTAAATTTATCTTCATAAATTGATAAGTTTTTTTTATCATTTATGTGTTCAACAATTGTTTCCGCAGCAATCATTCCACTTTTCATTGCCGTATGTGAACCTTTTATTTTTGGCATATTTAAAGTTCCTGCATCACAACCAACTAGTAATGCCCCAGGCATAAACATTTTTGGAAGGCTTTGCAATCCACCTTCGATTAATGCTCTAGCCCCATATGAAATTCTTTTTCCACCTTCAATTATTTTTTTAATTGCTGGATGAGTTTTAAATCTTTGAAATTCATCGAAAGGGGAAAGATGCGGATTTTTATAATCCAAACCTATTACATATCCAAGGAAGACTTGTTTGTTTTCTGCATGGTATATAAAACTTCCACCATAAGTATTTTTATCCAATGGCCAACCTGCAGTATGCATGACCATTCCTTCCTGATGGTTATTGTCTTTTATTTCCCAAATTTCTTTAAAGCCAATTCCATATTGTTGTGGATCCTTTCCTTTATCCAATTCAAATTTTTTAATTAATTCTTTTCCTAAATGTCCTCTGCATCCTTCCGCAAAAACCGTAACTTTAGCATGGAGTTCCATACCAGACTCGAAACTATCTTTTTTATTTCCTTCTTTGTCCAAACCCATGTCTTGAGTTGCCACTCCCTTTACAGATCCATCTTCGTTGTACAATATTTCACTCGCAGGAAATCCTGGAAAAATTTCTACTCCTAAACCTTCTGCTTGTTCTGCTAACCATCTACAAAGATTTGCTAAACTTATAATATAATTTTTATGATTTTGCTGAACTTTTGGCAGCAACCAAGTTGGCCAACTTAATGATTTGGTTTTTCCTAAAAATAAAAATTTTTCTTTTGTTACTTTTGTTTTAATTGGTGAGTTTAATTCTTTCCAATTTGGAATTAATTCATCAAGTGCTCTAGTTTCAAAAACATTTCCTGATAAAATATGGGCGCCAATTTCTGAACCCTTTTCTAAAATACATACGTTTAAATCTGATTTAAGTTTTTTTAATTTTATGGCTGTGGCTAGACCTGATGGTCCGCCTCCAACAATTACAACATCATATTCCATTACTTCTCTGGACATAATGATATTTTTTTACAGTATTTGTTATTTTTGTATAGTATTTAATTTGTTCAATTCTTCTAAAAATTGTGGAAGAGCTTCAAATAAATCCGCTTCTAAGCCATAATCTGCAACACTAAATATTGGTGCTTCACCATCTTTGTTTATAGCTACAATTATTTTGCTTTCTTTCATTCCTGCTAGGTGCTGTATTGCACCAGAAATTCCTACTGCAATGTACAGATCTGGAACCACTACTTTGCCAGTTTGACCTACTTGATGGTCATTTGTAATGTATCCTGCATCTACTGCAGCTCTTGATGCTCCCACTGCGGCATTCAATTTATCGGCTATAGCTGTGATTAATTTAAAGTTATCTGAATTTTGCATTCCTCTACCGCCTGAAATAACTACCCTAGCAGTTCCAAGTTCAGGTCTATCTGATTTGACTTCTTCTCTTTTAATAAACTTTATTTGTTGAAAAGCTTCTGCAGCTTCACCTTTAACAATTTCCGCTGAGCCTCCAGATGTAGCAGCAGGATCAAAAGAAGTGGGTCTTATAGTAATACATTTCTTTTGATCTGTACTTTTTACTGTTGCAAATGCATTACCTGCATATATTGGCCTTAAATAAGTATCTGGTGAAATAACTTTTATTATATCGCTAACTTGAGACGTATTTAATAAAGCTGCAACTCTAGGCATTAAATTTTTTCCAAAAGTATTTGCTGAACAAATGATATGAGAATAATTTTCTGCATGCTTTACTATGACAGGAGTAAAGTTTTCGGCTAAGTAATTTTCGTAAATTTCATTATCTACATAAATAACTTTTTTAACATTTGGAACGCCTGCTAAAGTTTTCGCAACTTCATCTGCTTTACTACCAATTAATAAAACATGAAGATCTTGGTCTATTTGACTAGCAGCAGTTATTGCATTTAATGTAAATGGTCTTACTTCTTTATTATTATGTTCCGCTATCAATAATGCTGACATTAAATTACCTTTGCCTCATTTTTTAATTTTTGAACTAATTCTGCAACGCTTGCAACTTTGATGCCTGCTTTTCTTTTTGGAGGTTCTTCAACTTTAATTTGCTCAATTCTTGATTTAATATCTACACCTAAATCACTAGCATTAATTTGTTCCAAAGGTTTTTTCTTTGCTTTCATTATATTAGGCAAAGAAGCGTATCTTGGTTCATTCAATCTCAAATCACACGTAACAATTGCAGGAGTGTTTACTTCAATTGTTTCTAAACCTTCGTCAACCTCTCTTGTTACTTCTAATGATTTGTCTTTGACGTTTATTTTTGAAGCAAATGTTGCTTGAGGCCAATTCAATAATGCAGCAAGCATTTGTCCTGTTTGATTGCAATCATCATCAATGGCTTGCTTTCCCATGAAAACTAAATCAGGCTTTTCTTTTTCAACAATCTTTTGAAGTATTTTTGAAACTGCTAAAGGCTCTAATACTCCTTCTGACTTAACATGAATACCTCTATCAGCACCAACAGCTAAAGCTTTTCTAACTGTTTCTTGTGCTTTGTCTTCCCCTATTGTTACTGCAACAATTTCTTTTCCTTTGCCAGACTCTTTTATTTTTACTGCCTCTTCAACAGCATTATCATCTGGAGGATTAGTTGACATCTTAACATTGTCCGTAACAACGCCAGTTCCATCTTCTTTAACTCTAACTTGGACATTATAATCAATTACTCTTTTTACTGCGACTAATATTTTCATTATGCTCTTAACAATTTATTTTCTGGATCGTAAGGACTTTCATCTAAAATAGTAGCGTCGTGCATTTTTCCCAAAATATCAATTTTAAATTTTTGACCAGTTGTCGCAAGTTCGGGTTTTACCATTCCTAAGGCTATTGATTTATTTAATCTAAAGCCAAAATCTCCTCCTGTTGCTCTACCAACAACTTTATCATTTTGATAAATTGGGTTATTGCCTAGTACATCAGCATCTGTAATATTGTGTACCTCAAGTGTTACTAATTTATTATTGAACCCTTTTTCTCTCCATTTATTCAAAGCTTCTAAACCAATAAATTTTCCTTTATTTGGATGAATAAACCTATCTAATCCAGATTCGTACGGTGAATATTCAATAGATAGTTCGGTTCCAACAAGTTTATAGGATTTTTCAACACGTAAACTGTTCATAGCCCTAATGCCGTAAGGTTTTAAACCTAAATCTTTTCCAGCTTCCATTAATTTATCGAATATGTGGTTTTGATATTCCATTGGGTGATGAAGCTCCCATCCTAATTCTCCGACAAAGTTAACTCTCATAGCGTTAACTGGGGCATGACCTATGTTTACACTTTTTGAACTTAACCACTTGAAGTTTTCATTTGAAAAATCATCTTTAGAAACTCTTTTCATCAATTCTCTTGCTTTAGGACCTGAAACAACCAATACCCCTATGCTATTAGTTAAATTTTCAAATTGAACCGATCCATCTTTTGGCATCCATTTTAAAATCCAATCATGATCTAACCTTTGAAAAGCTCCTGCAGATACCAAATAAAAACTATCTTCTGCCTCTCTCATGATGGTAAATTCAGAATGAACACCGCCCTTTGTATTAAGTGCATGACACAAATTAATTCGTCCTACTTTTTTTGGTAGTTTGTTAGCTACTAAATAATCTAAAAATTCTTCTGCTTTGGGTCCTTTTATTCTACATTTTGCAAATGCTGTCATGTCTAATAACCCAACATTTTCTTTGACATTTTTGCATTCTTTTTGAACAGCTTTAAACCATTTTGATCTTCTGAATGACCAATCATCCTTTTGTTCCATTCCGTCCGTTGCAAAAAAGTTAGCTCTTTCCCATCCAAATTTCTGACCAAATACAGCTCCTAAGTTTTTCAATCTGTCATAACATGGGGCCGTTCTTAAAGGTCTTGCTGCACCTCTTTCTTCATCAGGATAATGAATGATAAATACGTTTCGATAAGCCTCTTCATTTTTTTCTTTTAGATATGATTTAGTAGCGTAGTCTCCATATCTTCTAGGTTCCACACCAAGCATATCAATTGTTGGTTCTCCATCAACGATCCATTCTGCTAGTTGCCATCCTGCACCGCCTGCTGCAGTAATTCCAAAACTATGACCTTCGTTTATCCAAAAGTTTTTTAAACCCCAAGCTGGACCAACAATTGGATTTCCATCAGGTGTATAACAGATTGCACCGTTATAAACTTTTTTAACTCCAACTTCTCCAAAAGCAGGAACTCGATGAATCGCGCCTTCAATATGAGGAGCAAGTCTTTCTAGATCTTCTTGAAATAATTCATATTCTGAATTCTTTGATGGTCCATCTACATAACAACAAGGTGCGCCATCTTCATAAGGTCCTAAAATCAAACCTCCTGCTTCTTCCCTCATGTACCATCTGCTATCACTATCTCTTAGAACTCCCATTTCTGGAAGGCCTTCTTTTTTTCTTTTCTGTATTTCTGGATGCGGTTCAGTAACTATGTATTGATGTTCTACTGGAATTACTGGAATGTCTAATCCAACCATCTTGCCAGTTTGTCTTGCAAAATTTCCAGAACAAGACATCACATGTTCACATTCAATTGTTCCTTTGTCAGTTTCAACTATCCATCCATCTTTTGTTTGTTTAATTCCTACTACATTTGTGTTTCTATAAATTTCTGCACCTCTATTTCTTGCGCCTGTAGCTAGAGCTTGTGTTAAATCTGCAGGTTGAATGTATCCATCTTCAGGATGTTGTATTGCTCCTATTAAATCCTCAGTATTACAAAGTGGCCAGATTTCTTTTACTTGTTCTGGTTTTAAAAATTTTACATTTACACCAATTGTTTGTGCTACACCTGCATACTGATGATATTCGTCCATTCTATCTTTTGTACTAGCCAGCCTAATATTTGATACGACACTAAAACCTACATTTTTTCCTGTTTCTTTCTCTAAAGTTTTATAAAGATCTACAGCATACTTATGTAATTGTCCTACAGAATAACTCATATTA
>CACDDB010000029.1 GCA_902551445.1 uncultured Pelagibacteraceae bacterium | reverse complement strand
AAAGGGCGAGTTGATGGAATTAAAACTAAGAAAATTTGCAAAATTTGTAGATAAAACATTTATAGAAGGTGGAAAAAAAGCCAAAGAACCTGTTTTCTTAGTGTCTGTTGCTGCCGTAATTCAAAATCCTTGGGCCGGGAAAGGTTTTGTTGAGAATTTAAAACCTGAAATATTAGATTTAGCCCCAAAACTAGGAGAAATTTTAGTTCCTGAACTTATAAAAGAAATTGGTTCAGGTGAAAAAATTTTAGCTTATGGAAAAGCTTCAATGGTAGGCTTAAATGGAGAAATAGAACATGCATCAGCATTTATACATACTTTGAGATTTGGAAATAAATTTAGAGAAGCGGTTGGTGGAACTGCTTATTTAAGTTTTACAAATACAAGAGGGCCAGCAGGTTCTAAAATTTCATTACCTATGATGCATAAGACTGATGCAGGACTTAGGCCTTATTACCTGACTCATGAATTTACAATTCATGACGCACCAAATGAAGATGAAATTGTTGTTGCTATTGGTGGTGCACCAACAAGTAGAGCTCATCCAAGAACAGGTGATAGATATCAAGATATGAAAGAGATGGGTATTGAACCTAAATAATCAAAATTATTACACCTTCATAAATAAAAAAACTTTACCAATAGTTTTTATTCATGGAGTAGGTTTAGATCGTAAAATGTGGTCTCCACAAATTAGTTATTTTAAAAACTATTCCACGCTAACTTATGACCTCTTGGGACATGGCAAATCACCATTTAATAAAGAAAAAATTAAAATGGATGATTATGTTGATCAACTGTCATCTCTTATCGACAGCTTAAAAATAGATAAATTACATTTAGTAGGTTTTTCTATTGGATCTCTAATAGCTTTAAATTTTGCCGCAGACTTTCAAAATAAAATTAATTCTTTAACTTTAATTGCAACAACTTACAAAAGAAGTAAAGAACAAAGACAGGAAGTTATAGATAGAGTAAATTTAGCAAAACTAAATGAGCCAATTTCAAAACTTGCGATGAAAAGATGGTTTACAGATAAATACCTTGAAAAAAATCCAAGTATTTATGAAGAATTCATGAAAATTTTAACAAAAAGTCCTGAAGACCAAAAAAATTTTATCAAAGCATATGAGCTATTTGCATACTATGAGGATGATGTAGAAAAAGTTAAAAAAATAAATATTAAAACTCATGTTATGACTGGATCTATTGATCCAGGATCAACTCCTGAAATGTCAAAAAAGCTATCAAATGATTTAAAATATTCAAAATATACCGAAATAACTAATGGCAAACATCTATGTAGTATTGAATGTGCAGATGATGTTAATATTAAAATCAAAAATTTTATAGAAAATGTCTAAATTAAAAAAATATAAAATGTTTATTAATGGAGAGTGGGTTGACTCAGAAAATAAAAAGACATTTAAATCATTAAATCCAGAAAATAATGAACCGTGGGCAGAAGCTCCTGAAGCTAGCGAAAAAGATGTAGATAAGGCTGTAAAATCTGCTCAAAAAGCTTTTGAGGGTAAATGGCCAAATTTATTTCCAAGAGAGAGGGCAAAATATTTAAAAGCAATTGCAGAACAACTAAGAGAAAATGCAGAGCTTCTTGGAAAAATTGAAACAATTGATACTGGAAAATTATTTAAAGAAACAAAAACTCAAGCAAATTATATTGCTGAATATTATGATTACTATGCAGGTTTAGCTGATAAAGTTGAAGGAACAGTTTTGCCTATTGATAAAAACAATATGCAAGTAATAACAACTAGAGTTCCAATTGGAGTTGTGGCAGCAATTATACCTTGGAACTCTCAAATGTTATTAACTGCTGTTAAATTAGCACCAGCACTTGCAATGGGTAATACAGTAGTAATAAAATCTTCTGAATTAGCTCCTGCAACTTTATTTGAATTTGGAAAATTAATTGAAAAAACTGGAATTCCAAAAGGTGTTGTAAACATTATTTCTGGTTTTGGTGAACCTTGTGGTAAAGCCTTAACATCACACAATTTGGTAGAAAGAGTAGCTTTTACGGGTGGACCTGAAACAGCAAGGCATATTATAAAAAATTCTGCAGAAAATTTATCTCAAGTAAGTCTTGAGCTTGGAGGGAAAAGTCCTGTAGCTGTTTTTGAAGATGCTGATCAAGAAAATGCGCTAAATGGAATTACAGCAGGAATCTTTGGTGCAAGTGGACAAAGTTGCATCGCAGGATCAAGGCTTTATATACAAAATAGTATCTATGAAAATTTTTTAGAGAAAATTGTAAGTAAAGCAAAAAAAATAAAATTAGGTTCACCTATGGAAAAAGATACACAAATGGGTCCTTTAAATAGTTTAAAACAATTAGAAATAATTGAAAAAAATATTAAACTTACTTTAGATCAAGGTGGAAAACTAAAATGTGGAGGTAAAAGACATAGCATGTCAAATAAGGGATATTATTTTCCACCAACAGTTATTGAATGTAATAATCATAATTTGCCAACAGCAGAAAATGAATTATTTGGACCAGTTCTATCAGTTATGAAATTTAAAACTGAAAAAGAAGTTGTTGAAAAAATGAATGATAATCAATATGGGCTATCCTCAGGAATTTACACAAAAGATATTAACAGAGGCTTAAGAGTTTCAAGTGCAATACGAGCTGGAATTACATTTGTAAATACTTATAGATTAATTTCTCCATCAGCTCCTTTTGGTGGTATGAAGGACAGTGGATATGGAAAAGAAGCAGGAATTGAATCAATTAAAGACTATACAAGAATTAAAACAACCTGGTTTAATACATCTGACAAACCTATGGATGATCCATTTACAATGGGTTAATTGATTGACTTTAAAACATACATTATTAATTCTGTTTGTAATGTTTTTGCTTGGTAGCGCATACCCTACGGCAAAACTTGGTCTTAATGCTTCTATTCCTCCAATTTTATTTGGTTCATTAAGAATGGCAATTGTATTTATTTGCCTTTTGCCTTTTTTAAATTTTAAATTACCAAATAAAAAATATTTATTGCCACTATTTGGCTTTGGTATTTCTATGGGTATGTCGGTAAATCTATTTTTATATTTATCTGTTAATGCGTCAAACATTTTGTCACCAATAGTTATTGGTGCCCAACTATCAATCCCAATAGCTATAATTATTAGTTCAATATTTATCGGTGAAAATATAAGTAAAAAAAAATGGATTTTAATAATTACATCTTTTTTAGGAATACTATTGATTGCATTTGATCCTAAAATAGCTGACGAAATTTTAGGATTTTTACTTATATGTTGTATGGCTTTTTTTTATGCATCCGCACAAGTATTTTCCAGATATTTAAAAGAACTTGATGTTAAATTTACTAATGCTTGTATGGGTGGAATTGGTTTTATTAGTTTATTAATTTTATCTATTTATTTTGAAGGAAATACAGTTGCTCACTTAAAGGAATTAAATGCAGATGCTTGGCTACTTGCTCTTTATCACGGTGTTCTCTGCTCGTTGATGGGGCATATGTCAATGTTCTATCTGTATAAATTTTATCCAGTTGGACAAGTACTTCCTTTCTATGCCCTATTTCCAGTCTTCGGAATATTGTTATCTTTTTTTATATTTGGAGAAATTCCAACGCTCATTATGGTTATTGGTGGAATTATTGTTATTACATCAGTCTTTTTACTACAAAAAATTAGATAAATTACTTATTGAAAAATAAATCTAATAAGATTTAATTTAATCTTTATAAATTGTTAACAATTAAGGGAAATATATGAGAAAAATAGTTTTAGCTGCTTTTTTATTTGTTTCGACGATGACAACAAATGTATTTGCAGATATTAAAATGGGAATTATTCTAGGATTTACTGGTCCTATTGAATCCCTGACTCCTGCAATGGCCGCGTCTGCAGAGCTAGCTTTTAAAGAAGCTTCGGACTCAGGCTCGCTATTAGGAGGAAAATCTATATCAGTTGAAAGAGCTGACTCAACGTGTGTTGACTCTGCTGCTGCCACTACTGCTGCTGAAGGTTTGGTTTCAGGAGGTGTTGTAGCTATTATGGGAGCTGACTGTTCTGGAGTAACTGGTGCTATAGCAACTAATGTTGCTGTACCAAATGGAGTAGTAATGATCTCTCCATCTGCTACATCTCCAGGATTAACAGATCTTAAAGACAATGGTTATTTCTTTAGAACTGCTCCATCGGATGCAAGAGGTGGTCAAATATTAGCTGATATTACAAAAGATAGAAAAGTTAAGAGTATTGCCGTAACTCATACAAATAATGACTACGGAAAAGGTTTGGCTGATGTTTATGTTGCTGCCGTTAAAGCTCACGGAATTAAAGTAACTGCTGTCACTGCACATGAAGAAGGTAAAGGTGACTACGGTGCTGAAGTTGCGACTTTAGCTTCTGCAGGTGGTGATGCACTAGCTGTATTAGGTTATCTTGACCAAGCTGGTGGAAGCATTATTGCTGGTTCATTAGATGCAGGATCTTTCGATAGATTCGTATTGTCTGATGGTATGATCGGTGATTCATTAACTGATAGATTTGGAAAAGACTTAAACAAATCATTTGGTTCTCTGCCAGGTTCAACTGGAAAAGGTGCTGGAGTTTTTGCTAATGTTGCAAAAGCTGCTGGTATAGACTCTTCTGGTCCATACACTGGGGAATCTTATGATGCTGCTGCTTTAATCACTCTTGCAATGCAAGCTGGTGGAAAAGCTGACAGAGCAACTATACAACAAAATGTAATGTCTGTTGCAAATGCTCCTGGTAAGAAAATTTACCCAGGTGAGTTGAAGAAAGCCTTAGATTTACTAGCTAAAGGAAAAGCTATTAACTACGAAGGTGCAACTGGTGTTGAGTTTACAGATGTTGGAGAAGCTTTTGGTTCTTTCTTAGAAAAAGAAGTTAAAGGCGGAAAATTCAAAACTAAAAAACAAAGATAATATCTAATTTTTAAAACCTCAGCGGTGAAAACTGCTGAGGTTTTTTTGTTTTTTACTTAGTATATCTGCTCTCAAAGTAGTCAGAATAATTATTATTATAAAAGGTATACATATTAAATTCATCGTTTTCCAGTTGGTGAGTATAATTAAAATTCCAGCTGATAAACTTCCAGTGGCATGAACGGAATATACGATAAAATCATTTAATCCTTGAGCTTTGAATTTTTCTTCCTCTTTATAGGTTAAAACTAGTAAACTCGTGCCAGATATAAATAAAAAATTCCAACCTAAACCTAGAAAAATTAATGCGAACATATAATTATAATAAGTTTGATCAAAGAAACTTGCTATTATAGTTATGCTGTAAAGAAACACTCCTGCATACATTATTTTGCTATGACCAAATTTTTTAACTAAATTTCCAGTTATCAAAGATGGTAGAAACATTGCTACAACATGAAACTGTATAACCAAACCTGTTTTACTTAGACTCATTTTTTCCATTACATGCATGCTTAATGGAGTTGCCGTCATTAAAAATGTCATTATTGCATACCCAAATGCTGAAGCTACGAGTGCCTGTAAAAATCTAGGTTGCGAAATTAATTCTAAAATACTTCTTCCTGAACTTTTTATATTAGACTCTAATTTTGATGTATTTTCATAAAATAAAAATAAAATCGACGGTATAATAGTTAGAATAGCAAGTGATAAATAAGACCCAACATACAATTGATCGGTAACAATATCTTTTCCATAATTTGCCATACTTGGTCCTAAAAATGCTGAAACAATTCCACCTAGTAAAATTATTGAAATTGCTCTAGGTACTTTATCTTTTTCAACACTTTCAGCCGCAGCAAAACGATATTGGTGCGTGAAAGCCATACCAACGCCAATAAAAAAATTTGCAAAACAAAATAAAATAAAGTTCTGATCCATTATTGAATAAGCTGCCAATATAGAAAATGAAAAATTTCCAATTGATGCTGAAATAAATCCAGCTTTTCTTCCTATTAAACTCATAACTTTAGTTGCTAAGATTGCACCTACTGCTATGCCAACTACCGATATTGACATTGGTAAGGTAGAGAGTGATTTTAAAGGGCTTATTTGTGAACCAATAATTCCACTTAAAAATACGGTTACTGGCGCTGCAGTAAAGCTAAAAATTTGACTTAATGTAAGAATTAAAAGATTTTTATTCATTAAAAAATATATTTATCAGAAAGGTAAAAAATTAATCCCAGACCTATTCCAAGCAAAATATAGTACATCAAATCTCTTTTTTGATAAGAGAATAAATATCTTTTTTACTTGTGACTCCTATTTCTTTTGCAACTTCTTTGCTATTTTTATATATAATAATTGTAGCCCAATATTTTACATTTAATAATTTTGCGATTTCTTCATTCTTGTTTTGTTCATAATATAAAAA
>CACDDB010000028.1 GCA_902551445.1 uncultured Pelagibacteraceae bacterium | reverse complement strand
GATAAAATTTTTCAGCTTCTGACTTTGATATTTTTACCTTTTTCTCTTTCAAAATATTAAAATTGTTATTCTTGAACTCATTTTTTATTTCTTCTGATAAGTTTCTTTCTACAGCATCAGGTTTAATTATCGATAGTGTTTGTTGGATGTTACTCATAGTTTTCTTCTACTAATTTGTTCAACAATCTTACTCCGTAACCAGTTGCTCCTCCTGAATTTAGAGCTCCACCATATTTTGAGAAAGCCATTCCTGCTATATCCAAATGAGCCCAAGGTGTTTTATTAAGAATAAATCTTTGTAAAAATTGTGCTGCAGTAGTTGATCCAGCACCGCCTACATAATTAATATTTTGCATATCTGCGTTTTTTGAGTTTATCAGTTTGTCAAAGTTTTTGTGAAGAGGCATTCTCCATAATTTTTCATCAACTTTTTCACCTGCTTCAAGTAATTGTTTTGATAATTTATCATCGTTAGAAAAAAGACCTGCATACTCCGAACCCAATGAAACAATTATTGCGCCAGTTAAAGTTGCCAAATCAACCATGAATTTAGGTTTAAATTTTTTTTCAGTGAAAGTTAAAGCGTCTGCTAAAACTAATCTACCTTCAGCGTCGGTGTTTAATACTTCTATAGTTTTACCACTATAAGATTTTACAATATCGCCAGGTCTTTGAGCGTTTCCACTTACCATATTTTCAACAAGACCTACTACACCAACTGCATTGATTTTTGCTTTTCTTAAAGCTAAAGTTTTCATTAAACCTACCACAGCAGCTGAGCCCGCCATGTCATAAGTCATATCTTCCATAAATCTTGCTGGTTTAAGCGAGTAACCACCAGTATCAAAACAAACTCCTTTTCCAACAAATGCTAAAGGTTTTAATTTTGATCTATTTCCTCTCCATTCAATAGTTACAAGATAAGAACCTCTAATACTTCCCTGTCCTACTCCAAGTAAAGCATTACATCCTAATTTTTTTAATTTTTTTTCATTATAAACTGTTACTTTTAGTCCAATTTTTTTTAATTTAAGCAATCTTTTTGTATATTCATCTGGATGTAAAATATTTCCTGGTTCGGAAACTAGATCTTTGGTAAAATTTATCCCTTCTTCAAGAGCTTTAAACTTTGATTTGTTTTTGTTTGATAAAGAGCTTTGTTTGCCTACTAAATTGATTGTAATATTATTATCATTTTTTTTTGATTTATATATATTAAATTCATATGATTTTA
This sequence comes from uncultured Pelagibacteraceae bacterium, assembly GCA_902551445.1. Taxonomy (GTDB): domain Bacteria; phylum Pseudomonadota; class Alphaproteobacteria; order Pelagibacterales; family Pelagibacteraceae; genus Pelagibacter. Next base: position 5,804 of record CACDDB010000028.1, on the reverse strand, counting down.
ATTTTAATCCGTGGATAAATCGTCCTATAAAATCTCTTCCTGGTTTATTTTTAACGCTATCTGTAATTATTGAAATATTATTAAACGAATTTTTTTTAGCGAAGTCATAAAAAGATGCTCCTAGGCTTTCAACATCAAAACTTTTTAAATTATTTTTTAGTGATATTAAAATAAGAGTATTCTTTTCATTTATGTTAAAAGAAATAAAACCTTTTTTTGATTTTTTTTTATTTTTTAAAGTTTTTTCGATATATTGCACCTGAGATTTGGAAAATATGCTTTTTCCATTTTTTATTTGAAATTTTTCATCAGAAAATAAAACAATCTCACTCAGATCGCTAATTTTAGCCTTGTTTTTATTGACAACTTGAACACTCATAAATTTTAAAATATATACTTAAAGTTGAATGTATATAGGTATAAAATTATCTTATTTCAATGGAAAAATTAATTTTTAGAAAGCTTTTTAACAATATTACTTTATTTTTTTTAGTAAGCATTTTTAGCATTAGTCTGATTATATGGATTACACAGGCGGTAAATTTTCTAGATTTAGTTTCAGAAGATGGGCATGGGCTAAAAATATACTTCATGTACACTCTTTATAACTTGCCAAAAATAATAAGTAGGATTTTAGTATTCGTTTTTTTTATATCAATATTTTATGTTCTAATTAAACATGAAGAAAAAAATGAATTATTGCTATTTTGGATCAATGGAATAGGAAAAAAAGAATTTTCAAGAAAATTAATAAAATTTTCTTTAATTTACTTATTTATCCAATTAATACTTAGTGCAATTATAGTTCCCTATTCAAATAATAAAGCTAAATCTTTTGTGAGACAATCTAATGTGGATTATTTAGGATCAATTATTACTGCTGAAAAATTTACAGATGCAGTTAAAGACTTAACAATATTTATTGGTAAGAAAGAAAATAATTTACTTTATGATGTATTTTTAAAAGATAGACTTGGAAGTCAAAAATTCCAAATAGTTTCTGCTAAAGAAGGAGAAATAGTAAATCATAACAACGTAAATTATTTAATTCTTTATGATGGTAAAATAGTAGACCATGATTCTGGTTCAATAAATAATATTTCATTTGATAAAACGCAAATTAATTTATCAAAATATTTAACAAAAACTGTTTTATATCCCAAAATTCAAGAAGCAAGTTTATCTGATTTGTTTTATTGTTTTAAAGATACAATTTATTTAAATAATCTTAATTTAAAATTAGAAAAACCAGAATATATCAGATGTAATAATGAAGTGCTGGGTGAAATATTAAGAGAAATTTTAAAAAGATTATATTTGCCAATTTATATACCTTTGTTGGCTTTAATTGCAAGTATAGTCGTTTTAAAATCAAAAGATTTTTGGCAATATTCTAATTTTAAATTTATATTATTTATGAATGGATTTATAACCATATCTATTTCAGAAATATCTATTAGATATGTTGGTGATAATAAATTAAATAATTTGATTTTCATAATTTTACCACTTCTTCTTTTTTTTACTAACTATTTATATTTAAGCAAAAACTTAAAATCTCAAAAATAATGATTATAAAAACTTATCAAAAATATATAATTAAAAATTATTTATTATGTTTGGCTACTATACTATTGGTATTTGTCGCTCTAGTTTTTATTTTAAATATATTTGAAGAAATAAGTTTTCTTAAAGATAAAAATAATAGTTTTTATTATTCAATTGTATTAACTTTGCTTAATACACCTTATTTAATTTATGAGATATCTCCTTTTATATTTTTAATTGCAGCTCAATATTTTTTTATAAACATATTTGAAAATGATGAAATCGATGCTTTTAAAAAATTTGGACTTAGTAATTTTAAAATAATAAGTATAATTTCACTTTGCACATTTATTTTCGGAATATTTGTAATAACAATATTTTATAATTTTTCTGCTGAACTAAAACATTTCTATTATGATTTAAAAAATAAATTATCTGAAGAAAACAAGTATCTTGCTGCAGTAACAAACAATGGTCTATGGCTGAAAGATGAAATAAATGAAAATATAAATTTCATAAATGCTGAAAAATTATCGGATAATTACCTGGAAAAAATTTCAATAACAGTCTTCTCAAAAGATTTTGAATTAGTAAAAAATATTGAATCTGAAAAAGCAAATATTACAAACTTTGTATGGATCATGGAAGATGCTGCGGTTTATAAAAATAATTTTCCTAAAGAAAACTATGACAAATTAAATTTTAAAACAAATTTTGATAAGGAAAAGTTGTATAGCTTGTTTTCTAATTTATACTCTATATCTATTTGGAATTTATTTAACTATTCTAAAGATAGAAATTTAATAAATTTCTCCTCAAAACAAATTGTATTTCATCTTAATAAGCTTTATTCATACCCATTTTATGTTGCTTTAATGACACTTTTGTCTTCTGTTGTAATGCTCAATTTAGACAGGAAACGAAATAAAATATTTTTTATTACTGTGGCTGTTCTAATTTCAGTATCAATATATTTTATAAGATTTATCTTTGATACCCTGGGTGAAACCAAAGATCTTTCATCTTTTATGTCAATTTGGTTGCCAATTATATTTTTAACAATTATTACATCATTTGGCTTGGTAAGAATAAATGAAAAATAAAATATTTAAATTAATTTATGTATTAATTTTTGCATTCAGTTTTGCAGTAATATTATACTCTGATGAAGTTGATATAAAAACCTCGGAAATAAATATTCTACAAAATGGAAAACTCTTAACTGGCAGTAAAGGCTTTAATATAATTACTGATAAAAATGTAGAAATAACAGGAGAAAAATTTTCATATAATAAAGAGTCACAAGAATTAAATGCTGAAGGAAATATAAAAGTTATAGATAAACTAAACGAAATTAAAATTAATTCTGAAACAATTGAGTACAAAAAAAATGTAGAAAAATTTTTTTTAAAAAACAAAACATCTGTTAATTATCAAAATAATTATACATTATATGGTGAAGATATAATTTACTCAAAAAACAACTATAAAATTTATTCAGAAAAAAAAATCAAAATTGTAGACAATTTTAACAATACACTATTAATGGACAACTTTGAGATCGACCAGCTTAAAAATATACTTTCGGGAAATAATGCAATATTTAATGACAATATCTCTAATAGCTACATAATTGAAAAATTTAAATATAATTTGAACAATAAAGAAATTGTTGGAAAAGATTTTTATATTAATATTGGAGATAACAAAATTGAAAAAGACGTATATAGATTTAAGGGAAGATCAATAGTAGATAATAAAAATGAAACAATAATCTCAAAGGGGGTTTTTACCACATGTAAAAAAAGAGATGGTTGTCCTCCGTGGAGATTTGAAGCTGAAAATATCACGCATGACAAGAAAAAAAAATTAATGAATTATAAAAATGCTTGGTTAAAAATTTATGATGTCCCTGTTTTTTATTTTCCAAAATTTTTCCATCCTGATCCTACAGTAGAAAGACAATCAGGTTTTTTATTTCCTACATTTGCAGATTCAAAAAATTTAGGAGCTAGTTTTAAATTGCCATATTTTAAAGCTATATCTGAAAGTAAAGACTTAACATTTAGTCCAAGATTTTTTGAAGCAAACAAAGCTATACTACAAACAGAGTATAGACAGGCAAATAAAAATTCTTTTCATATATTAGATTTAAGTTTCTTTAATCACGAAGAGAATTCAAGATCACATTTATTTTACAATTCTAAATATGATATTGAATCAAAAAACTTTGATAAAACTTTTCTTGAAATAAATTTACAGCGTACTAATAACGACACATATTTAAATACTTATAATATCTCATCTCCTATAATAAAAAGTAAAACTATTCTTGACTCTAGTTTTGATTATAGAATTTATGATGAAAAATTTTCTTTAAATATTTATACTAAAGCAATTGAAGATATGAGTAAAAAAGGTAATGATCGGTTTGAATACATTTATCCTTATGTAGATTTTTCTAAATCATTTAATAACTTAAGTTATTCATTAAATGGATATAATAAAAAATTTAATACAAATCAGGACTTGCTAGATATTACAAACAAAATTATTTATAGCCCTAATGAAAAATATTTTGCCTCTGGTTTGAAATCTGACTGGAGTTTAATTTTTAAAAATACTAACATAAAAGTTGATAAAGCAGATGAAAAACAACGTAACGATTTAAAAGGCGGGTTTCACTACAACGTTAGTCTACCTATGATTAACAGAAGTGAAAAATTTTATGGTATTTTAGATCCAAAAGTTTCGTTTCGTTATAGCCCAAACAAAAACCAAAACTCTTCAACTGACGAAAAAAGACTCGATTATAATAGTGTATTTGATTTAGAACGAATAAAAACAGTAGAAGGAGGATCTTCTGCAACTATTGGATTTGATTACAAGATAATTGATAATATAGAAAACAATGAATTTTTTAAACTTGGATTGTCACAAGTTTTTAGAGATGAAGAAAATAAAGACCTACCAAATTCAAGCTCAATAGGAAATAAATCTTCAGATATTTTTGGAAATATTTCACTAATTAACAAAGATTTAATAGAATTAGATTATGTTTTTAATCTAAGCGATGGTTTAGCTAGCTCAAATTATGAAAGTATAGATTTAGATATAAACATTAATAGGTTTGTTACATCTTTTGAATATTTAGATGATGAAATAAGTTCTGATGGAAATAATTACTTAACATCAAGCATTAAATATAATCATAATGATAATCATAGCATTCGTTTTGCAAAAAGAGACAATAAAACAACTAATATAACAGAGTATAATGATTTAATTTATGAATATAGAAATGATTGTTTAAAAGCTAGCGTAGAATACAAAAAACATAACTATACTAACAACGACTTAAAACCTGAAGAAGAATTGATGTTTACATTGACAATTGGAACATTTGGGACAATTGCATCTCCAAAATATTAATGAATAAAAATTATTTTTTTCTAATAATTTTAATTTTATTTAATTTTGAGGTCAGCTCAAATGAAAAAAAAGTATTTATTAAGAAACAAGTAAATGAACATATAATCACTAACATTGATATTGATAACGAAGTTAATTTTATAACTGCATTAAATCCAAAACTTTTAAATATTAATAAAAAAGAAATCAACAAATATGCTGAAAATAATCTTATAAATGAAAAAATAAAAATTAGCGAACTGTCAAAATTTTATGAAATAAATAATTCAGAAAGCTTATCTAATGAAATGATAATGAGATTTGCAAGAAGGTTAGGTATTGATGATTTGACAAAATTTAAAAATTATTTAAAAAAAAACAATATTGATTTTAAGGACTTTCTAGATAAAATTTACATTGAACATCTTTGGAATTTACTAATATACGAAAAATACAATAACCAAGTCAAAATAGATGAAGAAAGTATAAAAAAAAATTTATTAACAGAATTAAAGAATCAAAATCAAAATCAAAGTTACTTTTTGTATGAAATTATTTATAGCGTTTCCAAAGAGAGCGAAATAGAAATAAAAAAAGAAGAAATTGCCAATAGTATAAAAAAAATCGGTTTTGAAAATACAGCTAGCTTACTAAGTGTTAGCGAGTCATCAAAGTTTAATGGAGAACTAGGTTGGGTAGAAGAAAATCAACTATCTCAATCTGTTAAAAATGAAGTAATAAAATTAAATATTGGAGATTACACTAATCCAATAAAAATTAGAGATGGCTATATAATATTGTATTTAAAAGATAAAAAAATTGAAAAAAAGGATTTTGATGATTTT
>CACDDB010000027.1 GCA_902551445.1 uncultured Pelagibacteraceae bacterium | reverse complement strand
GCAACCGAGGAACCAGATATCATGCCTGTCATTCCTGATCCTAAAATGGCTGCTTTAGCTGGACCTCCTCTCATTTTACCAACCATTGCAAAAGCTAAATTTAAAAAATATTGTCCACCTCCAGCAGTTTCTAAAAGAGCTCCAAATAAAACAAACAAAAATATGAAATCAACTGAAACACCAATTGGAATTCCAAAAATAGCTTCTTGATCAAACCATTGAAAACCGACGAGTCTCTTTAGTGAAAGACCTCCATGCGAAATTATTTCAGGTGCATATTTTCCAAAATATGAAAATAATAAAAAACATACTGCTATAATTACTAATGGTATTCCGATTACTCTTCTTGTTGCTTCAAGTAAAATTAAAATTCCAGTTGCTCCAATAATAAGTTCAACTGGTATAATGTATCTTCCTAATGTAATTTTAAGAAGAATACCTCCTCTATCTACTAATTGATCATAAAAAAAATAAATATATAAACAACAAAAACTTGCAATTATACTAATTAAAATATCAATTATTGAAATTTTTTTTGATCTAGAAAAAGGAAAAATCAAAAAAGCTAGTAGTAATGCAAATCCTAAATGAATTGCTCTAGCTGGTAAACCCTTAAACATTCCAATATTAAACCAAAAAGGAAATGGAGATGCGTACCAAAGCTGGAACAAGGACCAAATAATTGCTATTCCTGCAACAATTTTTAAATGAATTCCTGAAAGATTCCTAGTTGGAGATAAATCTTCACTAATTTTACTTTCAATTTTTGTATCAATGTTTTGATTCATTTATTAAATACTTTACTATAAAAAAAAGGCCCAATAAATATATTGGGCCTTTTAAATTTAATTAAGTATTGTGATTATTACATTAATCCAGCTTCTTTATAGTATTTAATTGCTCCTGGATGTAAAGGAGCTGATAAACCATCAGCTATCATGTTTTTCTTTTCTAATGGTCCAAAAGCAGGGTGTTGTTTTCTGAAATCATCAAAATTTTCAAAAACTGCTTTTGTCACTAAATAAACTAGTTCCTCAGAAACATCAGCACTAGTCACAACAGTAGCTTTTACACCAAAAGTAGTTACATCTTTCTTTTGTCCTGTATAAGTTCCTGCAGGTATTGTTGCAGCTGCATAATAAGGCGCACCATCTATTAAACCTTGAACTGCTGAACCCGTAAGATTAATTGGCAATGCTTTTGCTGCGCAGGTAGCTGCTTGTTCCATCGCACCATTTGGAAATCCTACAGAATATCCATAAGCGTCAATTTTACCGTCACATAACGCTTTTACTTGTTCAGAAGAAGTTAACTCAGTTACTCCTTTAAAATAACTATTATCAACTCCCATTGCTGCCATAAGCACTTCCATGGTTCCTCTTTGACCTGAGCCTGGATTACCTATGTTTACAGTTTTACCTTTAAGACCTTTAAAGTCTTTTACTTTAGCTTTTTTTCTAGCCCAAATTTGGAATGGTTCGTTGTGAACTGAAAAAACAGCTCTTAGATTACCAAACTGTTTTCCTTCCCATTTGCTTGAGCCATTATAAGCATGAAATTGCCAGTCAGACTGAGCTACGCCAAATTGAAATTCACCATCTTTAATTTGACCTATATTATAGTTTGATCCGCCAGTCGATGGAGCAGTACATCTGTAAGCTTTTGCTGTACCCTTTTTTCTACCATGGTCCTTACTAATTGCAGATTTATGTAACATTTTACAAATAGCGTTTCCAGTTTGGAAATAAACTCCAGTTGGTCCGCCAGTTCCTATCGTAAAAAACTCCGCTGATTTTACAACAGTTGTAAATGACAACGATGCTACAAAAATCAAAAGAGCACTTGATAAGGAAGTTAGTATTTTTTTCATTTTCCCCTCCACTAATATTAATTTAGAACAATTCTAATCAAAACTTTAGTAGTGAGTCTATAAAAAAATTAAGTTGATTCAACCCATGCTTTCAATCTCTTTGTTCCTTCAACTACTTTGGGCGCAAATTTATCTACTAAGCTATCATCTAAGTTCTGTTTTTCAGGCAAATTATCCATAAATTCTTTTCCATCAAAATCAGTAAAGCTTAATCTTGTTATGAGTTTATCTTCTGAAAATCCAAAATCTGAACCTGGTAACAACACAACTCCTGTATCAGTTAATAAGCTAGAGCACATTTCTTGAGAGCTTTTAAATTTCATATCTAAAAATTCTGGCATTAAGTAAAATCCACCTTGTGGTTTATCAATCAAAATTTTATTGGATTTTAAATTATTGTAAACATACTCTCCTACCAATTTAAGGATTTTTCTAGATTTATAAATATAATTTGTATGATCATTTTTATGAGCTGCAATTGCCGCATATTGAATTGGTGCGCTTACAGAAGAAAAAGTTTCGCTAGCAAGGATTTTTAATGAATTTTTTAATCTTGTTAATTCATTTGGAATAACAAAATATCCAAGTCTCCAACCTCCTGCTCCACACCATTTACTAAGTCCAGTACTAATAATTGTATTTTCGGGACAATAACTTGAAATTGATTTATAGTTATCATCAAAAGACAATTCTGAATAAATTTCATCTGATAAAACCAAAATATTGTATTTCTTTATAGTTTTGCTTATTTCATCTAATTTTTTACAAATTTGTCCTGAAGGATTGTTTGGAGAATTTAAAAACAATAAATAATTTTTTTTTTTATTTGGTAGAACAACTTTTTCTATATCGCTTGAAGTTGGAAACCAATTATTTTCTCTACGAGTCTCTATCCAATGAACTTTATTTCTTCCTAAAATTGCCTGAGGCTCATATGATACCCAGCTAGGGGTCGGAAGTATAACTTCGCCATCGAAAAGCATTTGTAATAAAAACATAAGCTCTTTAGTGCCAGGGCCAATTAAAATATTCTCTGCTTTATAATTATGATTTTTTTTAGAAGATATATAATTTGCTATGGCGTTTCTAAGTTCTGGTAGACCTTGCATAGGTAAATATTTATTTTGAAAAGCATTATTTCTTAGTTCATTAATAACGTCCTCTGGAATTTTAAAAGGGGATTGTCCAAATCCAAATTTAAAAACTTCTTTTCCCTTAGATTCAAGTTCTTTTGATATTTCATTTATTCTTAGAGTCGATGATATTTTTAAGTTTTTTACGATATCTTTGATCATTTATATTTTTAATTCTTTTAAATTTTTATATTCTTGTAATACTTCTGAGTTTGCTAATGCTTGAATATTTTTTATTTTATTTCCTTCAATTATATTTTTTACGGCTAATTCTACAATCTTTCCGTTTTTAGTTCTAGGTATATCGCTAACTTTTATTATCTTTGAAGGTATATGCCTGGGGGATGCTTCGATTCTAATTCTTTTTTTAATTTTTTGTATTAGGCTTTGCTCAAGTTTATAGTTTTTATTAAGGACAATGAATAACACTATTCTAATATCATTCTCCCATGATTGTCCAACAACAATGGACTCTTTTATTTCTTTAAATTTTTCGACAACAGAATAAATTTCTGAGGTTCCAAGCCTTACACCACCTGGATTTAATGTAGCATCTGATCTTCCATAAATTATATACCCGTTTGAATTTTTTCTTTCGGCATAATCGCCATGGTGCCAAGTATTTTTAAATTTATTAAAATAGGCTTTTTTATATTTAATGTTCTTTCTATCATTCCAGAACTTTTTTGGCATAGATGGAAATGCAGATTTACATACAAGTTCACCTTTTTTGTTTTTTATTGATTTTCCATTTTCATCAAAAACATCAACATCCATACCTAGTCCATTATTTTGGATTTGGCCTGAAATCACAGGACTATAAATATTGCCCAGTATAAAACAAGAAACTATATCTGTTCCTCCTGATATTGATGCTAAGTGAATATTTTTTTTTATTTTTTTATAAATATAATCAAAACTATCTTCAGAAAGTGGTGAACCAGTTGAACAAATAGTTTTTAGTTTTTTTAGTCTATATTTTAATTTTGGATATAAGTTTAATTTTCTTATTGAATCTATATATTTTGCACTTATTCCAAAAAGTGTAACATTTTCTTTTTCTGCCATTTTTAATAATAAGTCATTTTTTTTATACATTGGAAACCCATCAAAAAGGACTATGGAAGCTTTTGAAGATAATGAACTTACTAGCCAGTTCCACATCATCCATCCACAAGTTGTAAAGTAAAAAACATTGTCTCCTGGCCTTATTTCACAATGTAATTGGTGCTCTTTTAAATGCTGCAGTAAGACTCCACCTGTTCTATGACAAATACATTTTGGCTTGCCCGTTGTGCCACTTGAATACAAAATTGCAAGTTCGTGATCAAAATCAAATTTATTAAATACAATTTTTTTTGATTTTAATCTTTTGATATCTCTCCAGTAAAAAATTTTTACCTTATTATAGGATTTAAACTTTATAAAAGACTTTCCTGGATAATTAATTATGATTACTTTTTTTATAGATTTTATTTTCTTTAAAATAGCTGGAAGTCTTTCTAAAACGTTGATTTCTTTGCCGTTATAATAATATCTATCTGAAATAATTAATAATTTAGGTTTAATTTGACTAAATCTTTCTATTACTCCATTAATTCCAAAATCAGGAGAGCAGGAAGACCATATTGCACCGACGCTAGCGGTTGCTAAAAAACTTTCAACTGCCTCAATCGTATTTGCAAGATAAGCAGCTACTCTATCATTTTTTTTTATTTTATTTATTTTAAAAAATTCAATTATTTTACTTGTATTAATATTTAGCTGACTCCACGTTCTAATTTCTTTATATCCATTTTCGCTTATGAATGTGATTGCTTTTGTGTTGTCATTTTTTGATAATAAATTTTCTGCAAAATTCAATTTAGAATCTATAAAAAACTTATTATTAATTAAATTTTTTGAACGTTTAAATTTAAAATTTTTTTTACCTTTAATTTCTGTAAAATCCCATATTGAGCTCCAAAAATTATTTGTGTTGGTTATACTCCATTCTAATAATTTGTTATAATTTTGCGAGATATTATAATTGTAATTTTGAGCTAAAAATTTTTCATATCTAAATAAATTAGATTTATTTTTTATAGCTTTAGAGGCTTCCCATAATTTTTTATTCATAAACTAAATAAAATATATTGAATTATTGTAATTTATGTTACTCTCAATCTAACAAATTTTTCAAAATGAGAACTTTTTCCCTAATGATTCGGACATGTTTTAGTCCATTTTTGTTCTTTTGAGGTAACAATATATAGTAGTAGAAAAAAAAAACATACTAAACATTGAAATGAGAAAAAATAAAATTACTGCTGTTCTTGGTCCAACTAATACAGGTAAAACTTTTTTGGCTATTGAGACAATGCTTTCATTCGACTCCGGTATGATTGGATTTCCACTTAGATTATTAGCTCGAGAAGTTTATGATAAAATTATCAAAAAAGTTGATTCTAGTAAAGTTGCACTAATTACAGGGGAGGAAAAGATTATCCCATCAAACTCAAAATATTATCTTTGCACAGTTGAGTCTATGCCAATTGATAAGAATTTAGAGTTTGTCGGTATTGATGAAATACAAATGTGTGCCGATCATGAAAGAGGGCATATATTTACAGACAGGTTATTAAATTTAAGAGGTGAAAAATTAACAATGTTTATAGGTTCGAACACTATTAAAAATATAATATCTAAGCTAGATGAAGATATAGAATTTATAAACAAAAAAAGACTATCCAAGTTAACTTATTCAGGTCACAAAAAAATTTCAAGAATTGAGAGAAAAAGTGCAATTATAGCTTTTTCAGCTGAAGACGTTTATGCAATCGCAGAATTGATTAGAAGACAAAAAGGTGGCGCTGCTATAGTTATGGGTTCTCTAAGTCCAAAAACGAGAAATTCGCAAGTGGAATTATACCAGTCAGGTGATGTTGATTATCTTGTTGCCACAGACGCAATTGGAATGGGTATTAATATGGACTTAAACAATGTTTTTTTTTCTAGTTTAAAAAAATATGATGGTAAAAAATTAAGAAATTTAAATTTATCTGAAATAGGACAGATATCAGGTAGAGCTGGTAGATATTTAAATGATGGTGCTTTTGGAATTACTGGTGAATGTAAAGAAATGAATCCAGAAGAAATAGAGTTGCTAGAAAATCATAAATTTGAAGAAATAAACTCACTTTTTTGGAGAAATTCTAATTTAAACTTTACCAACCAATCAAATTTGTTGAAATCGTTAGATGAAAAACCTCAAAAAAATTGGTTAAGAAGAATACATGAATGTGAAGATGAAAAATTATTAAAAATTTTATTAAAAGAAAACTCTAATTTAATAGAAAAAAAAAATGAAAATGAACTAAAATTATTATGGGAATGTTGTCAGATTCCAGACTTTGTCAAAAAAACTTATGGACATCATATAGAAGTGGTAACTAATGTTTTTAAATTTTTAAATAGCAAAATAGGAAAAATATCAAATAATTATATAAAACAACAATTATCAAGTTTGGACAAGTTAGATGGTAACGTGGATTCGATTTCAAATAGAATTGCGAATGTTAGAACATGGTCATATGTTTCTAATAAATCCTTTTGGGTAGAAAACCAAGATTATTGGATTGAAAGAACCAAGTCTCTCGAAGATAAATTATCAGACAGACTTCACCAGGAATTAACAAAAAGTTTTATTGATAAGAGAGCCAGTGTATTAGTTCGTGGTTTGAAACAAGATCAAACTTTCGAAACTAAAATCGTTGATCAAAAAACAGTTATGATAAATAATCAGTTTATCGGCGAACTAAAAGGATTAAAGCTAGAGTTAGATCACAAAATAGGTGCGCTTGATACTGATATAAAATCCTTAAAAAAAGCAGCAAGACATAGTGTCAGCCCTGAAATTTTAAAAAGGATAAATGAAATTATCAATACTAAAATTCTTGAAATTAAAGATGATCAAAAGATTTACTGGAAAAATTTTCCTATTGCATACTTAATTCCTGGAAAAACATATTTAGATCCTGAAGTTAATTTAATGATAGATGATATGATAGAAAATGAGGATAAAATTAAATTACAAGTTTGTATAAAGAATTGGTTGGATAATAAAATTAATGAAGAATTAGAGAGCTTAATTAATTTAAAAAATATAAAAAACCAAAATTCACAAATTAGAGCATTATCTTATCAGCTTTATGAAGGCAATGGAGTGCTTTTAAGGGAAAATTTAAATAACCTTGTACAAAAAATAAAGCAGGAAGATAGAAAAATTCTAAGAAATTTAGGAGTAAAATTTGGAAGATACCACATATTTTTATTTAAATTAT
>CACDDB010000026.1 GCA_902551445.1 uncultured Pelagibacteraceae bacterium | reverse complement strand
AAAAAATTGCTCGTGTTACCAACTTACCAACAATTGTAGATATAGATACAGGATTTAAATCTTGCAAAAAAACAATTAAAACTTTTGAAAAATTTGGAGTTAGTGCTGTACATATTGAAGACCAAGTTAGCCAAAAAAGATGTGGTCACTTAGAAAATAAAGAACTTATTTCTACAAAAAAAATGGTAAAAAAAATTAAAGAGTGTGTAAAATCAAAAAAAGATAAAAATTTTAAAATAATTGCAAGATCTGACGCAAAAGCAGTGGAAGGTATTAATAAAATGATAGATAGATGTAAGGCTTATATTGATGCAGGCGCTGAAATAGTTTTTCCAGAAGCTCTTGCTAATGAAAAGGAATTTGAAACAGTAAGAAAATCTTTGGACTGCTATTTATTAGCAAATATGACAGAGTTTGGAAAATCTAAATTGTTAAATTATAAAGATCTTGAAAATTTAGGATATAATATCGTCATTTATCCAGTAACAACCCAACGATTAGCTATGAAAAATGTTGAAGATGGATTGCGTGCTATTTTTAAGGATGGACATCAAAATAATATTATAGATAAAATGCAGACTAGAAAAAGATTGTATGACTTAGTTGAGTACGAAAAATATAATGCTTTAGATGAGAAAATATATAATTTTAGTACTGATGGACATGAATAAATTATGAGCGATGAAATTAAAAAAGGATTACTTGGAATTGTTGTCGATGAAACAACTGTTTCTCAGGTAATGCCAGATATTAACTCTTTAACTTACAGAGGATACGCGGTTCAAGACCTTTGTGAAAAGTGCATTTTTGAAGAAGTAGCTTATCTTATTCTTAATGGAGAACTTCCAAATAAAAAGCAATTAAAGAAATTTATTAAAAATGAAAGATCCGAAAGAAATCTATCGAAACAAATATTAAGTGATATTCAAAAAATGCCAAAGAAAGCACATCCAATGGATGTTATTAGAACTGCGGTAAGCTTAATGGCACTCGAAGATAAAGACACAAGAGACAATAGTCCTAAGGCTAATATGAAAAAAGCCATTAGAATTTTTTCAAAGGCACCCACGGCTTTATCTGCATTTTTCAGAAGTAGAAAAGGAAAAAAAATTATTAAACCTAAAAAAAATTTAACATTTTCAGAAAATTTTTTTTATATGTGTTTTGGGAAAATTCCAAGCAATGAAATTGTTAAAGCTTTTGATGTTTCCTTGATTCTTTATGCCGAACATAGTTTTAACGTTTCTACATTTACAGCAAGAACAATAACTAGCAGTCTTTCTGACATTCATGGTGCAATTACTGGAGCAATTGCAAGTTTAAAAGGCCCTTTGCACGGAGGAGCAAACGAAGAAGTAATGCATATGATGAAGAAAATAAAAAAACCAGAAAATGCGTTTAAATGGATAAATAAAGCCCTTGATAAGAAAGAAGTTATTATGGGTTTTGGTCATAGAGTATATAAAAAAGGCGATTCAAGAGTTCCAACCATGGAGAAATATTTCCGAAAAGTTTCTAAAATTAAAGCAGATAAAAAATTTATTAAAATTTACGATATAGTTAAAAATGTTATGATTGATAAGAAAAACATTCATCCTAACGTTGATTATCCAACTGGTCCTACTTACCATTTAATGGGTTTTGATACTGACTTTTTTACACCAATTTTTGTTATGTCTCGAATTACAGGATGGTCTGCTCACATTATGGAACAACATACTGCTAACAAATTAATTAGACCCCTTTCAAAATATAGCGGAGCTGATCACCGAAAAGTGATGCTGCTTAATCAAAGATAATTTAATTATTAACTAAAAGCCTCGGTCCAAGTACCCTGGGTTGACGCTTTAGAATACTCTGTAGCACGCCCCTCAAAAAAATTCATGTGTTCAACGGCATTCAACATTGTGTCTAACCAAGTTAAAGGATTTTTATCTATTTTATAAATTGGTTCTAAACCTAATTGTGAAAGTCTTCTGTTTCCAATAAATCTAATATAGTCCTTAACTTCTTGTGCTGTAAGTCCTTGCATGGGACCCATTTCAAATGCTAAATCAATAAAAGCATCTTCATGTTCAATTATAGTTCTGCACGCTTCATAAAGTTCTTTTTTAAGTTTAGGTGTCCAAATTTCAGGATTTTCTTTTATAAATTCTTTAAATAATCTAATCATTGAATTGCAATGTAAAGTTTCGTCTCTCACTGACCAAGTTACGATTTGACCCATTCCTTTCATTTTATTATGTCTTGGAAAATTAAGTAAAATTGCAAAACTTGCGAATAGCTGAAGTCCTTCTGTAAAAGCACTAAAGACTGCTACTGTTTTTGCAATATCTTCTTTTGAATTTACATTGAAGCCTTGCATATAATCATATTTATCTTTCATCTCTTTATATTTCATAAATGCAGAATATTCTGACTCTGGCATTCCTATAGTATCTAATAAATGAGAGTATGCAGCGATATGTACCGTTTCCATTGCAGCAAAAGCAGTCATCATCATTAATGTTTCGGTTGGTTTAAATACTGTTGTGTAATGTCTTAAATAGCAGTTGTTAACCTCTACATCTGCTTGGGTAAAAAATCTAAAAATTTGTGTTAAGAGATTTTTTTCAGGTTGTGACAAGTGTTTTTGCCAATCACGAACATCATCCCCAAGAGGAACCTCTTCTGGCAGCCAATGTATTCTTTGTTGGGTTAACCATGCATCATAACACCAAGGGTATCTAAAAGGTTTATATACAGGGTTTTCTACTAATAAACCCATTTTTTTTGGTTGAATAATTTCTTTTTTAGTTTTTTCTGCTACTGACACGATAAACACTCCTCATATTCTGGTTCATTTTTTTGTTCTGTTTTTGATTTATAAACGTTAGATGTAATATCTGTTGAGTTTGCATCATTAACATTTTCTGCTCGTTGTATTGATTTAGATCTACAATAATAAAGGCTTTTTAAGCCTTTTTTCCATGCTTGAAAATGTATTTGATGAAGATCTCTTTTATGAACATCGGCTGGTAAGAATATATTGATTGATTGAGCTTGTGAAATATGAGGTGTTCTATCAGCGCTTAAATCAACTAACCACCTTTGGTCTAATTCAAAAGCTGTTTTGAAGACATCCTTCTCTTCTTTTGTTAAGAAATTTAAATGAGAGACAGATCCTTGGTTTGTTGTAATGCTTGACCACACTTCATCATTATCCTTATTATGCTTTGCTAATAATTTTTTTAAATATTTATTTCTTACATTGAAAGATCCTGAAAGTGTTTTGTGTGTATAACTGTTAGCTGCTATAGGTTCAACGCCTGGAGAAGTTCCTCCACATATTATTGAAATAGAGGCCGTAGGAGCTACTGCTGTTTTATTTGAAAATCTCTCTTTAATACCATACTCATCTGCGTCAGGACATGGTCCTCTTTCTTCTGCCAAATCTTTAGAAGCTTTATCAACATGTTTTTGAATATTCTCAAATATTTTTTTATTCCAAACTTTGCTCATCACTGATTCTATTGGTATCATTTTCTTTTGAAAATAAGAGTGTAATCCCATAACACCGAGGCCAACGCTTCTTTCTCTTAAAGCTGAATAAGTAGCATCACTAAATTGTTCAGGAGCATTATTAATAAAATCTGATAATACATTATCTAAAAATCTCATTACATCACCAATAAAATTCTTGTCATCTTTCCATTCATCGTATTTTTCTACATTCAAAGACGAAAGGCAACAAACTGCAGTTCTGTCTCTTCCTTGTTTATCAATTCCAGTAGGCAACGTAATTTCACTACATAAGTTTGAAGTTTTAACTGTTAACCCAGCTAGTTTATGGTGCTGAGGTATCATTCTATTAACTGTATCAATAAATATTATATATGGCTCACCAGTTTCAACTCTTGCTGTAAGTAATCTTATCCATAAATTTCTCGCTGACACAGTTCCTTGAACAGCTCCATCTTTAGGACTTTTCAGGGCCCATTGTTCGTCTGTCTCTACTGCTCTCATAAAAGCATCTGAGACTAATACTCCGTGGTGAAGGTTTAAAGCTTTCCTGTTTGGGTCTCCTCCAGTTGGTCTTCTCATTTCAATAAACTCTTCAATTTCTGGATGATCAATTGGTAAATAGCATGCAGCAGAGCCTCTTCTTAAAGATCCTTGACTAATTGCCATGGTCAATGAGTCCATAACTTTAATAAAAGGAATTATTCCAGAAGTTTTTCCAACTCTTCCAATTTTTTCTCCTATTGACCTAAGGTTTCCCCAATAACTTCCTATGCCACCACCTCTAGCGGCCAACCAAACATTTTCACTCCATAAATCTAAAATTCCATTTAAGCTATCACCTGCTTCATTTAAAAAACAAGATATTGGTAAACCTCTGGTCGTTCCCCCATTGGACAAAACTGGCGTTGCCGGCATGAACCATAAGTTGCTTATATAGTTATATAGTCTTTGCCCGTGTAAATTATCATCTGCATAATGACTTGCCACTCTCGCAAACAAGTCTTGGTATGATTCATTAAATCCTAAATATCTATCGCTTAAAGTTGCTTTACCAAAATCAGTTAGATTATCATCTTTAGATCTATCAATTTTAATTGTTATACCTTTTGAATTTTGAAAAAGCTCTGTTTCGTTATTTAAAGAAAATAAATCAGGCCTTTTTGGAATTTCACTATTATTTATATTGGGTGAAAATTCAGAGACAGCTTTCTTGATGGCTTGAGACAAAACTTTGTTCATTTAACTCCCTTTTTACTACGTTTTTTGTAAAACAACTAGATGTTGTATGCAGATTTCCTTAATATACTATATAAAATAGAAATCAATAGAACATATATAGAACATTATAAATAATTATCAATAAAAAAATCAAAATAATTGTACATATATCAACATGGATAATTCATCAAAAATTGACCCATTAGGATTTAGAGAATACGACGCACGTTGGTTGTATCCTGAGAAAATAAATAGTGAAGGAATAAAATCAGTAGGAAAAGGATTTGGATCACAAATAATTAAAAAAATAAAAAAACCAAGAGTGGCTGTTGGCCATGATTATCGCTCTTACAGCGAAGAAGTTAAAAAAAATTTTATTGATGGTTTAATTTCAACTGGATGTAATGTTGAGGATATAGGACTTTGTCTTTCTCCAACAGTATATTTTTCTCAATTTGATTTAAATACAGATGCTGTAGCAATGATAACAGCTAGCCATAATGAGAATGGATGGACTGGTATAAAAATGGGCATAGAAAAAGGATTAACTCACTGTTTGGATGAAATGAAAGAACTAAAAGAAATAGTTTTAAATAAACAATTTACTGAAGGAAAAGGAAATTATAAAAAAATTGAGAATTATAAAAATAAATATATTGATTATTTATCTAAAAATAAAATAACAAAAAAACTCAAAGTAGTAGCCGCTTGTGGTAATGGGACAGCAGGGATATTCGCACCACAAATACTTAAAAACATTGGTTGCGAAGTTATTGAATTAGATTGTAATTTAGATTTTAATTTTCCAAAATATAATCCCAATCCTGAAGATATGAAAATGCTAAATGAAATAGCTAAATGTGTAAAAGAAAATAATGCAGATGTAGGTTTTGGTTTCGATGGAGATGGTGACAGAGTTGGAGTTATAGATAATAAAGGAAATGAAATATTTGCTGACAAAATAGGCCTTTTAATTGCAAGAAATATTTCTGAAAATAATAAAAATACAAAATTTATAGTTGATGTTAAATCCACAGGTTTATTTGAAAAAGATGAAACCTTAAAAAGAAACGGTTGCAAAACTATTTATTGGAAAACAGGACATTCATATATCAAAAGGAAAGTTAATGAAGAAAAAGCTATTGCTGGATTTGAAAAAAGTGGACATTTTTTCTTCAATGAGCCTTTGGGATTGGGATATGATGATGGAATAAATTCAGCAATACAAATTTGCAAACTCTTAAACAATAATGATAAAACCATAAATGAACTCGTAGAAAATTTACCAAAAACATTTCAAAGCCCTACAATGGGACCATATTGCAAGGATGAAGAAAAATATAAAGTTATTGAGGAAGTAACAGCAAAGATCAATCAGATAAAAAATGATGGAAAAAAAATTGATGGACAATCTATTGTTAGCATTTTAACTGTTAACGGCATTAGATTTGGCTTACAAGATGGTTCTTGGGGATTAATTAGAGCTTCATCAAATAAACCCTCTTTAGTTGTTGTTACTGAAAGTTCAACTTCAGATAACAGAAAAAAAGAAATATTTTATTTTATTGATAGATTGTTACAAGAAACTGGAAAAATTGGTGAGTACGACCAAAAAATATAGTTAGAGTTTTAGATATCTATATAAAAAGATGGTTCCTACTATATATAAAAAAATTCCAAAAAACCTTTGTAGTTTTGATTTGTTTATTTTATTTACTGTATTAGCTCCTACTCTCGCCATAAACATAGTTATTGGTATAAATATTAAAAAAGCTGGGATGTTTATAAATCCAACGCTTAATGGCAAATCAGTCTTTAAAAGTGAGCCTGTAATTAAAAAGCCTATTGCACCAAAAGAAGAAATTACTGCGCCAATAGCAACTGCGCTGCCTATAGCTTTGTTAATTGGATAGCCAAAATATTTTAGTATAGGAACATTCATAATTGCTCCCCCTATACCCATAGTTGACGAAATGAAACCTGAAACAAAACCAAGTAAAATTCTTGGAATTAGATTAAAATTCACTTTTAACTTATCTGTTTTATCCTTAATGTTTAATAAGTAAGCTCCACACAAAAAAACGATTATAGTAAAAAACAACAAAAGGGATTCACTATCCATTAATGCAGCAAAAGTAGTTCCTGATAAAACTCCGATTATTACAAAAACTGCGTAATTTTTGATCACACTAAAATCAACTGATCCATGCTTGTTGTGAGTTATTAAGGAAACTATAGATGTAGGAACAATTATTGAAAACGACGTTCCAACAGCTAAATGCATCAAGTAATTCTCGTTTATGTTTAAACTACCAAATATAAAAAATAGAAAAGGAACAGTAATAAGTCCTCCTCCAATTCCAAATAATCCAGCAAGAAAACCAACAGGAAATGCTGTGAGTATCATTAAAATTATAAAGTATGAAAATTCGCTTGATAAAATAGAGCTAATCAATTCAACCTACTTGGTGAGCTTCAGGTGCTAATTTTACTTTATCCATAATATGATCAATTTTTTTTACATCAGCATCTCTTACACACATATTTTCGCTCAAGTATCTCTTCCAAAAAGATGAGCCGGTTTGTCCATGAAATAGTCCAAGTGTATGTCTCATTATTTGATTCATTCTGGTTCCTTTTTTAATTTCTTCTTTTACATAAGGAACTAATTTTTCTATTACTTCTTGTCTTGATGGTATTTCCTGATTATTAAAAATTTCATTTTCTATATCTGCCAGAAGGTATGGGGAATGATAGACAGAACGTCCAATCATAACTCCGTCTGTTTTATTTAAATGATTTTTAATTTGATCTACTGATGTAATTCCACCATTTATGATTATTTCTAAATCCTTAAAGTCTTCTTTCAATTTATAAACCATCTCATACTTTAAAGGTGGTATGTTTAAATTTTGTTTTGGTGTAAACTTTCCTAACATTGCTTTTCTTGCATGAATAATAAAAGTTTTTATTCCTGTAGACTTTAAAAGATTAATAAAATTATATAAATTTTCATAATCTTCTACATCATCATAGCCAATTCTAGTTTTTACCGTTACAGGCAAATTTGTAGATGATTGCATTTTACTTAAGCATTCAGCTACAAGGTTTGGCTCTTTGATTAAACAAGCACCAAATTTATTTTTTTGAACTTTTTTACTTGGACAACCTAAATTTAAATTTATTTCATCATAACCAAATTCTTCTCCAATTTTTGATGCTTGAGATAGTAGTTTAGGTGAAGATCCTCCCAACTGAAGTGCTACAGGTTTTTCTTTTAGGTTAAATGAAAGTAGCTTTTTTTTGTCTCCTCTATCTATAGCTTCGG
>CACDDB010000025.1 GCA_902551445.1 uncultured Pelagibacteraceae bacterium | reverse complement strand
TTAAAAACGCCAATAATTTTAATTGTATCAAAGAGACTATTTAAAAAACAGATGCATAAACTAAAATACTCTTTTAGATTAAATTCAATAACTTCAGATCAAATTCTAAAATCTAAAATCAATAACAATTTAATAAATCTCATTGATGTAAATTTCAGATTTAATAAAACATTTGATAAAATCTCTTATAAATCATCAGATTATATAAAAAAATGCTTCAATGTTGCTTTAAATATTTTAAAAAAAAATGAAGCAATTGGGTTAATTAATGGACCAGTTTCAAAAAAGTTTTTTTTAAAAAAAAAACATCTTGGAATAACTGAATATTTATCAAAAAAAAATAAAGTTAATAATAGTGTAATGTTAATATTTAACAATAAATTAGCTGTTTCACCAATTACAACTCACCTTCCGTTAAAATATGTTTCAAAGCAAATTACAAAAGAAAAAATTATTCAGAATGTTATTGAAATAAATAATTTTTATAAAAAATATATAAAAAAAAAAATAAATATTGCTGTACTAGGCCTAAATCCTCATTGTGAAACTATTGATAGTTTTAGTGAAGAAGAGAAAATAATTATACCAGCCGTCAAAACTTTAAAAAAGAAAAAAATAAGCATTTATGGACCCTTTTCTTCAGATACTTTTTTTCAAAAAAAAAATCTAAAAAAATTTCAAGTTGTAGTAGGAATGTATCATGATCAAGTGTTAACTCCTATAAAAACAATATACAAATTTGATGCAATAAATATAACACTAGGACTGCCATATTTAAGAATTTCACCAGATCATGGAACAAATAACGAAATGCTTGGACAAAAAAAATCTGATCCTCAATCATTATATTCTGCAATTAATTTTTTTAATAAAATTTAGTGAAAATTAAACCTAAAAAAAGTCTAGGACAAAATTTTTTAATTGATGATAAATTATTAGAATTAATTGCTAATATAGGTGAAATTAATTCAAAAGATACAATTCTTGAAGTTGGAGCGGGTACAGGAAATTTAACTAAAAAATTAATTTACAGGAAACCAAAAAAAATCATAGCCATAGAGAAAGATGAAAACCTTTGTAAAATTCTAAATGACAAATTTGATGAAAAAGAAAATATAAAAATATTAAACGAAAATATAATGAACATTAACGAAGAAAAAATAATTAATGAAAAATTTATAATTTACGGAAATCTTCCATATAATATTTCTACGCAAATACTAGCAAAATGGATAGGTTTAAAAAATTTAAATAAAATTTGTAAAAAAATGATATTAATGTTTCAAAGGGAAGTTGCTAATAGAATAATAGCAAAATCTAACACCAGGGAATATGGGAGAATATCAATTCTTTCCTCATGGAAGTGTAAAATTACAAAAATAAAAGATATAAAGCCCTCTTCTTTTTACCCAAAGCCTAAAATTGAAAGTACAATACTTTTATTTGAACCAAAAGATGAATATTTTGAAATTAATAAGGTAAGTAATTTAGAATATATTACTAATATTTTTTTCAATCAAAGAAGAAAAATGATTAAAAAGCCAATTAAATTAATTTTTAAAAATAGTTCAGAAATTTGCAAAAAACTAAACTTAAATGAAAATGATAGACCGCAGAATTTATCACCTAATACTTATTACGAAATATGCAGAGAATATGAAAAATTAATTAATTAACGTATTTACGTGTTTTTCAATAAAATCTTTTTTGTATTTTTTTTCTATTTCTTTTTTATCTGACTCAATATATTTAATAATTTCATCACAACATTTTTCTAAATTATCATTTATAACTGCATAATCATAATTTTTCCAATGCAATACATCGCTATTGAATTTTTTCATTCTTTCATTAACTATAAGTTTGTCCTTCATGTCTCTATTTGAAAGTCTATTGAATAGTTCTTTTTTTGTTGGTGGTAAAATAAAAAAGGTAACTAATTTATAAT
This sequence comes from uncultured Pelagibacteraceae bacterium, assembly GCA_902551445.1. Classification (GTDB taxonomy): domain Bacteria; phylum Pseudomonadota; class Alphaproteobacteria; order Pelagibacterales; family Pelagibacteraceae; genus Pelagibacter. The sequence goes on along the minus strand of CACDDB010000025.1, from coordinate 6,640 downwards.
CTAGCTTCTGTTGTTTAATTTGTTCAGTACCTTGCCAATCAATATCAAAAAGTACATTATTTCCATTTAAGAGATGGTTTAAAACCTTGCTCTTAGATGAGCCATAATAGTTATCAAATACTTTTGCATATTCAATTAGTTCATTATTTTCAATTAAGTTTTTAAATTCATCCTTGCTTATAAAATAATAATCTTTACCATCTTTTTCATTGGTTCTCGGTTTTCTAGTAGTGTATGAAATCGAAACTTCGTATTTTTTTAATGATGCTAATTTTTTTGCTAAAGTGGTCTTTCCAACTCCAGATGGTGAAGATAAGACTATCATCATCCGATCGTTTGATAGTGACATCAATTTTATTTTTTATTAATTTGCTTTATTTTCAATAAATTTAATTGCATCACCAACAGTTAATATTTTTTCTGCTTCGCTATCAGAAATTTCTGAACCAAATTCTTCTTCAAAGGCCATAACTAATTCAACAGTGTCTAGACTGTCTGCTCCTAAATCATCTATAAAACTGGATTCTTCTGTAACTTTAGCTTCTTCTATACCTAGGTGATCTGCAACTATTTTTTTTACTTTGCTTGAAACATCATCCGACATAATTTCCTTGTAGTATTAAGTTATTATCGTCTATAAATATTTAATATATTTTGTCAAGACATATACATGCCCCCATTAACATGTATAGTTTCGCCAGTAATGTACGATGCTGCATCTGAAGCTAAAAAAGCTACAGTATTTGCTACATCATCACCAGTGCCTAATTTGGACATAGGTATCTTAGAAGTTAGCATAGTTCTAATATTTTCAGCAATATTGTCTGTCATTTTTGATTGAATGAATCCTGGTGACACACAATTAACATTAATATTTTTTTTTGCATACTCAATTGCAAGAGACTTAGACATTCCAATTATACCAGCTTTTGAAGCTGAGTAGTTTGATTGTCCTAGATTTCCCGTGTGTCCAACTATTGATGTTATATTTACAATTTTTCCATATTTAGTTTTTAACATTTTTTTTATAGCATTTTTACTTAATAAAAAAGTTGATGTTAAATTTATATCTATTATTTTCTTCCACTCATCTATTTTCATTCTTAAAGATAAATTGTCCATATTTTTTCCGGCATTGTTAACAAGAACATCTAAACCTTTTAATTCGGAATTAGCATTTTCTATAAACTCTTCAATTTTATCGTGATCCGAAATATCAAATTTTAATATTTTTATAGTTGGAAATTCTTTTTTTAAATTTTCTAGATTTTCTAATTTGGTACCTGTTGCAAGTACGTGACCACTTAGAGAAACAAATTTTTTTACCATTGATTTTCCAATCCCTCCTGTGGCACCAGTTATTAATATTTTCTTATCTTTAAAATTAATCATTTAAATTTAAGCTATTTAAATCCTCATCTTCATTTATAGAAATAATATTTACATTTTTATCAACTCTTTTTATCATTCCAGATAATACTTTTCCTGGTCCAATTTCAATAAATGATTTAGTACCTTTTTCAATCATATATAGAATTGTTTCTCTCCATCTAACGGGGCTTTCAATTTGACTTATTAATAATCTTTTAATTTCTTCAGCTTTGAATGCTTCTTGGGCAGTTACATTTGTTACTATACTTTTTTCTGAATCTTTAAAATCTGTTTTAGAAATTTCATTTTTCATTATTTCGGTTGCGGGACTCATCAATTTACAGTGAAATGGAGCGCTAACTTGTAGTTTTATATTTTTAATTTTAGCTTTTTTCAAGTCTTCTGAAAATAAATTTATATCGTTTGTTTTTCCGCTAACTACAACTTGTCCAACAGAATTATCATTTGCAATAAAACACTCATATTTCTTATTATTGTTATTTAAAATTTCTTTAATATTAGTTATATCTGTCCCGAGAACTGCAATCATACCTCCCTGACCTTTTGGGACGGCGGATTGCATAGACTTGCCTCTTATCTGTAATAGTTTTAAAGCCTCTTCAAATCCAATTGAATTGCTAGCTGCTAGAGCAGAATACTCTCCAAGAGAGTGTCCTGCGTATAATTTTATATTATTTAATAAATTTTCTTTTTTTAATTTAATCATATTATAGATACAATAGCTCACCAAAAATATTGCTGGCTGAGTATTTTCAGTTAGATCCAAATCATCTTTAGGTCCATTAAGTATCATGTTGCTAATAGGTAAACCTAATATTTCATCAGACTTTTTAAAAAGATCTTTTACAAAAGAAAATTTGTTATATAAATTTTTTGCCATACCTACTGATTGGGATCCTTGGCCTGGAAAAATTAATGAAAACATAAACAAAACCTTAGCAAATATATCATTTTTGTGTTGTATTTATAATTTTATAATAGTATATCCACTTCACTTATAAAACTAAAACATGAATTATTACGAGCATACTATTATAGTCCGTCAGGATATTTCTCCTACACAAATGAATCAAATTATAGATAAATACACAAATTTAATAGAAAAAAATGATGGTAAACTAATACAGACTCAAAAATGGGGTTTGTTGAATCTCTCTTACATAATAAAAAACAATAGAAAGGGTAATTATATACACTTTAAAATAGAAGGCAGCGGTGAGCTAATAAGGGAATTAGAAAAAAATGAAAAAATAGATAAAAGTCTATTAAAATATTTATCTGTAAAAGTACAAAAACATGATTTGGAAACCAATTATTTTGAAAAAAAAGATAAACAAATTGAAAAAGAAAAAACAAAATAAAAAAAATTATGAAAAGAAAATCATCTGATAGAAAAAGCAAACAAGCAACTTTTAATAAGCTGAGCTTATTTCATGGCAATAGGTATAAATTTAAAAGAAGATGCCCTTTATCTGTTAAAGGTGCACCCATCGTAGACTATAAAAATATTAATTTACTTAAAAAATACATGTCAGAAAATGGTAAAATGCTACCTTCAAGAATTACGAATGTAAGCCAAAAAAAACAAAGGCAATTATCATTGTCAATAAAAAGAGCAAGAAACCTCGCACTACTCTAATGAAAGTTATACTACTTGAAAATTTAAGAAACGTAGGATCTATAGGCGACATAATAGACGTAAAAAGAGGTTACGCTAAAAATTTTTTAATATCTAAAAAAAAAGCTTTATTTGCTTCAAAAGAAAATATTAGTGAAGTAGAAAAAATTAAAAAAGATTTAAGCAAAAAAGATTTGGAAAAGAAAAAAGATGCAAAATCTATTCAAGATAAAATTCAAAATAAAGAATTTATAATTAAAAAACTTTGTAACGAGGCTAAAGAACTATATGGATCAGTAACTCCAACAGAAATATCGAAGACTTTAAATAATGAAATTAATCATGAAATTAATCCTTCTCAAATTCAACCTTTAAATGAAATTAAGTCAATAGGTACTTTTAAGGTATTGATAAATTTACATAGTGAAGTTCAATCTAGAATTTCAATTAAGGTATTGCCTGAAGAAGCGATAAAATAAATTATACATTTTTTTCCCCATATTAAATATTGTCTTGAGCCTTTCATTTATATTATTTAACTATACTTATGGTTCAAACCTTAAATTTAGTTAAAAAAAAAGAAGAAGAATTACCTAATAATATAGAGGCAGAGCAGGCTGTAATTGGTTCAATTATGGTTTCAAATGAAATATTTGATGAAATAAACATGTTGGTCCACAGTAAAAACTTTCATGATCCAATGCATCAAAAAATCTTTAGCGCAATAGAAAAGCTAATCTATAGTGGAATGCTTGCTAACCCAATAACTTTAAAAAACCATTTTGAAAATGAAAAAAATGAATTAAATATTCCTGATTATTTGGTGAAAATAACAAAATTTTCTACATCTTCTCGTCAAGCAATAGAATATTCAAAATTAATTTATGATCTTTATGTAAAAAGGGAATTAATAAAAATATCAGAAAATGTTATCGACATTGCAAAACTAAATGACATTGATAGTGATGGACAGAAGATAATTGAAAATTACGAAAAAGCTCTTTTTGATTTAGCTGAAAAAGGTTCTTTTAGTTCTTCTTTAATTAAGTTTGATGAAGCTATGAAGCTGACTATTGAAATGGCCTCGAATGCATATAAAAATGAAGAAGGAGTTGTTGGCGTTCCTACTGGTCTGACTGATCTTGATGATAGATTGGGAGGATTACATAAATCTGATTTAATTATAATAGCAGGAAGACCTTCAATGGGTAAAACAGCTTTAGCAACAAATATTGCTTTTAATGCTGCAAAAAAGATTCAGGAAAGTGAGAAAAAATCTTCTATAGCTTTTTTTTCTCTTGAAATGTCATCAGAACAACTTTCTACAAGAATACTAGCTGAACAATCTAGAATAAAATCTAATGATATAAGAAGAGGAAGAATCTCAGAAGAACAATTTGACAAATTTATTGAAACATCAAAAAATATTTCCGAACTTCCTTTGTATATTGATGAAACACCAGCAATAAGTATTGCTGCATTAAGCAATAGAGCAAGGAGAATAAAAAGATTATATGGATTAGATATGGTAGTTATCGATTATATTCAGTTAATGACTTCTTCAAGAACATTTGAAGGCAGAGTCCAGGAAATTTCAGAAATAACTCAGGGCTTAAAAGCTTTAGCAAAAGAACTTTCTGTTCCTGTATTGGCTTTATCTCAGCTATCAAGAGCTGTTGAACAAAGAGACCTTAAGAAACCACAATTATCAGACCTAAGGGAGTCGGGATCAATTGAACAAGATGCCGACGTTGTAATGTTTGTATATAGGGAAGCTTATTATCTTGAAAAACAGGAACCAAGAGCGGCAACAGTCGAGCATGCAGAATGGCAAGCAAAAATGAATGAAGTATCGAATCTTGCTGAAATAATTATTGGTAAGCAAAGACACGGTCCCACAGGCAATATTATGCTTGAATTTGAAGCGATGTTTACCAAATTTAAAGATTATCAAAGTAACTAAATTAATTTATAAGCAATTGGTAAATGTTTGAACATTTTTACCTAAAAAATATCATTGAAAAACCAAAAGTAATTTTTTCATTCCTAATAATTGCAATAATATCTTTTGGATATTTTTCAAAAGATTTTAGACTAGATGCCTCTTCAGATACCTTATTATTAGAAAATGACCCAGATTTAAAACTTTTAAGAGAAATTAATGATAGGTATGGAGCAAAAGATTTTTTGGTTTTAACATACTCTCCTAAACAAGAAATTATATCAGATAAATCAATAAATAGCCTTGGCAATTTAAAGCAAGAAATACAAAGTCTTGGATGGGTTGAAAGCGTAATAACTATTCTAGACATTCCATTATTAGATAGTTCTGATGAACCTTTAACTGAAAGATTAAAAAATTTCAAAACATTAAAAAGTAAAAATATCGATAGATCCAGAGGTTTTAAAGAAATATTAAACAGCCCGGTATTTAGAAATTTTGTAATTAGCGAAGACGGTTTATCTACAGGTATTATTGTTAATTTAAAAAGAGATAAAAAATTATCTGAACTTCAAATATCAGGAGGTGAAGAACTTGAGCAATACAAAGATTATTTAAAAACTAAAAATCATCAAAACATCAAAGAAATTAGAAAAATTATATCAAACTATAATAGTGATGCAAAAATATTTTTAGGCGGAATACCGATGATAGCTGATGACATGATTACATTTATTAAAAATGATATAGTTGTTTTTGGATTAGGAGTTTTAATATTTATTATTGCAACCCTATGGTTTATTTTTAAAAAATTAATTTGGATAATAATTCCTATTAGTAGTTGTTTTTTTTCAGTTTTTATTATGGTTGGATTATTGGGTCTTTTAAATTGGAAAGTAACAGTAATATCTTCAAACTTTATTGCTCTGATGTTAATTTTGACAATGGCAATGAATATTCATTTAAGTACGAGGTTTTTGCAGCTTCAAAAAGAATTTCCTAATTACAGTAATTCAAAAATAATATTCCTTGCTACAACAAAAATGTTTTGGCCAATACTATATACTGTATTAACTACAATATGTGCATTCCTCTCACTAATATTTAGTGGAATAAAGCCAGTCATTGATTTTGGATGGATGATGACTTTAGGATTAATTACATCATTTATAATTACTTTTACCCTACTTCCTACTTTGCTTAACTTCTTTTCAAAAAGTCACGCTCAGATTAAAGATCAAAAAAATTCATCTATAACTAATTATTTTTCTTTAATTTCTATTAAAAATAGTAAAGTAATATTCACATTAACTTTTGCAGTCATAATTTTAAGCATAATTGGAATCAATAAATTAGAAGTAGAAAATAGTTTTATAAATTATTTTAACAAAAAAACAGAAATCTATAAGGGTATGAAATTTATAGATGAAAATCTTGGAGGAACAACTCCGCTGAATGTAATAGTAAAATTCAATAATAGTGATCAAAACCAATCTGAAAAAAATGATGATGACTTTGATGATTGGGACGATGATGAAGATAAAAATTTAGAGAAATATTGGTTTACGAAAGACAAAGTTGATAAAATTAGAAAAATTCACAACTATTTAGATAGTTTGCCTGCAGTTGGTAAAGTTTTATCTTTTTCTTCAATATTAGAAGTAGCTAAAAAATTAAACAATAATAAA
>CACDDB010000024.1 GCA_902551445.1 uncultured Pelagibacteraceae bacterium | reverse complement strand
TTAAAAATATAGATCAAAAAATTGAAAAAATAGCAACAAAAAGTATAGGTGAACACGGAACGGGGGGAATGAAAACAAAAATAGATGCTGCAAAAATTTGTCAAACATCTGGATGTGTTATGGCGATTGCAAATGGGTTATCAGTTCGTCCAATAAAAAAAATATTAGATCAAAATGTTTGTACCTGGTTTTTACCAAAAATTTCAAAATTAGATGCTAGAAAAAAATGGATTATAAGCTCTATTTCACCTAAAGGAGAACTAATAGTTGATGAGGGAGCAATAAATGCTTTAAAAAAAGGAAAAAGTCTACTTGCTGCAGGAATTAAAAAAGTGAATGGAAATTTTTATAAAGGAGATCATATTAGGATATTGGATATAAATATGAAAGAGTATGCTAGAGGATTAAGTTCTTTTACATCAGATGAAGTTTCTAAAATCAAAGGCCAACATTCAAATAATATTAATGAATTATTAGGATACGTGACAAAATCTGAGGTTGTTCATAAAGATGATATGGTAGAAATTTAAATGAGTAACTATTTAAAATTAGTAGGAAACAATGCTGCAAAAGCATTTAAAAGTAAAATTAGTACTGATTTAAAAAATAAAGTTTTAAATAAATTTTCTCAGTTAATTAAAAAAAATAAAAAAAAAATTATAAATCAAAATAAAAAAGATATTAATTTTGCAAAAAAGATAGGTTTAAAAAAAAATTTAATTGAAAGACTTGAAATTAATAATAATAAATTAGATGGGATTATTGAGTCAGTAAGAAAAATAGCTAAATTGAAAGATCCGGCGGATATAGTTTTAAGTAAATGGAAACGACCAAATGGCCTAATAATAAAAAGAGTAACAGTTCCAATAGGAGTTGTAGCAGTTATATATGAAAGTAGACCAAATGTGACTTCTGATATTTCAAGTCTATGTTTTAAATCAGGAAATTGTGTCATATTAAGAGGTGGCTCTGAAGCCTATTTTTCAAATAAATTAATTGCTGACCTTTTTAGAAATGCTCTTTCAAAATACAATATTAATAAAAATTATGTTCAATTCATAAAAAGTAGAGATAGAAAATTAGTAGACCTGATTATGTCTAAAATGGAAAATTATATTGATGTTGTTATACCTAGGGGAGGTAAGAATTTAGTGAAAAAAGTTCAGAAAATTTCTTCAGTTCCTGTTATAGGACATTTAGAAGGAATATGTCATACATATATAGATAAAGATGCAAATTTAGATTTAGCAAAAAAAATCGTTGTAAATGCAAAACTTAGAAACACTAGTATTTGTGGAGCAACAGAAACAATTTTAATACATGAAAAAAATTTAAATAAATATGTAAATCCGATATTAGGTGAGTTAGTAAAAAATGGTTGTGTAATTTATTCTGATAAAAAAATTAAAAAAATATTTAAAGGTAAAGCAAAAAATGCAAATCAAAAAAACTGGTCTACAGAATATTTATCTGCAAAAGTTTCTGTTAAATCAGTAAAAAATGTAAGTGAAGCAATAAAGCATATAAACAAATATGGCACAATGCATACTGACGCAATAATTTCAAAAAATAAAAAGGCAGCTAAATATTTTTTAAAAAATGTAAAAAGTTCTATTGCAATTCATAATTCTTCAACTCAGTTTGCTGATGGTGGAGAATTTGGTTTTGGTGGAGAAGTTGGAATTTCAACAAATAAACTTCCACCAAGAGGGCCTGTTGGTTTAAATCAACTTGTAACGTATAAATACGAAGTTCTGGGTACAGGACAGATAAGAAAATAATTGAAAAAAAAATTTATAAGCAAAATTGGAGTTTTAGGTGGAACCTTTGATCCAGCACATATAGGGCATCTAAAAATTTCAATTGAAGCCAAAAAAAGATATAAATTAAAAAAAATAATATGGGCTGTAACTAAAAAAAGCCCATTTAAAAATAAAAGTTATCTAAATTTAAAAAAAAGAATTAAATTAGCAAAAAAAATAAGTTCAAAAAATAAATTTATAAAAGTTAAATTTTTTGAAAATAAAATTAAATCAAACAAAACAGTCAATCTTATAAGCCATTTGAAAAAAAATAATAAATCAACTGAAATATATTTTATTATGGGTGCTGACAATCTAGTAAATTTTCATAAATGGTATAAATGGAAAGAAATTGCTTCTAAATCTATGTTATTGGTTTTTAACAGAGGAAAATATAAAACAAAATCTTTGAGGTCTATTACATACAAAAAATATAATAATATTAGATTAAAATTTGTTAATTTTAAAAAAATAAATATTTCATCTTCAAAATTAAGAAATATTTGATAATCTCTAATATAATTAATGGAAAAAGTTTACGATTTAAAAAATAAAATCCTAAAAATTTTGGATAATAATAAAGCAATTGATATAGTTTCAATTGAATTAGAGGGCAAATCATCTATAGCTGATTATATGATAGTTGCCAGTGGCACTTCTTCAAGACATATACAGGCACTATCCGAACAGGTGCTTGAACAATTTAAAAAAAGTGGCATAATTAATTGTAAAATAGAAGGAGCCGGTAGCCTTGACTGGAAACTTATTGATGGAATTGATTTAATTGTCCATATATTTAACCCAGAGAAAAGAAAATTTTACGAATTAGAAAAAATGTGGTCAGAATTAATTCCAAAAGAAAAAGTTATAATATGAAAAAAAAAATATTTCTAAGTTTGGTAGTCATTTTTCAATTTTTAATATTTCAACTTTCTTTTTCTGCAAATGACGAAAATATATATAAAAAAATTGATTTATTTAGTGAAGTACTTGATAAAATAAGCAAAGAATATGTAGAAGAAGTCAATCAAAGCGAATCGATGGATGCTGCTATTAATGGGGTTCTTCAATCTCTAGACCCTTATTCCGCTTACATGACACCAGAAATGTTTAAAGAAATGAAAACTGAAACTAGTGGTGAGTTTGGAGGACTTGGTATTGAAGTAAGTATGGAAGCAGGTGTAGTGAAGGTAATTTCTCCTATTGATAATTCTCCTGCTTCTAAAGTTGGAGTAAAAGCTGGAGATTACATAGTTAAAATAAACGATATTCAAGTTCAAGGAAAGTCATTATCTGAAGCTGTCGAATTAATGAGGGGTCCAGTAGGAAGCAAAATTGAAATCACAGTTAGGAGAATCGGCATAAAAAAAGCTTTAACTTTTGAAATAATTAGAGACATTATTAAAGTTGCTTCTGTAAAATCTAAAATAATAAATGATGTAGGATATTTAAGATTAACTTCATTTAATGAAAATAGTAGTGAGCAAGTTAAAGAAAAAATTAAAAAATTTAAAAAAAATAAAAAAGTAAAAAAATATATTTTAGATTTAAGAAACAATCCTGGAGGATTATTATCACAAGCAATAAAAATAACAGATTTTTTTTTAGATGATGGTGAAATAGTTTCAACTAAAAGTAGGAAAAAATTTGAAAATAGAAAATGGTTTGCTAAAAAAGGTGATTTAATTGATGGACAATCTTTAATTGTATTGATCAACTATGGATCTGCTTCGGCATCAGAGATAGTGGCTGGAGCTTTAAAAGATCATAAAAGAGCAATACTACTTGGTGAAGAAACTTATGGAAAAGGATCAGTTCAATCAATAATACCTTTGCAAAATAAAGGCGCTATAAGATTAACTGTTTCAAAATACTATTTACCCTCGGGTCAATCTATTTCTGAAGTAGGTGTTACACCTGACATTGAAATAGCCGAAAGTTCAGATGACTTTCAAATCAACACTAAAACAGACAATCAATTAGATTTTGCAATTAAACTTCTTGCTGGATAGCCTATGAATAATAAGTTTAAAAATCTACCTCTTAGAAAAGGGGTTGGCATAGTAGTACTTAACAAAAAAAATGAAGTATTCGTAGCTAAAAGAATAGATAATAAAAATAATTTTTGGCAGATGCCTCAGGGTGGCGTCAATAAGGCTGAAAATTATATTGATGCTGCGTTAAGAGAGTTGGAAGAAGAAACAAGTATAAAAAATGTTTCTTTAATTAAAGAAATTGATGACTATTTAATTTATAACTTACCAAAAAATTTATTAGGTATTATTTGGAAAGGCAAGTTCAAAGGTCAAAAACAAAAATGGTTTATAATGAGATTTGAAGGAAATGATAATGAAATTAACATTAAAACTAAAAAAGCTGAATTTTTAGAATGGAAATGGATTGATCTAGATCAATTAACAAATCTAGTTGTAGATTTTAAACTAGATATATATAAAAAATTAAAATCTGAAATAAAAAAAATTATATCTAATTAATTGATTTAAGAACCTCAATTTTTTGGTTAAATAAATATCTTTTTTGATCTTCCAAATTTTCTTTATTTAATTCATTTTCTGCGTCTTTTATTGAGTTTTCAATAAAACTTTTATTTTGATCTTTAAGATTAAAGATTGAGCTAGTTAAAATCGATAAAGTATTTTCTTTAAATTCTGCAATTCCGTCATCAACATAAAAATTATCTTCACCATCTTTAGAAAATATTTTAATTATTCCTGGTTTTAAAAATGAAATTATAGATATATGGTCCTTTAAAATTCCCATTTCGCCTTCATAGCCTGGGATAATAGCTTCTGTAACATTGTCATTTAAGAAAAATGACTTTTCAGGACTTATTATTTCTAATTTAAATTGTTCGCTCATTAAGCTGCTGCATCTTTTGCCATTTTTTCCGCTTTTTCTATAGCCTCATCTATTGTTCCCACCATATAAAATGCTGCTTCAGGTAGATGGTCATATTCACCTTTACAGATTGCATCAAAACCTTTGATTGTTGAGTCTAATTCAACTAATTTCCCTGGAGAACCCGTAAACACTTCAGCTACAAAAAAGGGTTGTGATAGAAATCTCTGAATCTTCCTCGCTCTAGCTACAGTTAGTTTATCTTCTTCTGACAACTCATCCATACCTAAAATTGCAATGATATCTTGTAAAGATTTATAAGTTTGCAATATTTTTTGGACTTCTCTTGCTACTCTATAGTGTTCATCTCCAACTATTCTTGGGTCTAGAATTCTTGATGTGGAGTCCAATGGATCAACAGCTGGATAAATTCCTAATTCCGCAATTTGTCTAGACAAAACTGTTGTAGCATCTAAATGAGAAAAAGATGTTGCTGGAGCAGGATCTGTTAAGTCATCAGCAGGAACATAAATGGCTTGTACTGAGGTAATTGATCCTTTATTTGTTGTTGTAATTCTTTCTTGCAAATTTCCCATATCAGTAGCTAGTGTTGGCTGGTATCCAACTGCTGATGGAATTCTTCCAAGTAAAGCAGAAACCTCTGATCCTGCTTGTGTAAATCTAAAAATATTATCAACAAAAAATAGTACGTCTTGACCTTCTTGATCTCTGAAATATTCAGCTACAGTCAATCCTGTCAAAGCAACTCTCGCTCTAGCTCCAGGAGGTTCATTCATTTGTCCATAAACTAGTGCTGCTTTTGAACCAGGTCCATCTGGCTTAATTACTCCTGACTCTATCATCTCGTGGTAAAGATCATTTCCTTCCCTAGTTCTTTCTCCAACACCCGCAAAAACTGAAAATCCTCCATGTGCTTTAGCGATGTTATTAATAAGTTCCATAATTATTACAGTTTTTCCTACACCTGCACCGCCAAATAAACCAATTTTTCCACCTTTTGCATAAGGTGCTAGCAAATCAACAACTTTAATTCCTGTTACTAAAATTTCTGTTTCTGTCGATTGATCATTAAACTCTGGTGCTGGTCTGTGTATAGGCCAGCTTTCTTTTGTTTTAACCTGTCCTTTCTCATCAATTGGTTCACCAATAACATTTACAATTCTTCCTAAAGTTTCAGGACCAACAGGAACTTTTATGGGTGCTCCAGTGTCTATTACTTCATCGCCTCTCTTTAAGCCCTCAGTTGCGTCCATTGCAATAGTTCTGACGCTTGACTCTCCTAGATGTTGTGCAACTTCTAACACTAACCTATTGTCACCATTCTTGCATTCTAATGCTGTTAAAATTTCTGGTAAATCTCCATCGAACTTTACATCCACTACTGCACCTATAACTTGTGTAATCTTTCCTTTTTTCATAATTATTATAAACTTTCTGCTCCTGATATAATTTCTATTAATTCTTTGGTAATTGCTGCCTGACGACTTCTATTGTATTGAATAGTAAGTTTATCAACCATTTCACCTGCGTTACGAGTTGCATTATCCATTGCGGTCATTCTTGATCCCTGCTCGCTAGCTGAATTTTCCAACATCGCCTTAAAAATCTGAGTGGAAATGTTTTTAGGCAGCAAGTTGCTTAAAATTTCATCTTCCTCTGGTTCAAATTCATATATATCACCAGTTTCAGTATCTTTTTTTGCCTCAGAGGCTTTCAAAGGAATTATTTGTTGCTCTTGAGGTATTTGAGTAATTACATTTTTAAATTGATTATAAAAAATTGTACATACATCAAATTCTTTTTTTTCAAATTTTTCTATTATAATTTTTCCAACTTTATCAGCATCAAAATAATTGGCGTTTTTAGACTCTTTAAAAGTAATTTTATCAACTATATTTTCATTATATAATCTTTTTAATTGATCATATCCTTTTGATCCAACAGTAATTATTTTTAAACCTTTGCCTTCATTTAAAATTTTTTGAAAATAAGATTTCGCTTTTCTAATTATATTACTATTAAAACCACCACATAATCCTCTGTCAGATGTTAAAACTACACATAAATGAATCTTTTCTTCTCCTGATCCTGTAAGCAATTTAGGTGCATTTTCTTTATCGGAAATTCCATTTGAAAGATTAAGAATAATATTATTCATTTTTTCAGAATAAGGTCTTCCTTTTTCAGCATTTTCTTGTGCTCTTCTCAGTTTTGCTGCAGCTACCATTTTCATAGCCTTAGTAATTTTTTGAGTTGATTTAACACTTTGTATTCTTTTTTTTAAATCATCTAAACTTGCCATATTTTAAGAATTATAATTTTTTTTAAGTTCACTTATTACTTCACTTAACATTTTTTCAATATTTTCTTCAAGCTTTCCTGAATTAGATATTGAGCTAAGTATTTCTGGTTTTTCAGATTTACATTTTTCAATAATTTTTGACTCAAACCTAGAAATATCCTTTAATTCTATATCATCTAAATATCCTCTTACACCACAAAAAACCGAGATTACTTGTTCTGCTACTGTCATTGGAGAGTATTGTTTCTGTTTTAAAAGCTCAGTTAATTTTGAACCTCTGTTTAAAAGTTTTTGAGTAGATGCATCTAAGTCTGATCCAAATTGAGCAAATGCAGCCATTTCTCTATATTGTGCAAGTTCTAATTTCATTGAACCTGAAACTTTTTTCATAGCTTTTGTTTGAGCTGATGAGCCTACTCTAGATACTGATAAACCCACGTTAATTGCTGGTCTAATTCCCTGGTTAAATAAATTTGTTTCAAGAAATATCTGACCATCAGTAATTGATATAACATTTGTTGGTATAAAAGCAGATACGTCTCCCCCTTGTGTTTCAATGATTGGTAAAGCTGTTAAAGATCCACCTCCATGTTCATCACTTAGTTTAGCGGCTCTTTCTAATAATCTGCTATGTAAGTAAAATACATCTCCTGGGTAAGCTTCTCTTCCTGGAGGTCTTCTCAATAATAATGACATCTGTCTATAAGCAACAGCTTGTTTTGATAAATCATCATAAATTATTAATGCATGCATACCATTATCTCTAAAATATTCACCCATAGCACATCCAGTATATGGAGCTAAAAACTGAAGTGGTGCAGCATCAGAAGCAGTAGCTGCAACTATTGTTGTGTATTCCATTGCTCCTGCTTCTTCTAAAGTTTTTTCAATTTGTCTTACTGTTGATCTTTTTTGTCCTATAGCTACATAAACGCAGTATAGTTTTTGTTTTTCATCGTTGGACTCATTAATTTTTTTTTGATTTATTATTGTATCGATTGCAACAGCTGTTTTACCTGTTTGTCTATCTCCAATTATTAGCTCTCTTTGTCCTCTTCCGATTGGAACCAAACTATCAACCGACTTTAAACCAGTTTGCATAGGTTCGCTGACTGACTTTCTTGGTATTATTCCTGGAGCTTTTATTTCAACCCTATTTCTTTTAACTTTTTTGTCTAAAGCTCCCTTGCCATCAATTGGATTGCCTAAACCATCAACTACTCTTCCGAGTAATTCTTTTCCAACTGGAGTGTCCACAATTGCTCCTGTTCTTTTAACTGTGTCTCCTTCTTTTATAGCTCTATCTTCACCAAAAATTACAACACCAACATTGTCACTCTCAAGATTTAATGCCATTCCTTTTGAACCATCAGAAAATTCTACCATCTCTCCAGCTTGGACATTATCTAGGCCATATATTCTTGCTATACCGTCTCCAACAGACAAAACTTGTCCAACCTCTGAAACTTCAGTTTTGTCTCCAAATTTTTTTATCTGTTCTTTTAATATTTTTGTTACTTCTGAAGGATTTATTTCCATTTATGCCTCTATCATTTTATTTTCAATTTGCTGCAATTTGCTCTTAACCGATGTATCTATCATCAAACTTCCTATCTGAACAATAAGTCCACCAATTAAATTTTCGTCAAGTTTGTAGCTAAGCTTTATATTAGATCCA
>CACDDB010000023.1 GCA_902551445.1 uncultured Pelagibacteraceae bacterium | reverse complement strand
TTGGTGAAACATCAGAACTTACTGGAGCTGAAAAAGTTTGTGCAACAAGGGGTGCAACACCAGAAGCTTCTAAGAAATTCATGAAAACATGGAGCGATTATAATGATTTTATTTTAAAAGAAGCAACAAATGATCTTTCAGAAAGCCAACCAACGGCAGGAAATATTGCTGGTGGACTTACAACAATTGAGGAAAAAGCTTTTGGAAATTTCCAAAAAATTGGATCAAGAAAATTTATCGATGTATTAACACCAGCAGAAGAACCTAAAAAGGGTCCAGGTCTTTATTTTATGGATACATCATCTGCTGCAGGAGAGTGTCTAACTTTACAAGCCGCTGCTGGCTTTAACATTCATTTATTTCCAACTGGCCAAGGAAACATAATAGGTAATGCTATTGAACCTGTAGTAAAACTTACCGGAAATCCAAGCACAGCTGTTAATATGAAAGAACACATTGATTTAGATGTTTCTAAAATCCTTAAAAGAGAAATGAACATGAGCCAAGCTGGAGATGAATTAATTAAAACCACGATTAGAGCAGCTAGTGGCCGTCTAACATGTGCAGAGGTTTTGGGTCATAAGGAATTTATTATGACTAAACTTTTTAGAAGTGCATAAAATTCTTAATTAGAAGCTTTTGAAACGTAGTGTGCAACTGCTTCGATTTCTTCTTTAGTTAATATATCTTGATATGCTGGCATAACACCTATTCCATTTGTAACAGTGGCTAAAACTTTTTCTAAACTAGGTCTTATTTCATCAAGGTTAGGTCCTATAGTTGCAATAGATTTTGCATCGGATAATGAATGACATGAAGCACAATTCCCATCATTTAAAAAAATTTCTTTACCTTTCTCAAAAATTTCATCTCCGTGTGAAATTCCAGATAAATAAAAAAATAAAAGCAAAATTAGAATATTTTTTTTTAATAACATGTTTATTTTATGCGACTGGTTGTTGAATTTTTTTTCTTAGATCTGAGAAAAATTTCCTAATAAAGGCTGCAGCAATTCCTAGTACAATTGCAAGAACAATTGAAACCGTTCCATACATTACAGGAAAGTCTTTGGATAAATCTAATATAAATTTTTCTAAATTACCCATAGTTTTAGATCCATTGCTACTTAGAGTTTTTATTGATTGTTCAGCTATGAAAGTATCATATGCAATAGCTATACCTACTAATAGAAGTAGTATTGCTAAAATCGTTTTAAATTCTGAACTATCGATTTTTTCACCTAGCTTTTGACCTACTTGTACGCCAAGTATCGAACCTAAAATTAATACTGTAACTAAAATTAAGTCTATAGATCCGTAGTTTAGCGCATGAAGGACTGTTACTATGGCACTAACAAATATTGTAACAAATAAAGAAGTTCCTGGAACTAATTTTGTTGGCATTCCAATTATATAAATCATTGCAGGTACTAATAAAAAAGCGCCACCTATTCCCATTATTGCGGCAATGAAACCAACAATTAATCCAATTATGATTGGAGTAAAAGCACTTTCATATAATTGAGATTTTTTAAATCTCATTCTTAATGGAAGTCCATGTATCCAATAATGACTGTGTAATTTTTTTTTAACTATTATTTTTTTTCTCGCCCTATCTATCTCAGAAATACCTTGCACCAACATAATGGTTCCAATGATTGCCAAGATATACATATAGGCTAATGAAATAACTATATTGATTTTTCCAATATCCTTAAAGTATGTAAAAGTAATAATTCCAATAACAGTTCCAACGGCTCCACCAATAACAATCATAAATCCCATTTTGTAATCTAAAGTATTTTTTAACCAGTGTGTTGTTGAACCTGAGACTGATGTTCCTAATATATTGTTTGCTTCGTTAGCTACAGCATATGATGGAGGTATACCCAAAAAAATAAGAAACGGAGTCATTAAGAATCCACCTCCAACTCCAAATAATCCAGAAAGTACTCCTACAATTAAGCTAAGTACAAATATTAAAGGCAAACTTACATAAACTTCCGCAACTGGAAGAAAAAAGTCCATATTTTAATTTATATTTAAAAATGTGCTCCCTAACATCAAGCACCAGTAAACTGCTAGTCCAAAATAAACTAAGGACTTTGATGTAAATGATAATATTTTTTGTGGAAAGTGCTTAACAATGTTTTTTATGTATTTAAAATTATTAAGCATACCAGCAAGTACACCTGGATTTAAAATTTTTCAAGCTTTTTTTTAAATAAATATTATTTTTTTGGATGGAAAGATTTAAAAAATAGTTGCTCCAAATACCTTCACAAGACCACCCTCTTCTCCTAAAACCAGTCGTCCTAAAAACTCTCCAGGGATTTTGTTGCTAGTTTGTTTATATAGAATGGTAATATAGTTACCCCTTCTTAGACATCCAAATGCCTTGCAATTTTCAGCCAAACTTGAAATTAATTCATTACTTGCCCACTGTTTGCCTAACTCAACTTCGTTTGCTCCATATAGCATCTGTGATGAAAAATCTCTTGTAAAGCCACCATAGTCTTTAATATTTGATGATTTAACTAAATTAGCCCATATTGGCTCTGCAATTTTAATGATTTCCTCATCGGACTTTTTTAAAAAACTCATTAGAGATCTAATTTATATTAAGAAGCTTCTTTTTTTTCTTTTTCATCAACGATGTGATAAACAGGTGCCTTTTCCATTGTAAACTTGCCCGTCTTTGGATCACGTCTAGATAATGTCAAACAATGCCAGTTTTCATCATCTAGTTTCATATAGTCTCCTCGGTAATAATAACCTGGCCAACGTGTTTCTTGTCTAAATAAAGTATGTTCTGTTACACATTGAGAAGTAAGCGTTCTGTGTTTTAATTCCCAAGCTCTCATAAGTTGGTGATAATCTTCAGCACCAACATTTTCAAGGTCTTCCTGTAACCAATCTAAGAGCTCCAATCCTCTTTTTAGCGTGTTTTCATTTGTCATATAATTATATGATATACCACCAACATACTCATCCATTATCTTTTGTAACCTCTGAAGACCTTGTATTGGTGATATGTAGCTTGGGGAAACAGTTCCACCAGTAATTTCGTTTCTTCCTACTGTGTAGTTTTCCAATGGCTTAAAGATTATTTTTTTAAACTCTTCGCACTGTTTATCGCTCACCTCAATATCTTTGGCTTTTTGTTCTTCAATGTATTTAACAGCAGCTTTTGCTGCAAGACGGCCTTCTGTGAAAGATCCTGAAGAAAATTTATGTGCACTTCCACCAACTGTATCTCCAGCTCCAAATAAACCCTCAACAGTCGTCATTCTATTATAACCCCAAAAATATTCAGGTGGTGAAATATCTTCTGGTCCACTTACCCACGCTCCAGAGCAAGTAGCGTGAGAACCCATAACATAAGGTTCTGATGTAGTTAATTCTGGATTTGTATATTTTGGATCAATGTTTTGTGATGCCCAAACAACTGCTTGTCCAACAGTCATTCCAAGGAAGTTTTCCCATCCAACAGTTTCTAAATGTGGGTCTTGAAATGCTTCTTTGGTAACCATGTGGATTGGTCCTCCTCCTGCCATTACCTCTTGTATAAAAGCATGGTTACGTAAACATGTAGGAGTTGGATGATGATCAATGTATTCTCCAACTAATTCTTTTGTTTTTTCGTACCATTTTTTTTCATAATTCTCTCCATTTGCATTTTGAGTATAAGTTTTTAAATGCAAGAAATAAGCACCGACAGGACCATAGCCATCTTTAAATCTACATAATACAATTCTATTTTCCATTTGAGTCATTTTTGCTCCAGCTGCAATTGGTAACGCATAAGCGGATCCATTACTCCATGGAGCGTACCAAGTTCTACCCATTCCTTCACCAACAGCTCTAGGTTTAAAAATATGAGATGCCCCTCCAGCTGCAACTATTACTGTCTTTGCTTTAAAAACATAATAATCACCTGTACGCATATTAAATCCTACTGCACCACCTACTCTATTATCTTTAGTTTCATCCATTAAAAGGTGCGTAATCATTATTCTATTATAAATTTTGTCTGCTGATTTTTTTGCCGCTTCAGCTACTATTGGTTTGTAGCTTTCACCATGGATCATAATTTGCCATTTACCTTCACGTTGATAACGTCCAGTTTCTTTGTTACGCATCATTGGTAAACCCCATTCATCAAACATATGAACGGTTGAGTCCACGTGACGTGCCATATCATAACCAAGGTCTTCTCTTACTAAACCCATCAAATCATTTCGAGCATATCGAACGTGATCTTCAGGTTGATTTTCTCCCCATTGCATACCCATATAGCAATTTATTGCATATAAACCTTGAGCTACAGCTCCACTTCTGTCTATGTTTGCTTTTTCGACACAAATAATTTTTAAATCTCTTCCCCAGTGCCTTGCTTCAAAAGTAGCACCAGTTCCAGCCATTCCTCCACCAACAACAAGAATGTCACAATTTTCTACTATTGTTTTTTTTGCCATTAGTAATAAACCCCTTTTTTAAACGAACTTTTTTCAACTTTAGGTAATTCTTTATTTGTATTTAAACCTTCTGGTTCTGAATAAAGTATTTGAGAATTGATTTCTCCTTGATTAGGTTTCTCGCCTTCGGCAAGCTTTGGAATATACTTTCCCCACGGTTTTGTTGTTATTGGAGAAACGAAATCTTTAACTGTTCCATTTCTAAATTTAATTTTCCAAGAAATGGTTCCTTTTTCTTCTTCTCTTCTAACTCTAACGCTATGACCCATCGGTGCAAAATCAGCATAACCTCTAACATCTATTGCATGATTGGGACAAGCTTTAACACAAGAATAACATTCCCAGCAAAAGTTTGGTTCTATATTTTTTGCACGTCTAATAGTTTCATCAATGTGCATAATGTCTGATGGACATATATCAACGCAATGTCCACATCCATCACATCTAGTCATGTATACAAAAGTTGACATAATTTATTTTTTTCCTTTTTTTATCATATTAATAATGTTTAGGGTCTTCTCTTGTTATACCTAATCCAAATTGCTTTGGGGCATCTGATTCAGGTGGCAAATTGTCTCTAGAACCATCAGCTTCTGCCAAGTTTTTTTGTATAGCTGCACCTGGTTTATAAAACATATGGGCAAATTTTGACCAGTACACACCACCAAATAAAATTAAATTAGAAACAATATAAAAAACTAAGAATACTTTATCGTCCCATCTTTCATTTAAATTTAAATTTTGCAAATAAGACCATATTAAACCAAACAATGAAGTAGCAATAAGAGCAAGTACAAATAAATCTGCTTTAATAATTCTATACCAAGGTTGAGCCTCTGAATAAACATCAACCCTTAAAAAAAACCAAAACCAACATCCACCAAGTACGGTCATTATAGCTCCAATGTGCCAGATAAATGGCCATGCAGTTGGAGTATCTGATGATGGTGACGAATAGCAAAAAATCATTATCACTGAACTTATCCAAAACAAAATTGTTCCATACATACCTAGTAAGTGAGCCGCTCTTCTTTTTCCAGCTCCTAGCTCAGATGTAGTTGCAATATCACTTACGATAGTTTTAGAAATTACAGATATTTTTTCGCCAGTAGTTAACTTTTTTGTAGCAGATAATTTTGCTTTTTTAGCGTTCTCAAAAAAATATTTTACATTTTTCTTGTGAATGATATCTACAAGGGTTCCTACAATAACTAATATTATCATTGCTATCACAAATATTTGTAAAAAAATTGGCGATACAGACTCTGCTAATACTGAAAATGGATTTACAAATAACATTATAGTTTTCTCCCTTTGAATTAAGGCTTTTAGTATAGATAGGATAATAGATCAACCGTTATATCGAGCACACTTTGAAATGGCTTGTTGATAAATTTTTGCTAAAATCGTGTAATATTTTAAACTTCTCCTTTGCCAAGGAAAACCATTTATTGATTTTGTTGAGACTACACCTTTTCCAGATCCTATTACTATAATTTCATCATAATTGCTTAATGAGTCGACAAAGATATTTTTTTTATGAATTTTAATTTTTTTAGAAAAAAAATTTAATGTCGTTCCTTTATAATATTCATTTATGGGTGAATATATTTTATTATCTTTTACAAATAATAAATTAGAAGTTCCAGATTCAAGTAATTTAAAGTTTTTGTATAATGCTATATCAGATTTAGAAGTGTCAATTTTTTTTAAATAACTATGAATCTTTTTGTACTTTAAATTTTTAAATTCAGGGTCTATCCTTTTATAATTAATTAGTTTAAGTGAAAAATTTAATTTTGGTTTATATCTTTTTCTTAAGGAAACTGAGATAAGTTTATTATTAACGGCAACTCTTAATAAATGATCAAATTTTTTGTGTTTGTTTATGTTTAATTTGATTAATTTAAGTATATTTTTTTTTAAATTTTTTTTATTAATTTTGTAAGCTTTTAATGATTTAACTAAATTATCTATATGTTCTTTAAAAAATAATATTTTAGGTGGCTTACCTATAACTCTCATCGTTGTAAATACACCATGATCATTCCAAAGATTTTTGAAACCAACCTCTTTAAGATCTTTATGCCGATAAGATTTTTTTAATAATAAAGTCACCATTTTCAGTTAAAAAAGACTCTGGATGAAATTGAAAACCAAATATTTTTTTTTCAATATCTTCAATAGCCATAGGTATATTAGTTTTAGAACATCTCATAGATATTTTTAATCCTTTAGAGTTATAAGGCTCATACAGTTTAAGAGAATGATATCTTCCAACTTTAAAAATTTTTCTTTTTTTAAATATTTTACTATCTTTCGTTACTTTAACTTTAGATTGGTATCCATGAAATATATTTCTTTGCTGCACAATCTTACCATTTTCATTAAATAATATTTGTTGATAACCCAAGCATATTCCAACAATTTTTTTTTTGCCTTTGTATTTTTGATAAATTTTAGAAGTCAGTGGATATTCTTTTGGTGATCCCGGACCTGGGGACAAAACTATAACATTTGCCTTGTCTAATTTCTTTTGATTTAAGTTAAAGTAATCCGTACAAAAAACTTCACTAAATTTTGAAAATTGATGTACTACATTCCATGTAAATGAATCTTGGTGATCTACTACGTATATCATTTATATAATTCCAAAAGTGATTTCGCTTTTATAAAATTTTCATTAAATTCTCTTCTTGGAGTGCTTTCCAATACGACTCCAGAAGCAGCCGATATTTCAGATACTTTTTTATAATTTAAAATTGATCTTATGATTATATTGAATCTCATATCTTTATTAAATTTAATATATCCAAAACTTCCAGTAAAAATATTCCTGTCTTCATTTTCTTGCTTATTTAAAAGTTCTAATGTTCTAATTTTAGGACAACCGATAACTGAACCACCAGGCATCATTGATCGAATTATATCCTTAATTTTAATTGCTTTTTTTAACGTTCCTTTAATTGAAGTCACATAATGAAATAAATGCTTATATTCTTCAACGTATTTTTTTTTGAGTATTTTTACTGATCCTGCCTTACATATTTTCGATAAATCGCTTCTTTCCATATCAACAATCATATTATGTTCTTTGGTTTCTTTATTGTTATTTCTAAAAAAATTAAGTGCCTTTAACTTATTTATTTTTTTGTTTTTTCTTAAAGTTCCTGCAATTGGTTTAGTAATAATTTTATTGCCTTTTTTATCTATTAAAGTTTCTGGAGAACAGCTTACTATTGAAAAATCTTTATCCTTAATCATGAAAGATTCTGGGGCAGAATTGGTTTTCATAAGCTTCCAAAAAAAATTTACTGGGTTTATTTGTGAACTATTTTTATATTTTGTACAAACTTTAATTTGATATGTTTCACCTTTTTTTATTTTTTTTGAAAACAAGTTAAATATTTTTTGATATTTTTTATAACTAATATTCATTTTAAATTGGCTTAAAATTTGAGTTTTATTAAAAAACTTTCTGAATTTTTTATTTTTATTAGAACTAATTATCTTAATGTCTTTTCTTATTTTTATTATTGTTTCTGGCTTATAAAAGATACCCTTATAAAAATTGAGTTTTTTTTGATTTTTTATTTTAACTTTTAACAAATTACAAAGAATTTCATAACCTAGAAATCCAATATACAGATCAGTTTCTTTTGAATATTTTTTTTTTGAAAAATTACTAAAAAATTTATTTATGTTGTTTTTAGTAATTATGACTTTTTTTGAAAAATCAGTATATAAATTATATCCATTCTTCACTTTATAAATAATTAAAGGTTTATCAGAATGATAAAGTTTATCTAAATAAGGGCTAAACTTTAGTTTATGCTGTTTGAGTTCTTTCAATTGCTTTCTCTTTTATAGGTAAATGTATCAAACCTGCAAAAATAGATAAAGCGATAGAAATGTACCACGCATAATCAAATGAACCGAATAAATCATAAAATAGTCCTCCAAGATATGCTCCAAGAAACGATCCTATTTGATGACTTAAAAATACAAATCCATATAACAATGCGATGTATTTTGTTCCAAATATATGTCCAACAATACCATTGGTTGGTGGCACCGTTGCTAACCAAAGAAAACCAAAAGTTACTCCAAATATTATTGCATTGAATACGCTTGGTGGTAAAAAAATAAAATACATTATAGATACGCCTCTTAAAAAATAAATAGCACTTAAAATATTTTTTTTACTATATTTTGTTGATAGGTATCCGGCGGTCATAGTCCCTATCATATTAAAAAGACCGATCAGAGCTAAAATAGTTGCCGCACACCAATCTGGTAGACCTCTGTCATTTACATAAGTTGGTATGTGTGTTGCAACAAGCGCTATGTGCCAACCACAAACAAAAAAGCCTAATGTTAAATAAACGTAACTTTTATTATTAAAAGCTTCTTTGATTGCCTCTGTAGCAGTCTGTTTATTTTCAAAATTAGTTCCACTATCAATCTTTGGAGTTGAAAGAAATAATGCAATTATCAAACCTAAAAAAAGAAATATAATAAAAAATAATATAGTTGTTTCCCATCCAACCTCTCTTAATGAATAACGAGTAAATAAAGGAGATAAGAAATATCCAAAAGATCCCGCCGATGTGACAATTCCAATTGCCATA
>CACDDB010000022.1 GCA_902551445.1 uncultured Pelagibacteraceae bacterium | reverse complement strand
TGTAATTATTCCAAACCAAGGCCCAAAAAGTCCCCATAAAAACAGTTGT
Organism: uncultured Pelagibacteraceae bacterium; assembly: GCA_902551445.1. Classification (GTDB taxonomy): domain Bacteria; phylum Pseudomonadota; class Alphaproteobacteria; order Pelagibacterales; family Pelagibacteraceae; genus Pelagibacter. The sequence goes on along the minus strand of CACDDB010000022.1, from coordinate 9,101 downwards.
AACCCAATTGCAAAACCAAAGTGAGTCATTGTGATATTTAAATCAGTTTCGAAATCAAAGTAAAATAGGCCAAGTGTTTGTCTAATTCCTAAAGAAATTATAACAACTAGGCATGCAGCAATCAATGTGACTAATGCTGTTCTATTAGGTATAAAATTTTTCTGTATCACTTAACAAATTTTAAAGATTTTTTTAAGTCGTTAATTAAATCTTTAGGGTCCTCAAGACCTATATGTAAACGAACCAAATGTTCATTTTTATTTAATTTAAAGTAAGGTCTTCTTCCTAATTCTATTGGATCGGTATAAACAGCAAGACTCTCAAATCCTCCCCAGCTATAACCAATCCCGAACAATTCTAAATTATTTACAAATCTATATACAGAATTTCTGCTTTTACTTTTTATAATAATGCTAACTAACCCAGAAGCACCAGAATAATATTTTTTCCATAATTTATACTCCTTAGAAGAAGTTTTGTAAGGATAAAGAATTTTATGTACTTTTTTTTGGTTTCTTAAAAAATTAATAATTTTTTTTGTATTTTCTTGGTGTTTGTCCATTCTTAAATCCAAAGTTCTTAAGCCTCTAATTATTAAATAAGCATCATCAGGTGATAAACGATAACCAGAAACGTGATTATACCACCAAACTTTTTTATAAACTTTTTTATTTACTGCTACAGTCCCTCCCATTACGTCGCTGTGTCCAGAATAATATTTTGTTGCAGAAGTAATTGAAATATCAAATCCTAATTTTAATGGTTTAAAGAAGTAAGCAGTTGCCCAGGTATTATCGATTGCTGTATAAATTTTTTTTCTTTTAGCAAGTGAAATTACTTTTCCTAAGTCTTGCATTTCAAAAGTATTGCTTCCAGGATTTTCAACATAAATTAGTTTAGTTTTTTTTGTAATTTTGCTTTTTAAATCCAAAAAACTATTTGGATTGTACCAAATTGTTTTTACGTTAAATTCTTTAAGCAGTTCATCCGTAAGTTTTTGCGTTGGTCTATAAACACCATCTGAAATTACTATTTCATCACCTGGCCTACAAAGACTCATTATTGATAGAGCAACAGCACTAAAGCCAGTTGGTGTCAAAAATACTTGATATGCTCCCTCCATTTTTCTGAGCAATCTTTGCAATTGAACGGTTGTTTGAGTCCCTTGCCTACCATAATCCCAGTGATCAACGTCTTTTTTTTTTGCTATATCCTTTTGATGCTTTCTAAGTTCCTGCATAGTTTTAAACAGTATTGTTGAAGCCCTAACCACAGGAGGATTAACTGATCTTGATATAAAATCTTTTGCCGAATGTTTTAAATACGATTTAATAGATTTTTCCATTCAATATTGTTCTTTTTTATAGATTGCGAATTATTTTACACAATGCTATATCCGCGATTCAAGGTCAACAAATTAATTAAAAAGGAAATATTATGGGATACCCAAAAAAGCACAGAGGAAGAAGAAAAATGGGCTCTAAAAAAAGAAGAGCTAGAAAAAAGAATAAGAAAAAATAAATATTGATGGAGCAAATTAATAGGGCAAGATCCATAAGTGTATGGATATTTATAGTGCCATTTGTTGCTATTAATACTTGCTTGCTGCTAATTACACAGTTTCATGGGATTTTTCCTAATCAAGAAGATATCATTCACAATACCTTTCCTTATTTAGATGGTGGTGCGTCTATAAGTAGAACTGCTAGGCCTTACCCTACTTGGTTGATTTTTAAACCCAGTATGTTTTTAACGTCATTTCTTCTTATTAAATATTGGCTATATAACAAACAAATAATAAATTTTTTTAGCATTGATCATAAAAATATAAAAAAAATATTTTTCTTTGGTGTGGCCTCTGCAATAGCTTTAACGATACATTCAATATTTTTAGGTATTAAATTTGATAATGATCTATACAAGCTTTTTAGAAGGGTAATAATGCTATGTTTTATTGTTTTTGAAATTGCTGCCCAAGCTTATCTTGTTGCAACTTTTTATTCTTTAAAAGATAAATTGATAAATTATATAAATCTTACAATATTAAAACTAAAATTAATTCTAGTTTCAATCCTAATTATTGTTGCAATAATTAGTATACCTATTATTAGCTTGCCAGGTGATTATTTTTTAGGATTTAATCTGAAATTTTTTAAACATGCATTAGAGTGGGATTATTTTTTAGGTGTAATAGTTTTTTATTTATTAACTTATTTAATGTGGAAAAAAAATTAAACTAATTACCTAATCCAGCCACCACCAAGAACTTTATAGCCATTGATATTTTTTTTGTAAAATACACATGCTTGTCCTGGGGATATTCCATATTCATTTTCAAATAAGTTAACATTTGCAGTATTGTTATTTATTTCAATTTTTGATTTTAATAGTTTGCCAGTAGATCTTACTTTAACAAATATATCATCTTTGAATTCCTTTTTATCAACTAATAAATTTAAATTTTTTAAATTAATAATTTTTTTTGCTAAAGCTTCTTTTTTGCCTACTATAATTTCATTTTTATCTGCATTAATCTTAATTACATATAATGCTTCTTTATCTGATACTTTTATCCCTTTTCTCTGTCCAATTGTATAGTTTATTATACCTTCGTGAACTCCAATAACTTTTCCTTCTAAATTTTTTATGTTTCCTTTTTTAAAAGATTCTGGCTTAAACTTTTGAATTACTGATGCATAGTTTCCATTGGGAACAAAACAAATATCCTGACTATCTGGTTTGTCAGCAACATTAAGCTCAAGTTCTTTTGCTATTTTTCTAGTCTGATCCTTTAGCATTGCTCCTAAAGGAAACCTTAAAAAATTTAATTGTTCTCTTGTTGTATTAAATAAGAAATAACTTTGATCTCTATTCTCGTCTGTAGCTCTGTACATTTCATTTTTATTTTTTTCAGTTATATTTTTTACATAATGTCCAGTTATTAAAGCATCTGCATTTAGATTTTTTGATTCTTCAAATAGATCGTTAAACTTTACTGTCTTATTGCATTGTACACATGGTATTGGCGTTTCACCTTTTAAATAACTTTCTACAAAATTATCAATTACCCCCGCTTTAAATTTATTTTGGTAATATAAAATCTTATGATCTATATCTAATTTATTTGCTACTCTTTTTGCGTCCATAATGTCTTGGCCTGAACAACATTGTTTCGATTTCGCAACTTGTTTACTATCATCATAAAGTTTTAAAGTTATACCCACAACTTTGTATCCTTCTTTTTTCATTAGTCCGGCCACCGTTGATGAATCTACCCCACCAGACATTGCTACGATTACTTTTGTATCTTTTGGGTCTTTTTCAATGCCGAGAGAATTTATTTTTGTTTTCATATTGATGGTATTTATACTTATTTCTAATATAACTTTAAATAAATGATTTTAGATATTGAACCGGGTGATAAAGTGGTAAATCCTTCAAATAAAGATTGGGGCATAGGTCAAGTGCAATCAATAATTAATGATAAAATTACTGTAAACTTTGAAAATGTTGGTAAAAAAGTAATTATTTCATCTAATATTGAATTAAAAAAAGTTGATAACTTATGAAAATAGAAGACAGAAAAAAAATTACCAATGAACTATTAGATACTTTTATTAAAGCTGGAGATCTTTCTTTGGACCTTAGAAAAAAAGGCCTTATAAAAGAAATTAAGGAAGATAACACTCCTGTTACTAACGGTGATTTAGAAGTTAATAAAATTTTAGTTAACAAGATCGGCGAACTTACTCCAGAAATTCCAATCATATCTGAAGAAACTTCAAAAAATAAAGATATAAAAGATTTAAGTAATTTTTGGTTAATAGATCCAATTGATGGGACATTCGATTATATAAATAATAGAGAAGAGTTTACTCTTAACGCTGCGCTAATAATTAATAAAATACCAACTATAGGAATAATTAATGCGCCAGCAAAAAAAAGATTGTTTTATAGTTTTGCCGAAAAAAATTCATATGAATTAAAAGATAAGAAAGAAATAATATTAAATTGTTCAAAAAAAACTAAAAAAAAATGAAATTAAAGCAGTTTCTTATTCTGATAACCTTAAACCAATTATTTCAGATATACACAAAAAAGTTGGTGTAACTGAACATAAGAAAATGAAAAGTTCATTAAAATTTTGCGTAATAGCAACAGGAGAGTATGATCTTTATGTTGCTGAACCTAGGGCTAGTGAATGGGACATAGCTGCAGGTCATGCAATACTAAAAAATGCTGGCGGTATAATTACTGATTTACAAGGAAATGAAATATTGTATGGAAAGAAAGACTTTAAAAATCCGGGCTTAATTTTGAAAAGAAGCGAAACTTTGTAATGGATGAGCAATTAAGAATAATATTAATAATAATAGTATCTGTATCAATTTTTGGTTTAATAGTTTTTGTATTTGTAAAGAATTACATTAGAAATAAAATAAATTATTACCTTAATGAAAAAAAAAAATTAAAGTAAATTAATTATTTTTAGATATTCATCTTTATCAATATCAATAACTTTTTTTGATGTTTCAAAATCAAATCCTGATCTAGCCAAAATCCCCATATCTTTTTTATAAAATAAAGATCTATTATTTTCATCTCTCGAAGGACCAATTCGTTTTTTTTTACAAAGTTTTATTGCTGAAAAAAAATCTTGGTCTTCGTTGTTTTCTTTAATTTCTGAAATGGTTTCAGTTATGTAATTATTGTTTATTCCTTTTGAAAGAAGATAATTTCTAATTTTATTTATAGAGCTGCCTTTCTTTATTAAATTTTTTGCTTTAGCTTTAGAATAATATTTATCATTTATAAATTTTGTCTGTTCTAAATCTTGAATAACGACATCAATTAAATCACTTATGTTTTTTTTATTAATATTAGGTATTGATGTTCTTAAATATTTTTTTAATAAATATGTTTTTAATTGTTGCTTTGATGGAGCATATTTTTCAATATAAGAAAATGAAAATTGTCTCATTTCATCAACAGTAGCCTCTAGTGTTTTTTTTTTATTTTTTATAGGAATCACAGCTTAATTTAATATAATATATATATTAATGATCGAACAAATTTATACTTTCTTTACTATAGATGTGATCTATTTATGGTTGAACATAGGAGTTATTCCTTTTTGGATTATTTTGTTATTTTTCCCTCAATCTAAAATTTCCGGTTTTTTTGTTTCTTCGATATTTCCTTATTTTCTATTTGGGGCGATATATGTTTATCTTCTATACTATGTATTTATTCAAGATTATGACTTTTTAAACAATTTTAATTTATACTTGGGGATTGATGAGCTTAGTGATTTATTTTCTAATAGTTCATTTCTAATTTTATTTTGGGTTCATTTTCTAGCAATAAATTTATTTTGTGGCTCATGGATAGTTAAAGATAGTCAAAAATTAAACATATCAAAAATTATTGTTTTTTTTCCTCTCTTGTTAACTTATTTTATAGGTCCAGTTGGCATATTCGTTTATTGGATAATAAGAATATTCTTTGCAAAGCGAGTTTCACTTTATGACTAAGGTTATAGATTTTTACTTTGACTTCATAAGTCCATATTCCTTTTTAGCTCATAAAAGAATAGTTAAGATTCAAAAAAATGAAAATATAAAGTTTTCTTATAAACCCATATTGCTAGGGGGATTGCATAACTTGGCAGGAATAACGGCTCCTGCTTTAATAAAATCTAAAAAAAATTATTTAGTAGAAGATTGTGAGATGGTTGCAAAAAAATACAATATTGATTTTGTGTTTAATGAAAAATTCCCAATTAATTCCTTAAAATTGATGAGAGGTTTGCTAGGCGTTAAAGATGAAGTTAAGGATGAATACATTAATAGATTTTTTGATGCTTACTGGTTATTAAATGTAGATTTAAACGATGAAAAAAATATCACAAATTTCCTTAATGAACTAAAAGTTGATTGTGTTAATTTTTATGAAAATATTAAAAAGCAAGAAACAAAAGAACTACTGACTAAATTAACTCAAGAAGCTTTTGATAAAAAAGTATTTGGCGCTCCAACATTTGTTGTAAACAGTAAAATATTTTGGGGTCAAGATAGATTAGATTATGCTTTGGATGAATTTAAAAATTAAACTATTTTAAAACCACTGTCCTTCATTAATTTAAATCCGCCATCAATGTGAGATACTTTTTTAAATCCCATTTCTTTAAGAGTTTTGGCTGCTAAAGCTGATCTTCCTCCTGCTGCACAAAATAGTACTAATTCTTTATTGAGATCTAAGTTTTCTTTTTGAACATATGGACTTTCTGGATGAATAGAAAATTCTAATAAGCCTCTTGAAACATGATGAGAATTTTCTATCCTTCCTTCTCTTTCAAGTTCTAAACCATCTCTAATATCAATAAGATTGCACTGATTGCTATTGACCATTTCTAAAGCTTCTTTGGGTGTTATAGTTTTAACTTCGCTTAACGCCTCTTTAATAAGTGTTTGAGATGACTTAATTGACATAATAGTATAAATATAGCATAGGCAAAAAAATTTGAAAGTTTATTAATTTATGAAAATAAAAAAATCTTCAAAAAGTAGTTTCTTTAAAAAAATACTTCTAAAATTAGTGAGAAAGTTAGGATATGAGATGGTTGACCAATCTAATCTTAATATCGCAGACGAAGATTTATATATTAAAAAAAATTTAAGTAAGAGTGGTGATAAATCAATAACAATTCCATTGGGTGAAACAACTATATCTAGAAAAGTAGAAAGTCTGACTATAATAATAAGATCATACACTTTCGGTGATCTAGAAAATAATCAAGTAATGCTTGACCAGAATAAAAGTAGAATATTTGAAAGTCAGAAGTGTGAATATACTTATAGAACCATTAACTCCGTAATTAAATCGTGTAATTATGCTAAAAACTATTTTAAAGATATTAATTTCAAAATTATAGTTACCGATGATAAATCAGAACAAAAAACTTTAGATAAAATTAACTCCATTCTAAATAAGAGTGATTTAGATACTAAATTAGTCAGTATTAAAAATGACGAATTTTTAGATAAAATTGAAAAATTAGACACTAATGGAAAAGAAATATCTAAAAATATGTTATCAAATATGCGAAACATATATAAATCCCTTGAAATCGCAGAAAATGAAAATTCAGATTTATTTTATATTTTAGAAGACGATTATATTCATGAAAAAATAGCAATTTCTGAAATGTTATTTACCTATGAAAAACTTTCATCTCAGCTAAATAAAGAGCTTTTTTTATGTCCTGCTGATTATCCTTATTTATATTCAAATATTGAAAAAACTTCAGTATTTTTTGGAAATATGAGACATTGGAGACAAATCAATGAAACTTTAATCACATTTTTTACTAGTAAAAAAATGCTTCAAAAATACAAGAAAGAACTTGTGTCTATGTGCACAAAAAGACATCACCCAATGGAAAAAAAATTACACGAAATATATGAAAAAGAAATTTGTTTATCTCCAATTCCATCACTCTCAATGCATTGCACAAATATAAATTCTATATATGGAATACCGCCAAATTTTGATTGGAAAAAAGTTTGGGAAGAAAATGAGGTATAAAACAAATAAAACAGCCCTTAATAAAAAATTAATTTTATTAAAGGCTGTTTAAGTAGTCTTACTTATTGAATATTTCTTTAAGTGCTTTAGCAGGTAAAAACTTTACCTTTTGAGAAGCCGCAATCTGGATTTGCTCTCCAGTTCTTGGGTTTCTACCAATTCTTGCTTTTCTCTTAGCTACTTTATATGTGCCAAAACCAGCAATTTTAACTGCATCGTCATTTTTTAATGCATCTAAAATAGTGTTGGTAATAGTATCAAAAGTACGCTCAGCATCAGCTTTACTTTGGTTTAAAGAACCAGCCAATTTAGCCACTAATTGTTTTTTGTTCATTTTAGCTCCGGTTTTAAAGGTTATTTTGATACTTAACAAAATCCTTTATTTTTCAAGCTTTTTTTTAGTATATATTTAATTAATTCACACTATATCTTGTGCTAAAAAAGTATTGATTTTATTGGTTTTTTTTGTGTTTAAAAACCCTTTAAAATAGACCTAAATCTTTGAGGTCATTAAAAGTCGCAAAAAACATCAAAGATAGCAGTAAAAACATACCGATTCGAAAGAATCCTTCTTGTGTTTTTTGACTTAATGGTCTTCCTAATATTTTTTCGAAACCATAAAACATTAAATGTCCACCGTCTAAAAGAGGTATAGGAAACAAGTTTATCAATCCCAAACTTATGGAAATATAAGCCATCATGCTTATAAACGGAATAATGCCAAACTCAGCAACTTGACCTGTCATTTTAGCAATTCTAATAGGTCCACCTAACTGAGAACTATCCCCACTACCAGTAAACATTGATCCTAAATATTTGAGCGAAGCTGTAATTACAAAATAAACTTCATTTATTGAATGATATAGCGCTTGGGCTGGTCCTAATTTAACATGATTAATTTCATTATTATATGGGCTTAACTTTATGCCAACTATTCTTTTATTAATTTTATTACCTAAATTGTCCTCAGATAAAACCATTTTTGGTTTTACTTTTAAAAGTATATCTTGATCAAATCTTGATACTTTAAAATCAATATATTCAGACGTAGACATTGTAATTAATTTTGAAACATCAAGAATGCTTTTTACTTCAGTGCCATCAATTTCAATTATTACGTCATTTTTTTTAAGTCCCGCAACTTCAGCTGGGCTATCCTTTGTAACTTCATCAATCATTGCAGGAGTAAAATCCTTGCCAATAAACATATAAATGAATAAAAATATGAAAATTGCTAAGATGAAATTAGCAATTGGTCCTGCAGCAACTATTAACGATCTCTGGTATAAAGGCTTTAAAGTAAATAGTTTTTTTCTATCTTCTTCACTATATTTCTTAATTAATTCTTCTTGATCACTTTGAGAAAAAACGTTTCTATCACCAAAAAATTTGACATAACCACCTAATGGTATCCAGCATATCTTCCATCTGGTGCCAGATTTATCTTTCCAACCAAATATTTCCTTGCCAAAACCTATGGAAAAATCTGTAACTCCTACACCATATCTCTTAGC
>CACDDB010000021.1 GCA_902551445.1 uncultured Pelagibacteraceae bacterium | reverse complement strand
TCACTTATAAAATTTCCTACAAAGCCTCCATTTCCATTAATAACTAGCCAAAAAGATTTAGAATAAAAATAAGAAAAAAATAATGAACCAAAGATGCAATATACAATTATAAAAAATAAATTATCTAAAAAAAGTAATATTTTTTTACTTCTAAATATATTTATGCCAGTAAAAAAAAGGCTTATAGGAACTAGAAATGAAATCAGGCCAATAGTTTGTAAAAAAAGTGAGTCGCGGACCTGTTGTTACCTTAAACGAATTTGAACCAGCTGCAGGAATAAAAGTTTCTAAAATAATAAATTTGTCTGAAGATATTGCACGTAATACAAGTTCAGAATCTGCAAGAATTTCTACAATACCAGGAAGTAGCACTATTGGTATAGAACTTCCAAACTCGTATAGAGAAAATGTTTATCTTCGTGAAATTATAGATCATTCAACTTTTTCTAAAAAAGAAATTAAGCTGCCTATTGCTCTTGGTAAAAATATTTCAGGAGCACCCATAACTAGTGATTTATCAAGTATGCCTCACCTATTAATTGCAGGAACAACAGGCTCTGGAAAATCGGTATGCATAAATACAATTATATTGTCTTTGTTGTATAAACATGGACCTGATAAATGTAAGTTTATTTTGATTGATCCAAAAATGTTAGAATTGTCCACCTATGAAGGAATTCCACATTTATTATGTCCAGTAATTACAGAGGCAAAAAGAGCAACATCAGTATTGGGCTGGGTAGTTAAAGAAATGGAAAGCAGATACAGATTGATGACAAGAGTTGGTGTTAAAAATATTGATGGTTATAATTCTAAGCACAAACTATCAATGCCTTATATTGTAGTAATTGTTGATGAAATGTCAGATTTAATGTTGGTTGCTGGAAAGGAAATTGAAGGTTATATCCAAAAATTATCTCAAATGGCTAGAGCAGCTGGCATTCATATCATAATGGCAACTCAAAGACCTAGTGTAGATGTTATTACTGGAACAATTAAAGCAAATTTTCCTACTAGGATTTCTTTTCAGGTTACTTCTAAAATAGATAGTAGAACAATACTTGGTGAACAAGGAGCAGAGCAATTGCTAGGCAAAGGAGATATGCTTTATATGTCTTCAGCTAATAAAATTATCAGAATTCATGCTCCATACGTGTCAGAAAATGAAATTGAAAAAATAAATAATTTTTTAAGATCACAAGGTGAACCTGATTATGTTGATGAAATTTTAAATTATGCAGATGAAAAAGAAAATATTTCAAGTTTATCAGAAAATGATAATCAAGATGAACTTTACGATACTGCACTTGAGATAATAAAAGCTGAGGGTAAGGCTTCAACTTCATTTTTACAAAGAAAGCTTCAAATTGGATATAATAGAGCAGCAAGAATTATTGATATGATGGAAGCCAAAGGTGAAGTGAGTAAAGCAAATCATGTTGGAAAAAGAGAAGTTCTTAAATGATAAGAATATCTTTTGTAGTAGTATTTTTTTTTTTTTTACTTTTTCCAGTAAAAGCTGACGAGAAAATTAAAATAATAGAGAATTTTAAAAAAATTGAAAACTTGAGCTTTAGCTTTAATCAAACTGTAAACGGTAAAACTGATAGGGGTAGTTGTAAAATTCAATATCCAAAAAAAATTTATTGCTCTTATAAGTTGAGAAATAATAAAATATTAGTATCTAATGGAAAATCTCTAGTAATAAAAAACAATAAAAATAATCAATACTATTACTATCCTTTAAAAAGCACACCATTTGAACTCTTATTAGATAAAAGCTTTATTTTAAATGAAATAAAAAAATCTGAAATTAACTCAGTAAATGATAAATACAATTATTTTTTAATTAAGAATTCAAATTATGAAATTAATATATTTTTTGACAAAAATTCTCATAATTTAATAGGATGGCAGACTGAAGATATTTATCAGAATTTAATAGTTACTTTTATTTTTGATTTGGAAATAAATTCTTATATAAACAAGAAATTGTTTATTCTTCCATCAAGAAACTAGTTTATATCTAAAAATATAGTTTCAGATTTAAAAACTTTCATTCCTCGTGATAGATAATTTTTTAAAGCATTTTTGTGATCTAATGAACAGGTATGCACCCAAACTCTTTTTATTTTATTACTAAATGATTTCTTTATAGCTTCTGTCAATAAGTATCCGCCATACTTTTTTTCAAAATATTCTTCTAAAATTCCAAAATATGAAATTTCACAACTTAAATTATCTTCGGATAATATCTGTTCAAAATATCCTATTAATTCATCTTTATCCTTTAGTATGTATGTTTTAACATTTTTATTATTAACATATTCAATCCATGTTTTATCGTTCCATATAAGTCTATCAATCCATCTGCAATTTTTACCAATTTGTTTATAAAAAAATTTATTTAATTGAAAATCTGGCGGATCAATTAAACTTATTTTACAAAATTCATTTGGTGGTAATGCACCTGATAGATCTTGTATTGAATTGATTTCCAAAAATTTTCTTTGAATTTCAGTTTTCACTGAACCATTTTTCCAATTTTTTCGCCACCAAATAAGTGGAAGTGTAGGTGAGGAACTTCTTGTCCTCCATCTTCACTAATATTTGCTAATGCTCTGTAGCCTTTACCTGTATCCGTTGATATACCCAGCTTTTTTGCAACAATATTAATTCCTTTTAATAAACCAACCATTTCTTCAGAAGATGCATTAGAACTAAAGTCATCCAAATCAGTATATTTACCTTTGGGTATTACTAAAGCGTGTACTTTTTTTTGTGGATTTATATCGTAAAAAGACAGAACAAATTCATCTTCGTATATTTTTTTACAAGGAATTTCCCCTCTAAGTATTTTTGCAAAAATATTATTATCATCATATTTCATTCAAAAACCTCAATTTCTTCTTTGATTTTTACTATTTTTCCACCCTTAATAATAGCATTCACTTTTGCACACTCATAAAAAGCAGTAGAAGTTGACTCAGCAATTTCTTTCATTTCCAAACATTTAGATTTAGATTCGGTTAATAAATGTTCTTTTAATTCTAGTGGATTGCCTAAATACATCATAAGGCCTATGACTTCACCCTCTTTTTCAATATCAGCAATTTTTTCAATTTCTGCAACTTTTTTACTAACACCTATTTCAAAATTCATAATCGAAACAACACCCTTGTAAATAATATATGCAAAAATCAAAATAAACATAATTTTAATTTTGCTCATATAATTTTATTTTTTTCTTTTTTTTAATTCTTCGATTATATCTTCTATTTTAATTTCATTTGCTTCTAAGTAAACTAACAAGTGATAAACAACATCTGCTCCTTCGTGGATTTTATTAGTGTCTTTTTCTATGGATTCAATTAATTCTTGTATTTCTTCTTTTACTTTATCAAGGCTAAGTTTTTTATCAGCCAGCAATTTATTAGTGTATGAATTTTCTTTAGGATTATATTTTCTGTCTCTAATAGTTTTTATAAGTTCTTCAAGGCTTTTTAACATTTTACAATCTTACTAAAACGTTTTTTGATTTCAAATATTCTTTTGCTTCTTTAATGCTATATTTGCCATAGTGAAATATTGATGCAGCTAGCACTGCACTCGCCTTTCCTAATTTTATTCCATCGACAAAATGATCTAAATTACCAACACCACCAGATGCAATTAAAGGTATATTTACTTTTAAAGATATTTTAGAAATTAAATCAATATCATATCCAATTTGAGTTCCATCTCTATCCATTGATGTAACTAATAATTCTCCTGCCCCATTATCTTCCATTTTTTTTGCAAATTCTATTGCATCAATTCCTGTATTATTTCTTCCTCCATGGGTAAACACTTCCCATTTATCTCTATTTTTTTTTACATCTATTGCTACAACAATACATTGTGATCCAAATCTTTTAGAACTTTCAAAAACAACTTTTGGATTTTCAACTGCCGCAGTATTTATTGATACTTTATCTGCACCACAATTAAGTAATTTATTAATATCATCTGTGCTCCTAACTCCCCCACCAACAGTTAAAGGAACAAAGCATTTTTTGGATGTTTTCTCTACTACATCATAAATTGTATCCCTATTTTCATTAGAAGCAGTAATATCTAGGAAACAAATTTCGTCAGCACCTCCATCACTATAAATTTTTGCTTGTTCAACAGGGTCTCCTGCATCTTTTAAATCTACAAAGTTAATCCCTTTAACGACACGACCATTTTTAACATCTAGACAAGGTATTATTCTATTTTTAAGCATCTATTTCTTTCGTAAGTTCTTCTAATTTAATATCTCCATCATAAATAGCTTTACCAATTATTATGCCTTCAATATTTTTTAAACTCTTTGCTTTTTTAATATCATCTATTGAAGAAACTCCACCAGATATAATTACTGGACAATTTGATATCTTCGCAACTTTTGTCGTTTCCTCAAAATTAGGACTTTGTTTGGTTCCATCTCGATTAATATCAGTATAAATTAATCTACTTACACCATAATCATTTACTTCCTTTAAAAAATCTAAAGTTAATTGATTAGAGTTTTCCTTCCAACCAGATACTGACAAATATCCATCTTTAGCATCTAAACCTAAGGCAATTTTGGTTGGAAACTTTTTACATGCCTCTTTTAAAAAGTTTCTATCTTTTATCGCAGCACTTCCTAAAATTACTTTTTCAACACCAATATCGGTATATTTTTGAATGCTCTCAAAGTTTCTAATTCCACCACCTATTTCTATTTTAAGATCAAATTTACTTACTATTTCTTGAATTATATCCAAATTAACAGTATCTCCAGTTAAAGCACCATCTAAATCAACTATGTGTAAATTTTTAAAACCATGGTCTTTATATTTGCTAGCTTGTTCAAATGGAGACATTTCATATTCAGTTTTATTATTAAAATCTCCTTTGACTAACCTTACACATTTTTTATCTTTAATATCTATCGCTGGAAATATTTTCATTTTTTCTTATTTTTAATTACTAAGTTATTATAAGCAAAACTTGTTGTACCCGTATCCCCAATCCTATAAATACCAATTTTGATATAAGGTTTACTTGGTCCATAAGGTCCATCTGTTTTTTTTTTAGATAATGGTACATCAATATGCTTGGCTATCATTTCATTATTTAAATAATAAAATACCGACAAAGTTTTTGTTTTTTTTTGATAATCAATACTTGCTTTAAAACGATATTTTTTTCCTGGTATTAAATAAGCAGTTTTTATTTTTTTACATTTCTCCGGCTTACATTCTCCCTTGGGGAACTTATATTTAATTTTCCAATCCATTCCGACACCAATCCAACTTGGTGGTGCACCTTTGTTTCTCCCATCATGAATTTGAAAAACTGTTGATCTATATTGAGGTGCTCCCTCAGTTATAATGTCTGTTTCAAATATAGTTTTACCTTCTGGTAATCTATGGCTAATTTCTTGTCTCCCAGAATAATTGTATTTGTATGCGGGTTTTTTATCAGTAGGACAACTACCAATATCTCCTTTGTCTAATTTAAAAACAACATTTTCTAATTTAAATTCTTTTTTGTTGAACTTGGTAATGGGTTTTCCATTAACCACTAAAGATTCTTTGTCAACTATTCCACATGAGACTTTCCACTTATTTTTTATTTTCCATTCTTCAGAATATCCTTGAGAAAAATAAAAAAAAAAAAGATTTAAAAGTATTATTATTTTTTTCATTTTATTTTATAAATTAATAAAGTTATCTATTATTTTTAAGCCAAGATTATCACTTTTTTCTGGGTGAAATTGAGTTCCAAAGATATTTTCTTTTTCAACAGAACAAACAATATTTGATGAATAATCTGTTACAGATGAAATTACATTTTTATCTTCAGGAATAAATTCATAACTGTGTACGAAATACATGTGAGAATTATTTTCTATATCTTTTAAAATCTTACTTCTTTTAACAATATTTATTTGGTTCCAGCCAATGTGAGGAAGCTTGTATTTTCCATTTTGATTATCAATCTTCGATACTTTTCCAGAAATCCAGCCTAGTCCTTTTGTTTCTATTTCTTCATAGCCAACGTCAGCAAACATTTGTAATCCAACACAAATTCCTAGAAGAGGTTTTTTGTTATCAATTGCAAACTCGTTTAAAGTATCAACTAAACCATTGATATTGTTTAAAGCATCAATACAACTCTTAAACGAACCTTGCCCCGGCAAAACTACTTTGTCACTAGATTTAATCTTATTTAAATCTGATGTTACTTCTATATTTACTTTGTCTTTAGCAACTTCCTTGAAGGAGTTTATTACAGAGCTAATGTTGCCCGACTTATAGTCAACTATTGTGACATTCATTAAACTTATAAAGAACCTTTGGTAGAAGGAATTGTATTTTTATTCCTTGGATCCATTTCTAACGCAGCTCTTAATGACCTTGCTAAACCTTTAAAGCAAGATTCAATTATGTGGTGGCTGTTATCACCATAAATATTTTCAACATGTAAAGTAATTCCTGCTGCTTGTGAAAACGCTTGGAACCATTCCTTGAATAATTCTGTATCCATTTCTCCAAGCTTCTCTACTTTAAGCTTAACATTCCAAATTAAATAAGGTCTATTTGATACATCAAGTGCAACCCTTGTTAATGTTTCATCCATCGGAATTAATGCATGAGCATATCTTTTAATTCCTACAAATTTTTTAGAAGCTTTCTTTAAACATTCCCCAATAGCTATTCCAGTATCTTCTGTTGTGTGGTGAAGATCAATATGAGTGTCTCCTTTTGCTTTTATATTCATGTCTATAGATGAATGCTTTGATAATTGCTCAAGCATATGATTTAAAAAACCTATGCCTGTTTCAATTTTAAATTTACCTTTACCATCAATATTTAAATCAACATTGATGCTGGTTTCTTTAGTTTTTCTACTTATTTTTGCTTTTCTCTTCATAATTTAAAAAAGGTATATATCTATTATTCAATTATGGCAATAATTCAAGAAGCGGGCTTGAACTATCAGATTTAATATCCATTTATAGCTTATGACAACAATAGTATTAGTAAGAAAAAATAATAATTTAGTAGTAGCTAGTGATGGCCAAGTTAGTATGGGAAATACTGTAATAAAAAGCACGGCTAATAAAGTTAGAAAGATTGAGAAAAGAAATGTGATAGCTGGATTTGCAGGATCAACAGCTGACGCATTAACATTGTTTGAAAGACTGGAGGCAAAATTAGAAAAGCATGCTGGGAATTTAACTAGAGCATCTGTCGAACTTGCTAAAGACTGGAGAACAGATAAATATTTAAGAAGATTAGAAGCTTTAATGGCGGTTGGTGATAAAGAAAAAAGTTTTATAATTTCTGGAACTGGAGATGTTTTAGAGCCCGAAGGAGATGTAATAGGAATCGGGTCAGGTGGAAATTATGCATTGGCTGCAGCAAAAGTATTAATGGAAACAGAAAATTCTGCAGAAGAAATTGCAAGAAAAGCTATACAAGTTGCGTCTGAAATATGTGTATTTACAAATAATAATATTAATGTTCAAAAAATTTAATGGAAGAATCTAATATAAAAACATTTGTTCCAAAAGAAGTTAAAAAAAATGATTCAAAATCAACTCTTAACTCTCTTTCCCCAAGAGAAATAGTATCTGAATTAGATAGATTTGTAGTTGGGCAAAACAAAGCAAAAAGAGCAGTTGCTATTGCATTAAGAAATAGATGGAGAAGACAAGCTTTAGAAAGTGATATGAAAGATGAAGTTCTTCCAAAAAATATATTAATGATAGGTCCAACTGGAGTTGGTAAAACAGAAATATCTAGAAGACTTTCAAAATTGGCTGAAGCTCCGTTTGTTAAAGTTGAAGCCACAAGATTTACCGAAGTTGGGTACGTAGGAAGAGACGTGGAACAAATTGTTAGAGATCTTCTTGAGATAGCAATTTCAATGGAAAAAGTTAAAAAAAGAAAAGAAGTCCATGCTCAAGCACAAAAACTAGCAGAAGAAAGAGTTCTTGATGCAGTTGTCGGAAATAAAGCAAGTGTTGCAACTAGAGAAAGTTTTAGAAAAAGATTGAGAAATGGTGATTTAGATAATAATGAAATTGAAATTGCAATTAATGATGCTTCTCAAATGCCATCTTTCGAAATTCCTGGAATGCCAGGAGCAAATATAGGAATGATTAATATTTCAGATATGCTCGGAAAATCTGCGGGACAAAAACCGAAAAAGAAAAAAATGACAGTAAAAGAATCTCATGAAATATTGATCAATGAAGAGTCAGATAAGCTAATTGAGCAAGATAAAATTATTAAGTCGGCAAAAAATTCTGCAGAAAATAATGGTATAGTTTTTCTTGATGAAATTGATAAAATTTCAGGAAGAACTGATAGAGTTGGTGGAGATGTTTCAAGAGAAGGGGTTCAAAGAGACTTGCTCCCTTTAATTGAAGGAACAACAGTAAGTACTAAATATGGAACAATTAAGACTGATCATATTTTATTTATTGCATCTGGAGCTTTTCAATTAGCTAAACCTTCTGATTTATTACCAGAATTGCAGGGTAGACTTCCAATAAGAGTAGAGTTGGATGCATTAAACAGTGAAGACTTCAAAAGAATATTAAAAGAGCCAGATAATAGTTTAATAAAACAATACAAAGCTCTTCTTAAAACTGAAAATGTAACTCTTGAATTTAGTGAAGATGGTATTGACGCTATTGCAAATATTGCATCTGAAATAAATTCAACAGTTGAAAACATAGGAGCCAGAAGACTTCACACAATAATTGAAAGAGTTTTGGATGAAATAAGTTTTACAGCAACTGATAGATCTGGTGAAAAGATAGTTATTGATTCTAATTATATCAAAAAAAATATTGGTGAATTAGTTAAAAACAATGATTTGTCAAAATTTATACTTTAATTTTATTTGAGAGTAATATCGAAACTGCCAGAAAAATTATCTTTTACTTGATCAAAATCAATTTCCCTAATAATTTTCATCAAATCAATATTAGATTGAATATAATTTGGAACAGAATACTTTAAAATAGATAAATCTTTAGATTTATATGGGTCATTTATATTTTTTGACCTAGATCCTTTACCAGTTATAACAATAATTTTTGACACTTTTTCTTTAGAACATTTTAAAATAAAATTATGGATTAAATTATTAGCATCTTTCAAAGAATAGCCGTGTAAATCAATTATTTTTTTTTTAAATTCTTTATTTTTAAATTCTTTATGATCCTCTTTTGAGGCAAGTTTATCTTTACTATTAACAAAATTAAGCCAATCTTTTTTATCTTTTTGAGAAATTTTTTTTTTCAATTAAACTTGGGTTTCTTTTAAAAACCAGTTTGGATTACTTGATCTTATATCTCTACAAAATTTCCAAGTATCATGTACTTTTTTTATTTTTTCAGGGTCACCCGAAACTATTTTTTTTTCTTTGTTTCTCACACATGAAATTATTTCACTAACAAAATCTACTGTTACTTCTAAAATGTTATTTGTTTCTTTGTGTTCTTTAATCTCTGCTGAGTTTATGCCAATAAAAGTAGTATCTGAAATTAAACCTTTTGTTTCTCTTTCTTTTATAGAATTTTTAAATTGATCGAATATTTTATTATCTAATAAAGATTTAATTTTTTTTAAATCTCCCTTTGCAAAATCGGTAATTATAGTTTCGTAGGCAATTTTTGCTCCGTTTAAAAATTCTTTTTTTGCATTTTCATCAAAATTTTCTGCATTAATTTTTTTACTAACGGTTTCAGGAGGAGTTTCATGGGGAAAAGACGTGGAAATATTTTCTTCGAATCCAGTTTTTCTTCCTAAAATTCCCCTTAATCTTAGAAAAATAAACCCAGCTATCATAGCTAGAAGTATGATATCAATGTATTCAAAACTATAATTCATATTGAAATAATATGTACTATAATGACTAATTTCAACCCGACAAATTGTAAATAAATGAACAAAATATTATTGTTAATTATAGGAATTCCACTTATTGAAATATATTTATTTATAAAAATAGGATCAAAAATAGGTGCATTTAATACAATTTCACTTATTTTAATTACCGCTGTTTTGGGAATTTATTACGCTCGTTATGAAGGCTTAAATACACTTAAATCAGGAATGTCCAGAATTATAAATAATAAATTACCACTATATGAAATATTATCAGGTGCAACTTTGGCATTTGCATCTTTATTGTTAATTTTTCCTGGCTTTGCTACTGATATAATGGGACTGTTGTTAATTTTTCCACTAACTAGAAAGTTATTATTTAATTTTTTATCTAAAAAAATTCCTAAAGAAAATAAAAAAAAAGACTTTATAGAAGGAGATTTTGAAGATATTGACGACAATAAAAATTAAATATGGATAAAAAATATACCGTTCTAGCTAAATTTATAAAGGATATGTCTGTTGAGACTAAAGATGCACAAACTTATCTTTTTGTAAAAGAAAATATTAAAAATTATCATTTAAAAATTAGCATTAATTCAAAAGCTATAAAAAATAAAATGATAGAAATAGATACTGGCTTAAAC
>CACDDB010000020.1 GCA_902551445.1 uncultured Pelagibacteraceae bacterium | reverse complement strand
TGGTCTAAATAGATTAACAATCATTTTTGCAATAGTGGATTTTCCACTACCACTCTCCCCTACTAGTCCGAATGATTGACCTTCTTTAATGTTAAATGATACATCGTCTACTGCCATAACGGCATTTTTTGAACTTTCGGTAAAAAAACTATCATCAAATGTTTTACTTAAGTTTTTTATTTGAATTAAATCTTGATTAATAATTTCCTTTTTGGTCCATCTATTTAAAATTTTAATGTTTGTTTCGCTTTGTTTTTTGTTTTCTTTTTCGATTATTTTAAATCTTTCAATTTTTTTGTTCGTTGGTGGAACTGAGCTCACAAGGCTTTTTGTGTAAGTTTCCTTTGGTTTGGTTAAAATTTCCTTAGTAGGACCAATTTCAACTAAATTACCATTTTTCATTACGGCTACTCTGTTGGTTGTCTCAGATATAACTCCCATATCGTGGGTAATCAATATAACAGCTAAATTTCTTTCTTTGGTTAACCTTTTAATTAAATCTAAAATTTGAGATTGAATTGAAACATCTAATGCTGTTGTTGGTTCATCTGCAATTAAAAGCTCCGGTTCACAACAAAGTGCGAGAGAAATAACCACTCGTTGTCTCATTCCTCCAGAAAATTGATGAGGATAATTATCAAATCTTTTTTCAGCGTCTTTAATGCCAACTTCCTTTAATAAATTTATAGCTTTTGTTTTGGCTTCTTCAGTATTTAAATTTAGATGAGTTTGAATAGTTTCAATTAATTGCTCTCCAATGGTAAATATTGGATTTAAAGAAGTTTGAGGATCTTGAAAAATCAAACCAACTTTTTTACCTCTATACTTAACAATGTTTTCTGGATTTTCATGAATATTTATTTCTCCTAATAGTATTGAACCACTCGAAACCTTTCCTGGTTCATCAATAAGATTTATAATTGCATTACCGACTGTGCTTTTTCCTGAACCAGACTCTCCCACTAGTCCTAAAATTTCACCCTTGCTGACTTCAATGTTTACATTTTTTGCGGCATAAACAGTTTCTCTTCTCATTTTATAATCAACGCTTAAATTATTTATTTTTAAAAAACTCATTAATTTAATTTTGGATTAAGAGTATCTCTCATCCAATCTCCCAAAAGATTAATTGAAAACGCCAATATAACTAAAAATATTGCTGGAAAAAAAGTTATCCACCACTCACCTGAAAATAAAAAATCATTACCAAGTCTAATCAATGTTCCTAAAGAAGGTGTTGTTGGAGGAACACCTACTCCTAAAAAACTTAATGTAGCTTCAGCTATTATTGCAAGTGCAAGTCCTATTGTCCCAATAACTAGAACTGGTCTTAATATATTTGGCAAGATGTGTTTAAACATAATAATTAAATTTGAAACACCAATAATTGTTGATGCTGAAACATAATCCTTATTTTTTTCAACTAAAGTTGCGGCTCTTGATACTCTCGCGAATTGGGGCCACTCAGAAATTCCAATTGCAAAAATTAAAACATAAATTGCCATTTCATCATGTAGCTCTCTTGAAATAATTCCTCTTGCGATGCCGTCTACTAGAAGAGCCATTAAAATACTTGGTACAGTTAATTGTACATCTGTTAATCTCATAACAACCATTTCATATTTTCCTCCGAAGTATCCTGCTGTTAGTCCTAATGAAACTCCTAATACCAATGCAAATATAACCGCTGAAAAACCTACGATTAAAGAAATTCGTGATCCATAAAGAATTGTTGCCAGCATATCTCTACCTTGTCCATCAGTTCCTAAAATAAATTTGGCAAGGCCATCCTCTGTCCATGAGGGTGGTGTAAATGCATCCATTAAAGATAAAGAAGATGGATCAAATGGATTATATGGCGTTACCAATTCAACAAAAAATGAACAAAAGAAAATTATGATTAATGTAACGGTTGATACAATGGCTGTGGGTGATTTTATAAAACTAAAGTAAATATCGCTATCTTTAATTCTATTAAACAATGTTAAATTTTTACTATCCACTTACTGCCTCCGCTTTAACTCTGATTCTTGGATCAATGAAGTAGTATAAAATATCTACTATGAAATTTATCATAACAAAAACGAATGCGATAAAGACTAAGTAAGCAGACATAATTGGTATATCTACGAACTGAACGGCTTGAATGAATAAAAATCCCATCCCAGGCCATTGAAATACTGTTTCTGTAATTATTGAAAATGCAATTAGTGTACCAATGTTTATTCCTGCAATAGTAATTACAGGTATTAATCCATTTTTTAATGCATGTTTATAATGAATGCTTTTTTCACTTATTCCTCTAGCTCTTGCAAACTTAATATAATCAGTTTGTAATATTTCCATCATTTCTGCTCGGACAAGTCTAATGATGTAAGTCATTTGAAAAAGGCTGAGGGTTACAGAAGGAAGAATTATAGCCTTTAAACCAGACAATGTTAAAAAGCCCGTCGACCAAAATCCAATATCTACAACTTCACCTCTTCCAAAAGAAGGTAATATTCCTAAAATTACAGCAAAAAGATAAATGAATAATATACCAATTACAAATGTGGGGAGCGATACTCCGAGTAATGAGATTGCCAATATAATGTCACTCAAAAATCCTTTACGATTTATTCCTGTATAAACTCCTAACAAAGTTCCTGAAACAAGTGCAATTAATGCTGAAATTAAAACCAACTCTATAGTTGCTGGCAATCTTTCAGTAATTAATTCTGAAACTGGTCTTCTTAATTGGTAAGAAATTCCAAACTCTCCTTTTGAAGCATTAACTACAAATCTAGAAAATTGAACATATATTGGATCCATTAATCCTAAAGTTTCTCTAAGTTCTGCCCTTTCTTCATCAGAGGTTTCTTCCCCAACCATGTTGTTAATTGGATCACCAACGAAATTAAATAATGAAAAAGAAACAAAGGCGACAATCAGCATCACCATGACTGATTGGAACAGACGTTTAAAAAAATACTTTATCAATTTATGAAATCTTAAGTTACAAGCCCTTTTTTAAAAAAGGGCTTGTAAAAAATTAATTTAATTTACACTAGAAAAACGGAATAATGGTTCATTATTCGGTCTTATAGGTACATTAACATTTGTCTTTGATGCCCAAGAAATTACTTGGTGGTGTAAAGGAAGATAAGCAATGTTATCTCTTACAATTTTCCAAGCTTTTGCTATTGCAGCATTTCTTTTATCTAGATCAACTTCACCTTCCATTACTCTAATTGCAGCATCAACATCAGCATCGCTGAAGTTAACTTTGTTCCAGCTTGCATCAGTTTCATATAGATAGTGGAATACATAGTGACTGTCTAAAGTAGGTACACCCCAACCAAGCATATAAAAGTCTCCTTGGTCATCTTTTAGTTCTTTGAAGTGTTTACTTTTAGTTTGAGCAAATAAGTTTACGTTAACACCTATTTTTCCTAACATTCCAACAACAGCTGTACAAATTGCTTCGTCGTTTACATATCTGTCATTTGGACATCTTAGTTCAACATCAAAACCATTTGGATAACCTGCATCCGCTAATAGTTTTTTTGCAGCGTCAACATCGTAAGGTAATCTTTTATCAAGTGCCTTAGTGTAACCAGTTACACCTGGGAAAGTTATAATTCCCGCAGGTTCACTTAAACCTCTCATAACTTTTTTCTTGATAGCTTCAATGTCAATTGCTTGGTAAAGAGCTTGTCTTACCTCTTTTTTCTTAAATGGATTGTCACCAGTATTTCCTGATCTTAACTTGTCAGCGGCTTGGTCCATTCCAAGAAAGATTGTACGCATTTGTGGTGTACTTTCTACTTTATGTCCTGCAGAAGCAGTAATACGAGCCAAGTCTTGAACAGGAGCATCTGTAACTAAGTCAATTTCTCCAGATAATAATGCAGCAACCCTTGTTGCAGCATTCTTAATTGGAAGTAATTGTATTTCAGTTATGTTGTGCTCTACATTACCCCACCATTTATTATTCTTTTTGAAAACTGTTTTTGTATTAGGCTCTCTTAAAGTAATTTTAAATGGACCTGTTCCCATTGCATTAGTTGCAGAAAATGTTTCTTGTCCTGCATCCCAGTTTTGTGGGACAACTGCAAAATTTTCATTCGACCATTGCTTAGACATAATGAATATATTTGACAATTGGTTCAAAAGAATTGGGTTCGGCTTACTTGTTTTGATTTGAACTGTGTAGTCGTCAATTGCTTTAACACCTGAAACAGTACTAATGTATTCTTTAAAGTCTGAAGTGGGTTGTTTTGCTCTTAATATACTAAACACAACATCTTCTGATGTCATTTTTTGTCCATTAGAAAACTTCACATCTTCTCTTAAGAAAAAGTACCAAGTGTTTGGATCTACTGCTTTCCACTTTGTTGCAAGTTGTGGTCCGATAGACATATCTAAACCTCTAGTAACAAGAGCTTCATAAATTTGTCTTGATACTTGAGTAGTTGGACCTTCGTTCTGTGCATGTGGATCTAAGGTTAGACTGTCACCCTGCATAGACCATTTGATAGTTTTTGCAAATGCTTGTGTAGATGCAAAAACAAATAAAAATGCCAATAAAGTTCTTAGCAAATTTTTAGGTTTCATGTTCCCCTCCTCCTAATTATTTTTTTAAAAATTTAGCTTAATAATAAAGGAAACTAAAGAAGTATTATTTCAGTAGTTTTTTGAAATTTTCATATAAAACTTCAGAATATTGGTTCATACTGGGCATGTGCTTTTTAGAATCTTTCTCAAATTTGTCTAATGCCCCTTCTCCCAATTGCTTTTCTAGTGCAGACTTGTATTCTGGAACACATCCCCATTCTCCAACTGTTGTATCTTTAACTTCAATATGAAACTGAATTCCATAGGCATGATTTTGATATTTAAAAATTTGATATTTTGTTTCAGGAGATGAAGCTAAATGAGTTACGTCTTTATTATTTTCTAAACCTTGAACCTCATAAGAATGCCATTGCAAAGAAGTAATTTCATCTGGAAACTTTGAAAATAAAGCATCATTGCTTTTGTTATTAGAAAAACTAATATTTAACATTCCTATTTCTGGAATATTTGACTTAACAACTTTTCCACCAACTACTTCTCCAAGTAACTGACAACCAAGACAAAAACCTAAATAAGGTTTTTTTAAACCTACAACAAATTCTTTTATTACTTTTTTTTCATCAATTAACCAAGGATGTTCTTTTTCCATCCAAGTATCCATGGGTCCACCCATACAAAACATTGCATCAAATTTTGATAAATCTTTTGGAATTTTTTCACCTTCGTCTAATTCTATTGTTGTTAATTCTGCTCCATCCTTGATCATTAAATCTTTTATAAAACCAGGATCTTCTATTTTAATATGTTGTAAAATTAACACTTTCATTTTTTAATGAGAGTATACTAAAATCTACTTAAAACACTACGATGAAGTTCGTGCTTTAGAAAAAGAAAATAAGCTGCAAGTGTTACTAAAATAATAAATTATGAAAGTTATACTTTCTAATAAATATTTTAATAAAGTTTAAAAAGTTCCATTAAGCTCTATATTTGCAACATCATCAGAAATTTTATTTATCGAACTATAATTAGAATTAAATTTTAAATTAAAATTTCCAATATCTTTAGCATAACTTAAATTTGCAAAATTATTCATAAGAGGATCAAAATCAAAAGCAAACTGAGTATTTTTTTCTTTTGAATTACTAAATTTAACTATGAATCTTTTATCTGTAAAAGATGGAGATTCATCATCATTTAAACTAATTTTTCTTTGATAGTCTACAGAAACAGTATAACCATTTGTATATATCGCCTCAAATCCAATATTTGTTTTCAAATTTTTTCTTGAATAATTTCCTGGAAGGATTTCTTTAGTAACAGTGGTTTCTCCTACATTTTGATATTTATAAGTAATATCATCTGTTAAATCATAAATTATTTCAATTCCTCCCAAAGGTTGAACTGTTGCTTCATCTGATACATATTTTTCCATTTCAAATAAGAGACCTCCGGCTAACTGTCCGCTTTTAAAAGTGTCCTCTGCATATCTAACGTTTTTGCTGGGGCTATCAATAGTATTGCTTATAAAGTCAGTAAATTCAGATAATTGCGTCACTCCATAAGTTAATTTTCCAGTTGGCGTTATATTAAATTTACTGTAAGCAGTTTTTGTTCTATAATTAATTGTTCCAAACGCTTGTTTTCCATTTCTTTCACCTGATAATCCTCCTAAATACTTATTGTCAAATCTTAGTGCACTTAATCCTAAAACTGCATTTATATACTTAGTATTACTTGTTGGAACGACCCCATAGATATTTAAAGTTAATGACTCAAGATCGACTTCTTGAACAGACCTTCTCATATCAGACTCGCTATTTCCATATCTTAAAGCCAAACCAAAAAACTTATTGTCTCCAAATTTTCTATCTGAACCAAATGTTAGTCCTTTGGTGTAAATATCCTTTGGTTTATCCAAAATTGTTTCGTCATAATATCCAAAAGAAATTTCTGCTATACTCCATGATGACCACTTAGATTTTTTCTTTTTTTCCTTTTTTTCGGTATTACTTACAAGGGTTGCTAAGTTATTTTTTAAGGATGGCTCAAATTTACTTACTAAAGATTTTAATAGAGGATTTGGATAATTTATATTTATATTATGACTAGAAAGATCCTCATTATCTCTATTTCTTTTAATCCACTCAAATCTTTTAAAAATAGTAGAAGTATTTAAACTGATATTTTGTTTGGCTAATTCTACTTGAGAAACGATAGATGCTCTTGTATCAGAAACACATTGAACTATTCCATAAGAACATGGTAAATTAAATTGGGATAGTGTGTCAACCTTACCGCTAACATTTGGTCCACCATCTAAATTCATAATATATAACTTTGTTCCATCATTACCAAAAGAAATAGCTACCGCGTCGGAATTATCTTCAGTTCCATCGTACCCACTTATAACACTAGAACCTACTAAGGTTAGAGTAGTTGTATCGAATGGTACACTTAAGCTAAATTGGAAAATTGTATCGTCATGTTCATCATCTCCAGTGTCGTTTACTAATATCATTAATGTCTGTCCTGTATCATTGAAAAGAAAATCATGAGCAGTTTCTGTTCCATCAATAACAGCTTCACTTGTTAAATCGACTGTATTTATTAATGTAACGCCTATAGAGGTAAAAGGTGATACAGTTGTATATTCTTTAAGGTTGTCGCCAGCTAGATCTATGACAAACATTTTTGATCCATCATTACTAAACCAAATATCATCACCTCTTGCAGTCTGATTAACCCAAGGATTAAGATAACCAGCTTTTATAGTGGCTCCTCTTAAACTAAAGGGGGTTGGTAGATTAAAATCATAAATAAGTGCTTGTTCATTTGTTACAGACATATGTTTACCATCCGGGCTTACATAGACGTCACGACAATCATCTCTTCCACCTGATCGAAGTGCAACTGTATTTAAAATATTTGATTCATCGACAAGTGTAGCACTTGAAAGTTCAAAAGGTGTTGAAAGTTCCAATTGGGTTATACATCTGTGGCTGCTAGAAGTCATATTGTTTGAATTAAAGACAGTCTTACCGTCTGGACTTACAAAAACTCCAAATGGATTTTCCAATGCGTCTCTAGTACTTACATTGCCATCCGCATTTATAAATCCAGTTGTTCCCGGTCTAATAGCAGTAACAAATGTTCGGGTAATTTCTGCGTAAATATTTGTGCTATATAATAATAAAAATAGAAAAAAAATTAAATTTTTTAATCTAAATTTTTTAACAAATTTCATTTTTTTATAATTTTATTTTAGTGCTGGTTTTAAAAGTTTTAATATTTTTTTGTGGATAGATTTGTTTGCTGATACCAAAACATTTCCTGCATAAACAGGATCTCTGTTATCCCAAGTACTAAGTATTCCGCCTGCTGCTTTAACGATAGGAATTATAGGATGAATGTCCCATATTTTATTTGCACATTGAATAACAACATCAATTCTACCTTCTGAAAGTAATGCATAACTTAAAGAGTCTGGACATTTAAATCTCATTAGTTTTAGTATTTTTGGAATTTTCATTTGCTTTTTAAATGGTAACCATCCGTGAAACGCTCCAGAAACTTTTACCTGACTAAATTTAATTTTTTTATTAACTTTTATTCTTCTTTTCTTTCCGTTTTCAACTACATAAGAAATTTTATCACTATAGTTTAAATAATATTTATTTAGCATTGGAAAGTTTGCCAGTCCCATTACGGGATAACCTTTGTAGTTAAGAGAAATTAAATTACTCCAAGTTGGGTTTCCAATGACATAAGATCTGGTTCCATCAATAGGATCTATTATCCAAGAATAATCACTTTTGCTTTTTGTACGTCCAAACTCCTCTCCAATTATTTGGTGACCAGGAAATTTTTTAGATATTTTTGAACGAATGAATTTTTCAAAGGCTCTGTCAGAAGTAGTAACTGGGTCATAACCCGTACCCTTGTGTTTGTTCGTTACCGAAAATGTTTTATTGACTTTCTTAAAATAAAAACTGCTGAGGTCCCTTGCTAGCCTATTCAAAAAACTGTAATAAATGATGTAATTTATAGCTCCCATAAATCTCGTTTTTTTTTTTATTTAATTACTATTTAATTTGTCTTGATTAAAGCATAAATTTTAATAATCCTCAGAAAAACCATGAAAATTGAATTAATAGAAAATAAAATTTTTATAAACAAGGGTGATTCTAAGGAAGAAATTCATCCTTTTTGGCTAAGAGAAAGATTGGATGGAGAAGAATTTTTAGATAAGGGAACTCAACAAAGATTATTTGATCCTTCATCGATGAACTGTGAAGTTGCAGTCGAAAAAGCAAAAATTAGTGATGGTTTCATTGAAATTAATTTTAATGATGGCGCTAGTTCAAAAATCGATTTAAATAAACTTGCTTCAGAATTTTCAAATAAAGATACTGTCATAAAATCCATCGATAAAGTTAAATGGGACTCGACTTTAAAAAATGTAAAAAACTTTGAATACAAAGATAATTTTTTTGAGTCTAAGGAAATGCATGATTTATTAGTTTCTTTTTATCAATATGGATTTGTAATAATAAAAAATGTACCAACTGAAGATAACTTTATTGTTAAATTTGCTAATTCTATCGGTAGTGTAAGAAGAACCAATTTTGGTGAACATTTTAATGTCAGGTCTAAATTAAATCCAAATGATTTGGCTTATACAACTTTACACTTAACTCCACACACGGATAATCCGTACAGAAATCCAGTTCCTTGCATTCAATTACTTCATTGTATTGAAAATGAAGTTAGTGGAGGTTTTTCAACTCTTGTGGATGGTTACACTGTTACTGAAAATCTTAAAAAAGATGATCCTGAAACTTACAATATTCTTTCTGAGGTTAAAGTTAGATTTAGATTTACCGATAAAAAAGTAGTTTTGGAAGATTGGTCAGAATTAATTCATTTAGATGAAGAAAAAAATTTCAAACAAGTAAGATTTAGTCCAAGATTAGATTATGTTCCAATTCTAGAAAAAAATAAGCTGGATTTTTATTATAAGTCACGAAAAAAATTGTCTGACTTATATAATTCAGAAAAAAATAGAATAGAATTTAAATTAGAACCTAAGGATCTTATGATGATGGATAATCATAGGGTTTTACATGGTAGGACTAAATTTGATCCAAAAGAGGGTAAAAGATTTCTTCAAGGTTGTTACATTGATTTTGATAGTACCGAAGGTAAATTAAGACATCTAAAAAGAAAATTTAATCTTTGACCCTTCGCGATTCATTAATAGCAGCGATAGTTCCGATCTTTTTAGGATTTGGTTTTGTTATTGCAAAACCAGCCATGGAGTATTTGCCTCCTTTTTTATTGATGGGCTTAAGGTTTACTTTTGTAGCATTACTTTTGGTTTGGTGGTTTCCAATACCAAAGGGTTATCTTAAAAAAATATTTTTTGCTTCTCTTGTAGCTAATACAACGCAGTACAGTATTACTTATACAGGGTTAAGTTTTATAGATGCTTCAGCAGCTGTGTTACTTGTTCAAACTGAAGTTCCTTTTGGAGTTTTGTTTGCATATTTTTTACTTAAAGAAAAACCAACGGTAAGGGCTTTAATAGGAATAGCTATAGCATTTGTTGGAGTTTATATTTTAACTGGTTCACCAAATTTAGACGGTAAATTCATTGGGATAAGTTTAGTAATTATAGGATCGGGTGTGTGGGCTTTAGGACAAGTTTTAGTAAAACCTTTAAGTAAAGAAATAAATCCATTGGCACTCGTTGCTTGGTTGGGTTTGTTTTCAGGTCCACTATTGATTGCTCTTTCAGCTACGTTTGATGGAAATCCAATTAATTACTTTAGGACTGCAAGTTTTGAGGCTTGGATGATTGCAATTTATTTAGGATTTATTATGCAACCCATTACATATGGTTGCTTCTATTATGTTTTAAAAAATAATCCTTTATATAAAGTATTACCCATTGTTACGATGGGTATACCCCCTACTGGATTGCTAGCTGCAATTTTTCTTTTAGGTGAAGAGCCAACTAAAGAACTATTTATTGGTGGTGCTATAATTATTGTTGGAGTAATACTAATAATATTTAATAAACCACAAAAAAAATAATTAAAAAATTATTACTTAATTAACTGAGAAGATATTAATTCTTCATAATCATCAATTTTCTTCATTTTAATATCTGGAACTTTTCCATCATCATCATACTCACGAACCTTTACTGCCTCTTTAAAGTATTTTAACAATGAAAATTTTTTAGCTTCATCATCATTCATGACGCCCCCTTGAAGATCTAAGCTAACTTTAGAGGCTTGAGAAAGATGTTCATAGTAAGATTTATTTCTGCACAAATATCTCTTCGCATCTACATGTAATTTAATTGGCTCAATAACGTCTGATACAAAGTATTTTTTTAAAAATTCATATCCTAAATCCTCATGTTTACCGTCTAATGATTTTGAAACTAATAAATCTGGATCTTTAACAATAAAATGTCCATAGTCATGTAGTAAACATGCGCAAACTAGTGATTTGGAAGAATTATCTTTTTCCGCAAGCATTGCTGTCTGTATCATATGTTCAGAAATTGTAACTTTTTCACCAATGTAAAGTTCTTTATTGGTTTTAAAATTTTCAAGTATTTTGTTAACTATA
>CACDDB010000019.1 GCA_902551445.1 uncultured Pelagibacteraceae bacterium | reverse complement strand
TGTGGCCATTTTTTTTGTTCGCAGCAATATTGACAGGATTTCTATATCCATTTGTAATGGGTTGGCAATGGGGCGGTGGATGGCTTGCTGCAGCTGGATTTTCAGATTTTGCAGGATCAACTTTAGTTCACTCTACAGGCGGGGCCGCAGCACTGGCTGGAGCATTATTACTAGGACCAAGACTTGGAAGATTTTCAAAGTCAGGTTTACCTTCACCAATTAAACCTTTTGCTGCATCATCAATACCTCTAGTGACAATTGGAGTATTCATTTTATGGTTAGGTTGGTTTGGTTTTAATGGCGGATCACAATTAGCAATGGGTACTGGCGATGATGCAATTGCAGTATCAAAAATTTTTATAAACACTAATTTAGCAGCTTGTGGCGGAGTAATGGCCGCAGGTATAATTACTAGATTAAATTTTGGTAAAACTGATGTTATTCAAATGCTTAACGGAGCAATTGGCGGTCTTGTTGCGATAACAGCAGAACCATTAATGCCTTCACCTCTTGCAGCCATTCTTATAGGGGCAGTTGGTGGAATAATTGTTGTTTACGGAACTAAATTTTTGTTATTAATCAAAATTGATGATGTTGTTGGAGCAATTCCAGCTCATTTATTTGCAGGAATTTGGGGAACACTAGCTGTTCCGATAACAAACTCTGGTGCAAAATTTGGCACTCAGCTTTTAGGCGTAATAGCAATTAATGGAACTGTGTTTTTTGTATCTTTAATAATCTGGGCAATAATGAAAAATACTATTGGCATTAGATTAAGCAAAGAAGGTGAGACCAAAGGTACAGATGTTACCGAAACAGGTGTAATTGCTTATGCGATAAGAGATTAAAAATTATGATAGAGGAACTCTTCATCCCCACACTTACTTTGAAGAGTTCCTCTATCATATGATAGAAGGGGTCTTTTGCCATCTCCTTGATTATCACTACTATCCAAAGGCAAAAGGTCCCAATAAGTATATAATCTAAATAAAATCTGTTACTGTTAAAATTTAATGGAAAAAATTAGAAAAAAATACAACCCAAGAATAAAAGCCAGAATAAGAAAAAATAGACAAGCCATTAATAAAGGAATCAATAACTTTTTTGAATGGGTTAAAGGCGCAGAACTAGTAAGTTTAAAGGAATGTAATACAAAAGAGGATCCCGTGAGACCAGAACTAAATAATGAATTTAGAACAAGTTATGGAAGAAAAATTTATGGCGTAAAATATAAAGATGAAATTCATGCAATAATGTGTTTTGCCTTTACGAATAAAATTCCAAAAACAATAAAAGAATTAGATGATTTAAGCAAAGACGCCTTTTTACAAAGTGCGCTTAGAGATCAAAAGGTAGGAAAGATAGCAATTGCATATACAGTTTGGTCAAAAAAAAAGGGAGGTGGAAAGCTTATTGTTAAAGAAGTTTTTAAAATGATAAAGAAATCAAATCATTTAAATAGACTGGTAACGTTATCCCCGCTTACTGAAATGGCTACTAAATTTCATTTAAGAAATAATGCAAAACTTATCAGCGTAAATGACACTACCCAAAACTTTGAGTATAAAAATTAAATTTACAATGTGTTGAGTATTAAATCTGAGGCTTTTTCTGCAATCATAAGAGTAGGAGCATTTAAATTAGCACTTGGAATTTCTGGCATAACTGAAGCATCAACAACTCTTAGATTTTGTATTCCTTTTACTTTTAAATTTTCATCAACAACTGACATTTCATCTACGCCCATCTTACATGTTCCACATGGATGATAAGCTGTTTCGGCATTAGACCTTATATATTCGTTCAATTCATCATCAGTTTTTTTGTCAGATCCTGGACCTATTTCTTTTCCAGAATGTTTTGCTAAAGAGGGTTGAGATAGAATTTTTCTAGCAACATGAATGCATTCTCTAGTTTGTTTCAAATCATCTTCATCTTCTAAATAATTAAATAATATTTTTGGATAATCGTAAGGGTTAGATGAATTTAAAGTAATTGAACCTCTACTTTTTGGGTGATTGGGGCTGGCATGCAATTGATATCCATGGGAACTTGGATTCACTAAACCATGATTAATTACAAATGATGGAAAAAAATGAAATTGAATATTTGCAATTTCCCTTTCAGGTGATGATTTTGCAAAACCTCCAGCTTCTAAATATGATTGTGAACAAGGACCAGATTTAGATAAAAACCATTGTATTCCTGCGAGTACTTTTGGAATTATTTTAGTATAAGTATATAGAGTATCTGGTGTTTTACACTCTTGCATTATGTAAGTTTCTAAGTGATCTTGAAGATTTCTTCCAACACCATTTAATTCTTGAATAACTTCTACACCTTTTTCCCTTAGGTGTTTTGCATTCCCGATTCCTGAAAGCATCAACAATTGAGGAGAATTAATTGATCCACCGCTCAAAATTAATTCTTTATTTGCAAAAATTTTCTGCACTTTGTTTTTAATTTTTACTTGAATGCCTATAGCTTTTTTTCCATCAAAAATTATCTTTTCCACAAATGAATTGGTGAAGACGCTTAAATTTTTCCTTTTCCTAGCGGGATTTAAATAATATTTAGCCACACTTGCCCTTTCACCGTTGTGAATTGTAGTATCAAACATTCCAAATCCTTCTTGAAATTCGCCATTCATGTCAGCATTAATTAAATGTCCTGCCTCTGAAGCAGCTCCCAAAAAAGCTTTGAACAATGGATTGTCATTTTTTGATTGATCTACAGGAAGCAGGCCTAATGATCCTCTAAACTGATTTTCACCACCCGACCAGGTTTCAATTTTTTTAAAATATGGAAGAATTTTATCGTAGGACCAAGATTTTAATCCAAAATTTTCCCATCTTTCATAGTCGTTTCTATTTCCTCTAACGAAGACCATTCCATTATGAGCTGAGCAACCTCCAATCATTTTTCCTCTAGGACAAAATAACCTTCTATTATTTAAATTAGGTTCTGGTTCTGAATAATATTTCCAATTATATTTTGGATCATGCATAGTATACAATAAAGCTAATGGCATTTTAACTTTCCAGATGTCACTTGATCCTCCAGCTTCAAATACTGCTACGTTATTATTTTGATTTTCTGATAATCTATTTGAAAGCACACAGCCTGCAGAACCTGCCCCAATAATTATATAATCAAATTTCATAATAAAACTTTTTATAATTAAGCTGGAACATCTCCTTCTATTGCTATTCTATCCATAATTCTTTCATATCCAAGGCCTCTTCCAGGATAAAAATCTGCAATAGCAAAATGAATTACACTTCTATTATCCCATATACAAACTGTATTTTCTGTCCAAGTAAATCTGCAAGTTAATTCAAGTCTTGCTTGGTGCTCAAATATCTTGTTTAAAATTGTGTCGCTTTCTTCTTTATCTAAACCAATTATATTTTTTGTATAAGTCCAATTAACAAATAATATTTTTTTTCCAGTTTCTGGATGCGTTCTTACTATTGGATGTATATTTGAATATTCATTATAATTTTTTTTTTTGTTAGCTTCCATGTGTTTATAATCTTCTATAAAAAACTCAGCTCCAAGCGAACTATGCATAGCTTTTTTATCTTTTATTTTTTCTTTAATTTTTTCATCTAATGTTTCCCAAGCAAGCTCCATATTGGAAAAACAAGTATCACCTCCAACAGGTGGTATTTTTAAAGATTTCAATATTACCGCTTTAGTAGGCTTAATATTATAACTAACATCGCTATGCCAGTTTTCTCCCCACTGGTTTGTTTCATCTTTACCTTTAATTATTCTTACTATTTCAGGATGTTCATTTAAACCTTTAACATAAGCATGAGTTTCTAAGGGACCAAATTTTTCAGCTAGTGCTATATGTTGTTCAGAGGTAATTTTTTGATTTCTAAAAAAAATTACCTTGTGTTCTAGCAACAAATCATTAATTTTCTTTATATTTTTGTCTGAGACATCAGTTAAATCTATTCCCTTAATTTCAGCACCTAAAGCTCCAGATAAT
Organism: uncultured Pelagibacteraceae bacterium; assembly: GCA_902551445.1. Lineage (GTDB taxonomy): Bacteria > Pseudomonadota > Alphaproteobacteria > Pelagibacterales > Pelagibacteraceae > Pelagibacter. The sequence continues at coordinate 7,631 of CACDDB010000019.1, read as the reverse complement.
AACTTTATTTCCATAATTTATTTTTTTAATTTATTTAAGAAGATCAAATTATTCGCAGAAAATTCAGATTTGTTTTTACTTATAAAATCATCCATAATTTTTATTTTTTCTTCTTCAAATTCAGCAACTTTTCTTTGACTAAGATCTATGTAAAGAGATAACATTTCTATTGTTGCTGAAAGAGTTTGTTTAGATTTTTCATACATTTCTAATTTAAAATGTAATCTTTTCTTATCATGATCAAAATAAGTTAAAACAATATCTACTTCATCACCCTGCTTTACTTCATTATTGTAAGTTGTATGTGTTTCTACGACCATAGTACTTTTTTTATTAGTTTTTGCAGAATGTTCACCCATCTTAAATTTTTCAAGAACAACTTCCCACGCAAGATCAAAAATCAATACATAATAAGCCATGTTCATATGCTCATTATAATCTGTCCAATCCTTTTTAATTCTTTTTGTTGTAACGTGTACTGACATTTTTCTTCCCTAAGTCTTTTTATGATAGTATAAATCTAATTATTTATGAACAATAAAGTTTTTATATCTTGTGCAGTAACAGGCTCTGGAGATACTGCCAAAAAACATCCCGATTTACCCAAAACCCCAGAACAAATTGCAAAAGCGGCCATAGAAGCAGCTAAAGCAGGAGCAGCTATAGCCCATATTCATGTCAGAGAAAACGATGGTACTCCTAGTAGAAGATTAGAGTTATATAAGGAGGTTGTAGATAGAATTCGTTCCAGTGACACCGATGTCGTTTTGAATCTAACAACTGGCATGGGAGGAGATTTAGACATTGGACAAGGAAAAAATCCTTTAGAGTTTGGTCCATTAACAGATATGGCAAATGTAATGGAAAGAATTGCAAATGCAGAACAATTTCTACCCGAAATCTGCACGCTAGATTGTGGAACTTTAAATTTTGGCGACAGTTCAGTAATAACAGTAAACACTCCTAATGATTTAAGAAAAGCTGCAAAAAGATTACAAGAAATAAATGTTAAACCTGAAATAGAAGCATTTGATTTAGGTAACATGTGGTTTGGAGCTCAATTATATAAAGAAGGCTTGTTAAATGATCCTCCAATGTTTCAAATGTGCCTTGGTATTCCGTGGGGTGCACCGGCAACACCTTTAGCTATGCAAGCAATGAAAGATGTAATGCCAAAAGAAGGTATTTGGTCTGGTTTTGCAATTTCAAAAAACGAAATGCCATTTGTTGCTCAAACAGTAATAATGGGTGGCAATCCGAGAGTAGGACTTGAAGATAATTTATATTTAGAAAAAGGAAAACTAGCTACTAATGCTCAATTAGTTGAAAAGGCAATAAGAATTGTAAGCGATCTTGGGGTTTCCATAATGACACCTGCAGAAACCAGGGAAAAATTAAAGTTAAAAAACTATAAATAAAAAAAATTTATTTAATCCATTCTTGTAGCGTTTCCATCAACAGGAATTGCTTGGCCTGATATTCTTTCACCATCTTTTGCAATTAAAAAAGAACATAAATTTCCAATGTCTTCTTCATAAATCCAACAATTCATAGATGCCATAGAAACAAATTCTTTTTCAATTTTTTTTTTAGAAATGTTCAAAAATTTTGATTTATCTCTAATAACTCTTACCATCCTATCCCCTTTAATAGTTCCTGGACATATAGCATTAACTCGAATTTTAAATTTACCTAATTCCATTGCTAAAGTTTTTGTTACTCCTACAACTGCCCATTTACTAGCAGCATAAGGAGAGCGTAATGGAAAACCCATAATTCCTGCTCCAGAAGAAATATTTATTATAGAACCACCTTTATTTTTTTTAAGCATAGGAATTGCTAATTTAGAAAAATAAAAATGACTTATCACATTAATTTTGAGAGTCTGTTCCCAATCATCAGAATTTAATTTTTCAATAGTTCCAGTAGGACCTGCAACACCGACGTTATTAATCAGGGCATCTATTTTTTTTGTTTTTTTGTTTATTAAATTGAAAAAATTTGAAACCTCATACTCATCTGAAGCATCACATTTATAAGTAAATAATTTTTTGTTAGTTAAAGGATGTTTTTTAGTTTTATTTAATGATTTAATGTCAATATCGCATAGATAAACAATTGCACCTTTTGAAAGACAAACTTTTGCTGTTGCCCAGCCAATTCCTGATGCACCAGCTGAAATAATGATTTTTTTATTTTTTAGACTTTTTGACATCAGCTATGTGTTCTTTTGTCAAAGCTTTTGAGAGTTCTTTTTGAGTTATGTATCCTTTTACATTTCCATTTTTATCAATAACTTCACAATTTGAATTTGAACAAACTACTTTAGGTAAAAATTCATCCAGAAACTGATCTTCTCCAACCTTAACTAAATTAGTTTTATCAACTCCATTAGAAGAACCAGCAGGATTCATAATAATTTTTGCTTTAATTACTTTTGCACGGTTTACATCTTTTACAAAAGCCTCAACATAATCATCTGCAGGATTCATAATTATTTCAATTGGTGTTCCAACTTGTACTAATCTTCCACCATTTAATATTCCTATATGGTCCCCTAATCTTAAGGACTCATCTAAATCATGAGTTATGAAAACTATTGTTTTTTTTAATTCACTTTGAAGATCGATTAATTGTTTTTGCATGTCACTTCTAATTAATGGATCTAATGCAGAAAATGCCTCGTCCATTAACATTATATCCGTATTAGTAGCCAATGCTCTTGCTAAACCAACTCTTTGTTGCATTCCTCCAGATAGTTGATTTGGATATTGATGTTCAAAACCGGTTAAACCAACAGCTTCGATTTTCTCCATAGCTGTTTTATTTCTTTCTTCAGGCTTTTGTCCTTGAACTTCAAGACCGTAGCCAACATTTTCCAAAACAGTTTTATGTGGAAATAACCCAAATCTTTGAAAAACCATACTCATTTTATGTCTTCTAAATTCAATCAATTTTTTTTGATCTAAGTCCATTACATTTGTTCCTTCAACAGAAACTACACCCGAAGTTGGATCTATTAATCTATTAATATGACGTATAAGTGTAGATTTACCTGAGCCAGACAATCCCATACAAACGAAAGTTTCTCCTTCTTCAATAGACAAAGAAACATTATCAAGTCCAACAGTGTGTCCTGTTTTTTCTAAAACTTCTTCTTTTGTTGCACCATCTTGCACCATCGGTAGAACCTTTGAAGGCTGATCACCAAAAATTTTATAGACGTTTTTAATTTCAATCTTGCTCATATTTTATAATACTATGTTTTTTTTATGATGTGTTCTTTCTTGAATTTTTTCTCCATAAGATTGTGTAATTCGATCGAATATAATAGCTAGTAAAACAATTGCAATACCAGCTTCAGTTGCCATACCTACATTTAGTTGTTGTAAACCAAGTAATACTTCGTCACCAATTCCTCTTGTACCAATCATTGATGCAATTACTACCATTGCCAAAGACATCATTGTACATTGGTTTATTCCTTGCATAATGTTTGGTAGTGCCAATGGTAATTGCACTCCCCATAATTTTTGCTTTTTATTAGCTCCAAAAGCTTCTGCTGCCTCAACTACTTCTTTATCAACCAACCTAATCCCAAGGTCTGTTAATCTTATCAAGGGAGGTACAGCATAAACGAATATAGCAAATATTGCTGGAACAGCACCTAGCCCAAATAATAATATTCCTGGAATTAAATAACAAAAACTAGGAATAGTTTGCATTAAATCCAGGACAGGTAATATTGCATTTCTCACTCTTTTATTTCTTGCCATCATTATTCCTACAGGAATACCAATTATTAAACAGAGCAACATACCAATCACTACAATACACGTTGTCATAATACATTTGTCCCAATATCTAGGACTAAGAAAACCTAGAAAAAAAACGCAAAAAGCAACCATAATTGTTGTTCCCATATTTCTTCCACTCACAAAATAGCAAAGAGCAATCACTGAAATCATTAATACTGGCCATGGTAATCCGACCATAAAATTTTTCATATCGGTATAAAGACCAAGGAGGAAATTATTAATTCCCTCAAAAAACATTCCATACTCTCTTATAAGCTTGTCAAATCCTTCATTTAAATATGGCATTAATGGAAGGTCTAACCATTTAGGCCAGTTTCCCAACCATGAAAAATCTGTAAATAAAACTGAAACACTTTCTGGTTTATATTTTGATGTAGTGTAAGCCACTACCACCATAGCAATAAATATTACCAAATAAATTAAATTAAAATATTTTTTATACTTCTCCATTTATACTTCCAAAAAAACTAAGAGCCCTTACGGGCTCTTAGTATTAAGAATTATTTTAAAAATTAAAGCGAAGCTTTAACTTTTTTAGCAACATCTGCAGGGACCCATTTAGTCCAAGAGCTAGAACCCTTTAAAAAGTTCTTAGCAGTTGCTTCCATATCTCCACCTGATTCATCCATATAAAAAGCAAGCGATTTATTAACTTCAGCAGTAGGTAAAGTGTATGCTTTTATAAAATCAATGATCGGTTTGTTTTCTGGTTTGTTAGCAAATGTAGTTGATGCAGATTTTGTTAAAGCCATATCTACATATGCGCTTGCACATGTATCTGTATAAGCATCAGGACCATCAGCTTTAATTTTTTCTACAACAGCCATCATTTTTGTCCAACAAGCATTGTCATAAGCAGGTTCTTTAAGCTGAACAAGATCAACTTTTCCCATTAAACCTGTCGGTGTCCAATAGTATGAAAATACTGGTTTACCTTTTTTAAATGCACCAGCAATCGCAGCATCTAATGCTCCACCAGAACCTGGATCAAAATTAGTGTAATATTTGTCTAGACCATAAACTTTGTGTTTCACTAAGTTAATAGTGTAACAAGTCCATCCTGAAATACAGCTTGTCATTCTACCTTTTCCAGGAGCTTCAGGATCAGCAAATAATTTTGCAATTTCTGGCTTCATCATATCTTCAACTGATACTAAACCATATTTATCAGCCGTAGGTTTATCAACATAGAAACCTTGAGTAGATGAAGGAGTGTTAACTCCAAGCTCAACAATTTGTCCCTTTGCAACAGCTTCTTCATGCATTTGAACAATATTGTCTCTCCAAACTTCTGTTATAATATCAAGTTGTTGATCATAATGTGCGGCCATAATTGGAGATGTACTTCCTTTTGTTACCTCAACATTGCATCCATATCCTTTTTCAAGAATGTAACCAACGATAGCAGTATGCACGTTAGCACTATCCCAGTCGAAATCTCCCAAATGTACTTTACATGCAGCATTTGCACTTGTAGTACCCAAAGTTGTTACTGCTAAAAAAGCAATTGAAAGACATATTTTTTTTAGAAATTTCATGAATTTCCCCCTTCTTTTTGTTTAAACTTTTCATATTAAAACTTGATACAAAAGAAAAAACAACCTTAAATCATCTTGATATGGGTCAATAAACATAAGGAAAAAAGAATATAATTTTTTTAGATTCAATTATAAATTGAATTGAAATCAAAAGTAAATAAAATAACAATAGGTTTATGTCAGTAGAAATTTCAAAAGTTTCAAAAAATGGTTCTGCTTTGAACATCGTATGGAGTGATGGCGAAAAGAGTAATTTTAATTTTATGTGGTTAAGAGATAACTGTCCTACGGCTCACGATAAAGACTCAAGACATCGAATGTTTAATATACTTGAAGTGTCAACAAATATTGAACCCAAAGAATACAAAATTAATGATAAAGGTAAATTAGAAATAGTATGGAGTGAAGGAAGTCATACAAGCTTATATGATCAAGATTGGCTTAGAAAAAATTGTTATACAATTAATAATAATAAAAAATATGTTTCTCCTTATCAGTTGTGGGACCATTCTTTACAAAAAAATTTAAAATCAATTGAGATAGAGCATGATGAAATTATTAATTCTGAAGAAGGTTTAGTAAAATGGTTAGAACTTTTGCATTATAAAGGAATAGCAATAGTAAAAAATACTCCAACTAAAGAACAATCTGCATTTCCAGTATTAAACAGAATAAGTCATACCAGAGAAACTTTTTTTAAAACTCCTTTTGAAGTAATAAATATTCCAAAACCAAATAATTCTGCTTATACAGCACATGCATTAAGAAATCATATGGATCTACCTTGGTTTGAGAATCCACCAGGATATCAATTTCTTCATTGCTTAACAAATTCTGCAAAAGGAGGCGACTCATCAGCAGTAGATGCTTTTGCAGTTGCAGATTATTTAAGAAAAAATGAAAAAGATATATTTGACACTTTAGTTAAGATACCACTTAAATTTAGAGATAAAGATTATACGCAAGATGCGCATAGAAGTTTTTATGCACCAGCGATTTCTTTAACTAAAGATAGTGATTACAATGATATAAGATTTAGCGTTGCAACTATGGATGCATTAGATTGTCATCCGGATGTCATGGACAAAGTATACAAGGCCCATCACAGATTTGGAAATCTTTTGCATGATGATAAATATCAGATAAATTTTCGACTAGAACCAGGCGACATATTTTCATTTAACAATAGAAGAGTTTTACATGGAAGAACTGCTTTTGATCCAAACTCTGGACATAGACATTTGCAAGGATATTATATGGACAGAGATGAGATAATAGGAAGATTAATTTATTTAAAAAAATAATATTATAAATTTTCAAATATCAAATTATTATTTTTACCATACTTATTAAATTCAGATTTTGTTTTAATTGTGTAATAAAATTTTTTTATTTTTAAATCTTGAATATTTTTGTTTTTTATAAAAAACTTGTCTAATATTAAACAATCAATTTTTTTATTGCTTGATTTTTTAATAATTGTTTTCATGCTTGTAGGTGGTGAAAAAGACAATCCTACTTTTATATTATCTTTTATTTTTAACAAATTATAAATATTTTCATGTTTAAAAGAAATAAACACACATTTTGTATACTTAGACGTTTCTTTTAATAATTTTTGTAATATTTTTTTGGAAAAACTTGGCTTTATTTCAATAAATAAAGGAAACTTATTTTTTGAAGCTTTAAGTAAATCTTTTAAAAGTGGAATAGGTTTTTTATATTGTGTGCTTATTTTTTTAATTTGGGAATATTTCATATTCTTCACACTTTCTTTTTTTCTAAAAATTCTATTTAAAGTGAAATCATGAAAACAAATAAATTCGAGGTCTTTTGTTATATGAATATCAGTTTCAACTCCATAACCCTTTTTAAATGATTGATTAAATGATTTTAAAAGGTTTTCTTTATGGCGTTTGTTTACAATCCCTCTATGGATTAAGTGCATAAATATAAGTAATAATAACTATTTCCAACCAGTTACTGTTTTAATTTCTAAATATTCTTCAAGACCCCACACGCCACCTTCTCGTCCATTTCCAGACTGCCTATAGCCACCAAAAGGCGTGCCAGAGTCTGCGGCATTTCCATTTATGTAAACAATTCCTGATCTTAATTTTTTTGCAACTCTCTTTGCTTTTTCTTTGTCTTCAGTTTGAAGGTAATTTCCAAGACCATACTCTGTTTCATTTGTAATTTTTATTGCTTCATCTTCGGATTCAAATGGAATTATAGAAAGCACTGGTCCAAAAATTTCTTTTTTGGCAATTTCCAT
>CACDDB010000018.1 GCA_902551445.1 uncultured Pelagibacteraceae bacterium | reverse complement strand
TTGTTCAGTATCAGCATCCAAAGATGAAGTTGCCTCATCTAATAAAATTATTTTGCTTTTTTTTAACATAGCTCTTGCAATTGATAATCTTTGTTTTTCTCCTCCAGACAATCTAACTCCATTTTCTCCAATCAAAGTATCGTATTTATTTGGAAGTTTATTTACAAATTCGTCACAAAATGAAAGCCTAGCAGCTTCGACTATCTCTTCTTCTGAAGCATCTAATTTAGAGTATTTTATGTTATTTTTTATGGTGTCATCAAAGAGTGTAATATCTTGAGAAACTAGTGATATGTTTGATCTCAATGACTCGATTTTTGAATCATAAATCGATTTACCATCAATTATTATATTTCCATTTGATGCATCATAAAATCTAGGTATTAAATTTAAAATTGTTGATTTTCCTGCACCACTATAACCCACTAAAGAAGTCATATGCCCACCAGGAATTTTCAAATTTATGGATTTTAAAACTTTTTCAATACTTTCTTCATATTTAAAGGAAACATCTTTTAATTCTATTTCTCCATTTGTAATCTCAATATTTTTGCTTTCAGCTCTTTCAATAATTTTAGATTTTTCATCAATTATTGGCAAAACTCTTCTAGCAGCTGAAAGACCTTGATTTATTGCTAAGTTGAGAGTTGCAAGAGATCTTACAGGTTGATACGCAAGCATCATTGCCGCGAGGAAAGAAAAGAAATTATTTATTCCCAACTGCTCTTTTGCAATTAATGTACCAGAGTAATAAATTAAGGCTGCAATCATTATGCCAGTCAAAACTTCCATCACAGGTGACATTCTTGTAAGAACCAAGTTTGTTTTAATAGTTTTTTCTCTATGGTCTCCAAGAATTTTGTTAGCTCTCGAAAATTCAAATTTTTCTCTTTGAAATATTTTTATAATTTTATGATTTTTAAAAATTTCTAGTAGATATGTATTTAATGCACCAACTGTATCTTGCAGCTCTCTAGAAATTTTAGTAATTCTTTTTCCCAAAGATCTAGCGGCAAAAGACGCCAATGGAATCATAACAATTGCAAACAAACTAAGTTTCCAATTTTGATAAAACATTACAAATAATAAACCAATTAAAGTTAAACTATCTTTAAATATGTTCAAAACTGCTGTACTAACTAGGGTGTTTATTAATCCTATATCAAAAGTAATATGTGAAATGAATTTTCCTGAATGTTTTTTATCCATAAACTCTACGTCGCTTTTGATAATAGATTTAAGGCAGTCCATTCTTATTAAGTTTGCAACTTCAACACCAACTTTGATCATTATAGATTTTGCCAAGTACAAAGAACCACCTTTTATTGAAAAAGCCAAAATTATTGCAATAGGTATTAAATAGATTAGGGATTGGTCTTTTTCTATAAAAAGCTTTTTTATTGCTGGATCTAAAAGCCAAGCTATTGCTGAAGTACTACCTGCAACTAAAATAGAAAAAAATATAGAAATTGAAATCCTGTATACATAATGCTTAGTATAAGTTGACCATAATCTTTTATATATTCCGATATTAGTCATTATTAAATTAATTTTTCAGTTAATATAGCAATTAATAGAATCAAGCCAAAAAAATTATTTGATTTAAACATTTTATTGCAGCTTTCAGGTTTTTTAATTTGCAATTTTTTTATTTGAAAAAAAAAAAGATGATAAAATACAAAAACCATCATAAGATAAAAAAATATACTAAAATTCATTGCTATACCTGTGATTAGTAGTGAAATGAAAAACAGTAGATAACATATAGTTAAAAATTTTTTTGGATTACCCTTAAATTTTATTGATGTTGATTTTACTCCAATTATTTCGTCATCCTCTATATCTTGATATCCATATATTGTGTCATATCCAAGTGTCCAGAATATGGCACCAAAATAAAAGACAAAAGGCGTAAAATTTAATTGTTCATTAATTGAAGTCCATCCCAGTAAAAGTCCGTAGTTAAAAGTTACTCCCAGAAATAGTTGAGGCCAATAAGTAAATCTTTTTATGTAAGGATATGTGAATGCTAAAGGCATTGATAAGATTGCCAAAATAATAGTTAGTGAATTAAAATTTATTAATACGAGAAAAGCCAAAATGCAAAGAATAGCAGAATATATAAGAGCTAATTTTATAGAAACCTTACCCGAAGCTATTGGTCTATTTTTCGTTCTTTTTACTCTTTTGTCGAAATTTCTATCAGCAATGTCATTGATAATACATCCGGCAGATCTCATCAAAATTGATCCTAATAAAAATAAAATTGAATAAAAAACAAACCTGTCTATTCCAATTTTAAAGTCATATGACAAAGACAATCCCCAAATACAAGGCCAAAATAACAACATAAAGCCTATTGGCTTTTTCAACCTTGTAAGTTCAATGAATAAAGTTAAGTTTTTCATAAGAAATTACTTGTAAATAACAAAGGCTGGATTCATAATCAAACTGATTCGTCATGAACATAGATTACACCGTAACTGCTTTAATGTTTCCCGCAATTCCATTGATGATGAGCGTTTATGCAAATCGTTTTCATACTTTAAGTAATTTAATCAGAAAAATACATGATGAATATGTTTGGGAAAAACACATCCCACCAGAATGGGAAAAACAACTATTAAATTTAAATGGAAGAATAAAATGGCTAAAGTTTACATTGGCTTTTGCTAGTTTTGGATTTTTATTTAACATGCTAACAGTTTTTGCGCTTTATTTAGATATGTTATTTGTTGCAAGAATAATTTTTGGATCTTGTTGCTTGGCAATGATAATTTCTGTTATTTTTTTTATAAGAGACATAAACGTTTCAACAGAAACTTTAAAGCTACATCTTTCAGATATGAAAATTAATTTAGACTAGGGCACTATAACTGCAGGACCAATAATTTTTCTTGATTCAATGTCGATATGTGCCTGTTTAATATCGTCTAATTTATATTTTTTAAATATTTCTACTTTAACTTTTCCGGATCCAACTTTCTCAAATAAAGTTTTAGACGCTTCGTCCAATTCTTCTCTAGTATGTAAATACTGTCCCATTGAAGGTCTTACAAAGAACAATCCTTTTGGTTGTAAAGATTTTGGTACATTAATTGGATCTAAAGCTCCAGAAGCGTTTCCAAAAGAAATCATCATTCCTCTTGTTTCTAAGCACTTAACCGAATTTTCAAATGTTGATTTTCCAACTCCATCATAGACTACTGGTACACCTTTGCCATTAGTTAACTCCATAACTTTTTTTGCAAAGTCATCTTTTGAATAGTTTATTACTTCATCACAACCATTTTGTTTTGCTATATTAATCTTTTCATCACTTCCTACTGTACCAATCACTTTTACGCCTAGACTTTTAGCCCATTGGCAGAATATTTGACCAACACCTCCTGCAGCCGCATGAAATAAAATAGTTTGACCAGAAGAAACAGGGTATGTTTTATACAATAAATAAAATGTTGTTAGGCCTTTGGTCATTAGTGTTGCTGCTAAAGTCAAATCAATTTCGTTTGGTACTTTGACCAAACTATTTGTTTTAAATATTCTATGAGTAGAATAAGCACCCAAAGGCACTGAAGCATAAGCAACTTTATCACCTACAGAAAAGTTTGTAACATCTGAACCAACTTCTTTAATAATCCCAGAAGCTTCCATTCCTAGGCCAGAAGGATAAATAAGGGGATACAAGCCTGATCGGTGATATGTATCAATATAATTTAGCCCGATGGCCACATGCTCAATTATAACTTCATTTTTAACTGGTTTTCTTAAAGTAATTTCTTGTAGTTCCAATACTTCTGTTCCACCAGCTTTTTTGATTTTTACTGCTTTCATTATTTTACAAATGTACCATTATGATAATCTTCGTTAGCTTGCAAGATTTCTGCTTTAGTATTCATTACAAATGGCCCACCTCTTGCAATTTTTTCGCCAATAGGTTTACCAGAAATCAACAAAAACTTAGATTTTATTAATGCAGAAACTCTAAGTTGCTCCCCTTTTTTCAAAAGGACTAGAGTTGAGTTCTTTACTTTATTATGAGTTTTGATACCAATTTTAATTTCACCTTCGATTAGATATATAAAAGAATTATGTGTAGACGGTAATTTAAAATTAAATTCTTTGTTTTTTTCTATTTCAACATCAAAATAAATAGGTTCCACATTATGTTTATTAATTGGACCTTCTGTTTTTTGAAATTTTCCTGCAATTACTTTTAAAAATTTACTTTCATCTTTATAAATTCCTATTTTATTTGAATCAATATAGTGGTACTCGGGTTTACTCATTTTCTTACTTGCAGGCATATTTATCCATAATTGAAATCCATGAAGCTTACCTTCTTTCATAGCAGGCATTTCAGAATGTATAATTCCACTTCCAGTTTTCATCCATTGAACGTCTCCAGCTGACATTCTGCCCTTACCGCCAGTACTATCTTCGTGTTCAAAATCACCAGCCAACATGTAGGTTACAGTTTCAATGCCTCTATGAGGGTGTGGTGGAAAGCCCGCAATATAATCATCTTTATTTTCAGAACCAAATTCATCTAACATTAAAAATGGATCAAAGTAATTTGGCTCCAAACCAATGCTCCTTTTTAATTTTACTCCTGCGCCATCGGATGTAGAAACAGGGACTACAATTTTACTTACTTCAATGTTTTTCATATAGTGTTATATTTTAATAAATTAAAATATTTTAAGTTTATGGGCAATATCAGATTATTTTCTAGTGAAAGATTGTCGCTGAATTTAAATTCTAAACTCAATAAATCTCAATCCCATTATATAAATAAAGTTATGAGAATTAAAAAGAATGAAAAATTTTCACTTTTTAACAGTTTTGGAGAATGGGAAGCAAAAATAAAAGAAATTACAAAAGGAGTGGTTGAGTTTACCATTGTTAAACATTTGAGATCTCAAGAAAACTCAAAAGAACTTTGGTTAGCTTTTTCACCAATAAAAGCAAACTATTTTAATTTTATGATACAAAAATCCACCGAACTTGGAACTACAAAATTTATTCCAATAATTACGGATAGAACTATTGTTAGAAAAATTAATATTAAAAGATTTGAAAAAATAATTATTGAATCTTGTGAGCAGAGCAATAGATTAAAAATACCTATTATTGAAAAACCGTCATCTTTAGAAAATTTTATCAAAATAAATCAAGACTTGGACGTTATTTTTTGTGATTTAAATGCTGATAGTAAAACGATTAATAAAAATATATTAAAAAATCAAAAACCTCTATGCGTATTAATTGGACCAGAGGGCGACTTTACAGAATATGAAAGAAAAAAAATACTTGGATTAAATAATGTTCAATCCGTTAAGATTAGTGAAAACATACTTAGATCAGAAACAGCAGCTATTTCAGCACTTTCAATAATTAATTTTAATCTAAATTTATAAGTATTTATTTAATTTTTTTAATGATTTTTTAATATCATCACGGTGTGAGATAGTTCCAACATATTTACCTTCTCTAAGAAGTATAACTGGTGAACTATGGTCTACATTGTATTCACCATCTTCTAAAAAAATTTTTTGGCTAACAATTCCCCACGACTGAGAAAGTAAAAATATTTTTTCAGGATCACCGGTTATACCAATAAAATCATTATCAAAAGAACTTAAATAACTTTTTATAACTTCCGGAGTATCTCTTTGGGGATCAACGCTTATAAAAAATAATTTTACATCTTTATTTTTATTTTTCAATTTAGATAAAACAATATCCATTTTATTTAACGTCATAGGACAAACATCAGGACAGTGTGTAAATCCGAAAAAAATTGCTGTTAAAGGCCCATCAAAAGATTTCTGAGTTATTGTGTTGTTATTCATATCTTTTAAAGAAAATTTTGATCCTTTGTATGATGCGACATATTCATCTTTTTTTTCTTGTTTAGATATAAAAATTGGTAGCATAATAAATAAAAAAATAAATAAGCAACCGCTTATAATTGTAATTGATGTCTTTAGTTTCATTATTGATATATTGTTAAATATAACTATATAAAATTTATGAGCGGTTTTATAAAGAAATTTTTTGGCACATTAATCCAAAAGCCATGGGAAAAAGAACAGATGGCCATAGATTCATTGGATGAAGGAAGAGCCTTTAATATTTCTTCACAAAAGTCAGCAGTTATAATTATTTTTGGTATTGCAACAGTTTTGTTCAGTTTAGTTTTTACTGCGTATCTTTATACAATACCCCCAGAACAAGACACTATGTATTTACTTAAACCAAATCTTTTATGGATCAATACTATAATTCTTTTATTTGTAACTTATTTTTTTGGAAAAATTACCAAAGATTTAGAAAAAAAAGAAACTTTAAAAATTAAAAAAAATCTAATTATAGTCGGAGCTTTAAGTTATTTATTCTTATTTGGACAAGCAACATTCTGGTTTCAATTAATGAAAAGTGGAAACTATGTTTCAACCAATACTTATTTTTCATCATTTTATTTCTTCACGGCATTGCATGGACTGCATCTTTTAGGTGGATTATTTTTTTGGGGAAAAGTTACATCCAGAGTTCTTAAACTTAATAACGATAAAATTTTAGATGAAGAAAAAAATATTTCTGCACTATCACTATATTGGCTATATCTTTTAATAGTTTGGATTGTGTTTTTTTTAATGATTTATTTATTTAACGATTCATTTATTGCTTGGTGTAAATCTCTTATTTCATAATTATAAAAATAAAACTAAAATGGTTCCAACGATAGCAATTACAGCCAATAATATATTTACAGACTTCAAATATCTTTTAGTTTCAGGTTTCAACTGATCCTTAGAAAACGCACCCGCCCCTAAAGATATAACTATAAAAAAAAGAAATACTAAAACGAGTATTGTTATCAAAATTCCAAATTTACTAAGCATATTTATGTTGATTATATTAGCTTATTTGAAATATTTTTATGACATTTTGTCATAGGTTTTTATATGATATTTCTTCTATATAAACGCTATGCACGCAGGAATAATATTTTTTTTGGTCATACTTGGCTCGGTTCTTTTCCACATTTTCACGCCTTGGTATTGGACTGATATTGCTTCAAACTGGGGATCAATGGATGACACAATAACTTTAACGTTTTGGATTGGTGGTGGTGTTTTTGTAGCTGTTTGTCTTTTCATGGTTTATTGTGTTTTTAAGTTTTCCTACAAAGAAGAACGTAAAGCAGAATACAAACCAGAAGATAAGAAGCTAGAGAGAATATTAACGTGGGCAACAACTTTAGGAGTTGCCGCACTTCTAGCTCCTGGATTAGTTGTTTGGAACCAGTACGTTAACGTTCCAAAAAATGCACTTGAAATTGATGTAATGGCTTGGCAATGGGGATGGCAATATAGGTTGCCAGGAGAAGATGGAAAATTAGGTACAACAAAAATTGTAAATATTAATGATAATAATCCTTTTGGAATTATTTTAGAAGACCCATATGGAAAAGACGACATAATGATCCAAAGTGATGTAATAAATTTAAAAAATAATAGACCTGTAAAAATTTTATTAAGGTCAGTTGATGTGCTACATAATTGGTATGTTCCTCAATTTAGAGCAAAAATGGATGCAGTTCCAGGAGTTGTAACTTATTATTGGTTTGAACCAAACAAAGTAGGAGAATATGAAGTATTGTGTGCGGAATATTGTGGCGTTGGACATTATGCTATGAGAGGTGGAGTAAAAGTTCAATCTGAACAAGATTATGAAATATGGTTGCAGGAACAAGAAACTTTCTCAGAACTTATTGCAAAACAAAAAAAAATAGAACTTAACGAAACAAAATTGGCAAAAAAGTAATTTAAATGAATAAAAAAATATATATAAAGTAAGCAATTTATGACAGAAGATTTTAAAGATAACAAAGTAATTCATGCTCAATCTTCAGAGACTATCCCTGGGGGCGCGGGAGGCTCTGTACCAGACTTAGATTATGTAAGACCAGCAGAAGTATCAGATCAAGATTTATATCATGGACATAGTTTTATAACTAAATGGGTTTTCTGCCAGGATGCAAAAGTAATAGGAATACAATACTTTTGCTTAGCAACTTTTACTGGGATAATTGGCCTTATTCTATCTTGGTTAATGCGTTTACAATTAGGTTTTCCAGAGGCGGCAGGATTTATGACAGCTGAGCATTATTATCAGTTCGTTACTATGCACGGAATGATAATGGTAGTCTATTTTTTAACTGCTTTATTTTTAGGTGGTTTTGGAAATTATTTAATACCTTTAATGGTTGGCGCAAGAGATATGGTTTTTCCATATCTTAATATGGTAAGTTTTTGGAGTTTTTTTGTTGCAGTGTTAGTTTTGTTAGCTAGCTTTTTTGTTCCAGGAGGTCCGACTGGATCTGGATGGACACTTTATCCTCCCCAAGCGATTTTAGAAGGAACACCCGGCTCTGGTATGGGAATAATATTAATGTGCGTATCTTTAATCTTATTTGTTGCTGGGTTTACAATGGGTGGTTTGAACTATTTAATTACAGTTTTGCAAGCTAGAACAAGAGGAATGACATTGATGAGAATGCCCTTAACAGTTTGGGGTATTTTCACAGCAACTGTTTTAGCTATGTTAGCATTCCCTGCTTTATTGGTTGGTTCGCTAATGATGATGTTAGATAAATTACTAGGAACAAGTTTTTTCATGCCTACAATTTTAAAAGCGGGTGAAGTTTTAGAATACGGCGGAGGAAGTCCTATTCTTTTTCAGCACTTGTTCTGGTTTTTTGGACATCCCGAGGTTTACATTGTTGCTTTACCAGCATTTGGAATAATTTCAGATTTAATTTCTGTTCACTCTAGAAAAAATATATTTGGCTATAGAATGATGGTTTGGGCGATAGTTGGAATAGGAGCTCTAAGCTTTTTTGTTTGGGCACACCATATGTATGTTAGTGGAATGAATCCTTGGTTTGGCTTTTTCTTCGCAACCACAACTCTTATTATTGCAGTCCCAACAGCGATGAAAGTTTATAATTGGATTTTAACACTTTGGAGAGGAAACATTAGAATGAATACAGTAATGTTATGGTGTCTTGGGTTTATAGTCACTTTTGTAAATGGAGGTATAACAGGTATTTTCTTAGGCAACGTTTCAGTTGATGTTCCATTGTCTGATACATACTTTGTAATTGCTCACTTTCATATGGTAATGGGTATAGCGCCACTGATGGTAATTATGGGCGCTGTTTATCACTGGTTTCCTTTAGTAACTGGAAAATTTCTAAGCGAGAAATTAGGAAAATGGCATTTCTGGACAACTTTTTTAGGAGCTTATTCAATATATTTCCCGATGCATTACCTAGGGTTTATTGGAGTGCCAAGAAGATATTTTGAAATGTACGATAGTCCATATATGACTTCCGCTGTCGGAATGAATGAATTTATCAGTTTAGCGGCCTTTTTAGTTGGAGCCGCTCAATTTATTTTAATATTTAACATTATAAAAAGTTTGAAAACTGGAAAAGTAGCAGGAAAAAATCCTTGGCAAGCAAATTCATTAGAATGGCTTACGCCAACAGTGCCTCCTGAGCACGGGAACTGGGGCGATAGACTTCCAGTAGTCCATAGATGGGCTTATGACTATAGTGTTCCCGGAGCTAAAGAAGATTTTATAACTCAAACTACGGCACCAAGTGAAGTTGCTGATACTAAAGTAGAAAAAACATAAAGATTAAATAATGTCTGACCCTAAAATAGAAGGCTACGAGTTTAAACCAGGATTTGGTGGAATGGCTGCTGACACAGCTTCCGATCAAACAATGTTTAAAGGCGTGCATTGGGGTAAAGCAATGATGTGGATCTTCTTACTTAGCGATACATTCATATTTAGTTGTTTTTTAATTTCATATATGAAAGGTAGAGGCTCAACACCAGTTGAATGGCCTAACGCTAGTGAAGTATTTGGTTTACACGTTTTTGGAGTTGATGTTCCTTTATTACTAATTGCCATTATGACATTTGTTTTAATCACAAGTAGTGGAACGATGGCTTTAGCGGTGAAATACGGTTATGAAAAAAATCGAAAAATGTGTGGCTGGTTAATATTAGCCACAGCGATAGGCGGATTAACTTTTGTTGGCATGCAAGCCTTTGAATGGTCAAAATTAATTCATGAAGGTGTAAGACCCTGGGAAAATCCCTTTGGAGCAGCACAATTCGGTTCATTTTTCTTTATGATAACTGGATTTCATGGAACTCACGTATCAATAGGCGTTATCTTTTTATTTATATATGCTTATAAAACTTTTGCAGGTCATTATGATGAAAGAAAAAGAGGATGGTTTACTTCAATGAAAGGCGACTATGTTGAAATAGAAATCCTTGGTTTGTATTGGCATTTTGTAGATTTAGTATGGGTATTTATTTTTGCATTCTTTTATTTATGGTAAATTAAATTATGGCTGAAGCAGATAAAAAAGAACAAACAACAACACATAAGATAGGAATATATCTTTGGATATGGGGCCTTTTATTCGTTTTAAGTTTCTTTTCATACATGGTGGACTGGTATCAGTTCCAAGGCATGCTTAGATGGTCTTTAATTTTAATATTTATGTTTTTAAAAGCTGGATTAATTATGGCTTTTTTTATGCATCTTTTTTGGGAGCGTTATGCATTAGTTAATGTTCTATTGTGGCCAATGACAGCAATAGCATGTTTCATATTCCTTATGGTTGCAGAATTTAAATATACTTTATTTACTAGGCTACTTTATTTTTTTGTAGGAGGATAATAAAAATGGACGGATACACTATACTAGCAGGATTTTTACTATTTTTCTTATTTTTTATTTATATTACCTGGTTTGGTTTTACCATAAAAGTTGAAAATCAAAAAGACGAAGGAAAAGAAATTAAAATAAATCCATATGATCAGCTTCCTCTACATAGAAAGATTATTGATAAAAAAAATCATAGTGTAGGATTTTTCGATCTTGGAAACCATATTCTTATCATTGGATTAATATTAATAGTAATATTTATATCGCTTAATGTTGATTAAAAGTGACTGTTAATATAATAAATAAAAAAACTGTCTCCTATAATATTTTATCCTACATAAAATCTCTACTATTATTGATGAAACCAAGAGTAATGTCTTTGGTTATTTTTACATCTGCGGTTGGACTATTAACTGCTCCATCATTAGTTTCATTCAAAGATTCAATAATTGGCATTTTTTTTGTTGCAATGGGAGCAGGAGCTGCTGGAGCTTTAAACATGTGGTATGAAGCAGATCTAGACAAGTTAATGACAAGAACTTGTCTAAGACCAATACCAACTGGTAAAGTAAATAGAAGTCATGCTTTGATATTTGGTATTTTACTATCAATAATTTCTGTTTATGGGCTTTACTATTTTACAAATACAATTTCAGCAATTTTGCTGCTTTCTACTATATCCTTTTATTTATTTGTATATACAATCTGGCTTAAAAGACTTACTCCACAAAATATTGTTATAGGGGGTGCAGCAGGCGCCTTACCACCAGTAATTGGCTGGACAATAGCAACAGGTTCATTATCTTTTGAGCCCATAACTTTCTTTTTAATTATATTTTATTGGACACCATCTCATTTTTGGGCATTGAGCCTATATAAAGCTCAAGATTATGAAAAAGCAAAAATTCCAATGCTACCAATTACTAATGGAATTGAAGTAACAAAGAAAAAAATATTCGTCTATTCTTTATTTATGTTGCCAATAGTTATACTTCCTTACTACATTGGCTTTACAGGCAAAATATTCTTATTTACATCTTTATTTCTTACTCTTTATTATAATTATATTTGTTATGATTTATTGAAATTTAAAAAAAATAAATTTGAACTCAATAAA
>CACDDB010000017.1 GCA_902551445.1 uncultured Pelagibacteraceae bacterium | reverse complement strand
TTATATTTTTCTACTATCTTTGCTTTATCTACTTTTTTTATTTCACTTATAATTTGCTTTCTTGAAACACACGCATTTCCTCTTATCTTATCAAGTTTTATAAGAGCAAATTTTTGCGGCTCATTCATAAGGTGAGTTATGTCTTTAATTGGTTTGTCAGATATTTGAGATCCAGGGCAAAAAAGTAAAGAGCCCGAATCTATATGTTCAACAATAACGCCACCTTTGCATTTTGAAGTAATTTTTCCTATTATTGGTTCTTTGTTTTCATAAGCTTTAACCAATATATCCCAACCTTTTATTTTCTGTGCTTTTTGTGCTGAAACAATAATATTTCCATTTTTATCTTCGATTTTTTCAAGAAATACTTGAATTTTTTCTCCAATATTAATTTTTTTTTCTAAACCTAGTGCTTTAAGTTCATTTATATCAACAATTGGTTCTGATTTTAAACCATCAACAAATAATAATACAAATTTTTCTGTAATCTTAGTTACCTTACCTTCTATGATTTTTCCTTCAATTATATTTTTAGATTTTGATAATTGATTGCTTAATAATTTTTCAAATTCTTTATTTTTAGTGTTATTTAAGTCTTTATATACGTCCATTAATTTAATTTTTTATCCATTATTCTTTTTATTTTTAAAAAACATGCTTTTTTAGATAACTTTGAGGAATTAATCAATACTTGATCTTTAGTGCGTTTTAAAGGTGAATACTTTCTCTGATAGTCGCTTTTATCGCGTAATTCAATGCTTTTTTTCACTTTATTAAAAGATGTCTTGCTATTAATTTTTTTTAATTCTAGGTACCTTCTTTTTGCTCTTATCTTAATGTCAGCATATATAAAAAATTTGAACATTGCTTTTGGCATAATTTTTGTAGTTATATCTCTACCATCCAGGCAGCTTCCATTAAATTTTTTTGGAGGTTTATATGCACATTTTATTTGAAATTTATAAACTAATCTTCTTATTTTTATTTGCTTAGCAATTAGAGATGCGATTGATCCTATTTCTTCAGTTAACAATAATTTATTTTGGAGTTGAGAAACTTTTAAATTTTTAATTTTATTTTTTAAATAAGAGTATCCAAATTTTTTTGGATAGTTTTTTTTTAAAAATGCAATGTATCTATATATTTTTCCTGTATCAAGATAATATAGATTGTATTGTTTTGAAATTAATTTAGCCTGAGTGCCTCCACCAGCAGACGCTTCGCTATCAATTGCTACTGATATAAATTTTTTTTTCTTCAATTTATTTTTGCCCCTAATTTTTTTGCGATTTTCATAAAAGAAGGAAAAGATGTATTTATGCAACTTTTATTATAAATTTTCCACTCTCCTCCGAATGATAATGCTGCTATAGTAGACATCATGAAAACTCTGTGATCCTTCATAAAATTTTTAATTAAAATTTTTTTGGATAGTTTTATGTTGGGGTTACCATATATTTTTATTGAGTCTGAACGTAGTTTCGTTTTTATACCTATCTTGTTTAATATTTTAGATGCAATCTTTAATCTTGGACTTTCTTTTTTATTAAGCTCAGAAATATTTTTAAAATGAGAAATTCCTTTTGCTTTTGAAGCAACTAAAAAAATAATTAAAAACTCATCTATAGCACTTGAATTTAAAGCTGATGGGCAATTTATAGATTTTAATTTTTTTTTACTTTTTACGAATATATCTCCTATTAACTCACCTTTGTATTTTTTTTTATTAATTATTTTAATTCCAGCTCCCATTCTATTCAAAATTTTTAGACAACCAATTCTTGTAGAATTTACGTTCACATTTTTTATGGTTAGCTGAGAGTTTTTTGAAATTAAAGTTAATACTATAAAGAAAGCTGACGAACTAATATCTCCAGGTATCTTATAATCAAAAGATTTAAAATTTTTTTTCCCTACAACTTCTATAAAATCATATTTTTTTTCTTTTTTAATTTTAATTGGTATTTTTAAACTTTTAAATAATAATTCAGTATGATTACGAGATTTTTTTGCTTTAATTAGTGTTTTTCCAGGTGTATTTAATGCTGCCAACATAATTGAACTTTTACACTGTGCAGAACCAATGTTTTCTAAATAATTTATTGGCCTAGTAAAATTAGATCCTAAAATTGAGATTGGTAAATTTTTTCTTTTTAAAGGAAAAAATTTTGCACCAAATCTTTCTAATGGAGAAGTAACTCTGGAAAAGTCTCTAGAGGATAAGCTTTTGTCACCTTTAAGTTTTATTTTTTTTTTTGAAGCAATTAACAAACCCAATATTAATCTACCGCATGTTCCAGAATTTCCAGCATTAATTGTAATATTTTTTTGGTAATTAAAACCATTAAGTCCATTTCCAAATATCTCACAATTATTATTCTTTTTTATAATTTTAATTCCTAGTCTTTTTAAACAATCAATGGTGCTGTTAATGTCATCAGAATTTGGAAGGTTTGATGCTGTTGATTTACCTATTGCTTGAGAAGCTAGTAATGCCCATCTAATTGATATACTTTTATCACCATCAACAAAAATCTTTTTATTATAAGGACTTATTTTTTTTTTAATTAGTGCAAAATCAGGCATTAATTTATTTTAAACTTTTGCCCAAAATAACTAGATTTTGCAAGCTCGTCGCTTGTTATTTCTGAAGGAGTTCCTTTAGTAATTACTTTTGAATTAGAAAGTACTATTGCTATATCTACACAAGACAATAAATCTCTTGCCTGGTGATCACAAACTATAACAGTAATATTGGACCTGGTTTGAAGACCAACAATTATTTGTTGTAAATTACTTATAGACAAAATGTCTAGGGCGGCAAATGGTTCGTCCAGTAATAAAATTTTTGGATTTCCTATTAACGATAAAGAGATAGCTAATTTTTTTTTTTGTCCACCTGATAAATTTTTTGCTTTTAAGTCAAGTGTATTTTCTAATTCAAAATCTCCAATTAATTCGTCAACTTTGGATTTTCTGTCTTTTTCATCTTTAATTAATATTTCTCCAACTGCTTTTAAATTTTCTAAAACCGAAAGATTATGAAAATATCCAGAGTACTGCGGACAATAACCTATTCCAAATTTTGTGGTTCTTAAACTGATTGGCAAGCTAGTAACATCTGAGTTTTCTATAATTATTTTTCCACTATCTGGTTTAATCAAACCAGTAATTAAGTTAAATATTGTTGATTTTCCAACCCCGTTTGGTCCCAGCATCCCAAATATTTCACCTTGATTGATGTTAAAATTTATTTCATCAAGAACTATTCTTTTACCAAAAGTAATTGATACCTTTTGAAAGCTAATAACCGCATGTTGTTTTTTGAATGATTTTATTCTAAATTTTTTTATTACAGACATAACTAATAAACAGTTTTTACAAAAACTTTTTCTTTGTTGCTGTTCATAAAAATTTTTGTACTTTTATCTTTAAAATCTATTTCTATGTTATCAGTAATCATTTTTGTATTGTTACCCATATAAACTACATTTTCATTTATACTAGCTAATTTATCTTGAAAAGATAAGTGCAATTTATCACTTTCAACTTTGTGGTTAATATAATTCACTTGTACATTGTCTCTAAAAAATGTTTCAACTGTACTTTTATTATAATCTGCTGAATTAGCAGTAATTGTGATTATTTCTGAATTTCTTAAATTGATTGTTGCTTTAACTTCAAATAAAAAAACGTTATTGTAGTTTCTTGCATCTGTTTGGCCTTCTTTTGCTTGTATTTCAAATTTGTTTCCAGTAGCGTCCATAGCTACATAATTGACATTTTCAATTTTAGTTGTTTCTGTCAAGTCATTGCTTGATTTATCGACTTTTTTATTTGAAGATTCATCGGTTTTGTTTAAAGATATTTCTACATTTTTTTCTTTACTATTATTTACTGACTTTAGCTTAGTCTTAGATTTAAAGTCATTATAAAATACCAGTGAAATTATAATCAAACAAAATGTTAAAAATAAATAAATAAATATATGTTTTTTACTCATCAGGAAATATTTGACTGCAAAATATTATGAATATGAATTATGCCAATAGTCTTCTTTTTATTTTTATCATAAACACATAAACTTGTAACTTTTTTTAAATTCATTATAGATAGTGCTTCAGCAGCCAATGTTTCTTTATTAACACTTATCGGGTTTTTTTTCATAATTTTGTTAATTTTAATAGATTTTATATTATCAATTTTTTGACTTGACCTTTTTATATCTCCATCAGTCAATATACCACAAGTAAAACCTTTTTTATTTTTGACTACGAGAGTTCCTAATTTTTTTTTAACTAAAATTCTTAGAGCATATTTCATCAAAATATTTTCCTTTACAAAAGGAATTTTATTTCCTTTTAACATTAAATCTTCTACAGTCTTTAATTTTGCTCCTAAACTTCCACTTGGATGAAATTTTTTAAAATCTAATTTAGTAAATTTTCTTGAGTTCATAGTTGCTACTGCCAACGCATCTCCAATACTTAATTGGGTTATAGTGCTAGAAGTTGGTACTAAATTATTAGGATCAGCTTCTTTAACCTCAGGCATTAAAATTTTTACATCAGAAAGCTTGTATAAAAGTGATTTTTTTTTTGAGACAATTCCTATCAATGAAATTTTGTTTCTCTTTGCATATTGAATAATATTTTTTAGTTCTGAGGATTCTCCACTGTGGCTAATTAATATTAGCACATCATTAAGTCCTATTTGACCCAAATCTCCATGTGAACAAGAACTGGCGTCTACAAAAAAACTTGGCGTTCCAACTGAAGAAAGTGTTGATGAAATTTTTTTTCCAATAATTCCGGATTTACCTACTCCTGATATTACTATTTTTCCATTCTTGCAGCCCAGTATTGTTTTGACAGCTCTATCAAAAGATTTATTTAAATTTAATTTTAGCTTTTTTAGAGAGTTTATTTCTGTTTCAATTACTTTTTTTGCTATCTTGTTGTAGTTAACATTTTTCATTTAATGTGACCAAATATCATCCTTAAATGAGGCCAAATCAAGATTCACTCTTGTTTTAATGAACTTTACAGTATCTTTGTATAGGTCAAATCTTTTTTCTCTAATCAATATATTTTCTAGTTGTTTATAAATTTTATGTAAATGAACCACATCATGTGCACAATACAACAATTGTTTTTCAGTTAAGTTTCCTCCAAAATCTGAACTCTGAAGCTGCTTGCTTACGTCAATTCCAACAAATTCCTTGATTAGATCTTTTAGCCCATGTTTGTCACTATAGCTTCTAGCTAATTTTGAGGCTATTTTTGTGTCATTAATATTATCCATTTCAATCTTTAAATATTTTTTAATAAAAGATAAATCTGCTCTCGCAAAGTGAAAAATTTTATTTATTTTGTTATTGTTTAATAGTTTTACTAAATTAGGTGCCTTGTAGTTATCTCTATTTAGTTGGATAATATGAGCATCTTGATTTCCAGAAGATATTTGAACCAAGCACAGTTTATCACGGGCAACATTTAAACCCATAAATTCACAATCTATAGCTATCTTGTCGCTTTTACTTAAGTCTATTTCATCTGGTAAATCGTGCTTGTGTAATTTAATATCAATATTCATTAAAATATATATATATGAAACCAAAAAATATTCTAGTTTTCGGAGCAACAGGCCAAATAGGACGTAATTTAGTAAGAAAGTTAACAAAAAAAAATTATAAAGTTACGGCTGTTACTCGAAATATTCACCAAAAAGGATATATTTTAAAAACTCAAGCAAACCCAGGCTATATTGATATTATTGAGACAAGTATATTTAATGAAAATAAGATAAGAGAACTAATATCTAAATGTCAAGTATGTGTAAACCTAATTGGCATTTTATACGAAAAAAGAAAAAATACCTTCAATAATATTCATAGGCTTTTTCCAGGAATGATATCAAATTTTTGTGAAGAATATAAAATTGAAAATTTAATACATGTGTCAGCTTTAGGAGTGGATGAAGCTATAGACAGTGAATATGCAAAAAGTAAATTAGGTGGTGAAAAAGAAGTTAAAAAAAATTTTCAAAAGGCATTAATAATTAGACCATCGATAGTTTATTCTGTAGATGATAATTTTACGACACTATTTATGACATTGCTTAATAGATTACCTTTTTTTCCTCTTTATTATAAAGGTAATACAAGATTTTCACCAATTCATTGTACAGATATGGCTGAAATAATCTCGACTATCATAGAAAAAAACATAAACTCTCAAACTATTGAATGTATTGGGCCTGAACAAATTACTTTCAAAGAAATAGTAAAAAATTTACTGGAATCAATAAATAAAAAAAGAATTTTAGTTCCAGTACCTTTATTTTTAGCAAATTTACTTGCATTTTTTCTTGAGCTAATGCCAAAACCTTTGTTAACAAAGGATCAAATTAAATTACTTAAATATGATAATATTGAAACAGGAAATTTTAAAACAAATTTTGATCTTAAAGTTCCTTCAAAGCTATATTTTAAAAATGAAGTAAATAAATATTCCTATATGTGGAAAGATAGAGGACAATTTTCGTAAGAAAATAATTGTTGTATTATTATGCCAACAAAAATAGTGTATTTTTTAATAATATTAATATTGATTGTAGTTATATTTGTAGGTGTAAGAGCTGCAGTTGCAGGTATTCAAGCAAAAAAAAAAATAAAACATTCCAAAAAATTTAATCAAAATAAAAAAAAATTATAATTAGCTTAAACAAGTATTGAGTATTAAATTTTTTACTTAAGCTGATTTTATTTTTTTTTCTATAAACTTTGGAACTTCTTCTTCTTTATCAAGTAATTCATCTTTTTTGTCACGAGTTTGCCAAACTATCAACATATGAAGAGGACAATAGCTATATTTTTCAACAGTTTTTCTACCGCAAAATGAGGAATCTTTCTGATCTGGGTGGCCTTCCATGTATTTGCAAGTTGTTTCAGTTAACTCTTCTAGAGATAAATTTTTCGCTTGTTCAAAACTCTTATCTATAAGCAATGATCTAAATTTATTTTTCCTACCCCTTTTTGGTAAAGTGTAATTTTTTTGGCTGTCATCGTTTATTTTGAGATTTTTTGTAGAGTTCCTAGTTTTTATTTTTGCTGATAGATTTAATCTGTGAGCTTTACCAATAACTGCATTTCTGCTAATTCCACCAATAATTTCTGCAATTTGACTTGCAGTTTTACCTTTGCCCCACAGTTCCTTTAATCTATTAACTTTTTCTTCAGTCCAGCTCATATATACTACATATAGTAGATTACTTTATAAATTTTACTATATATATTACCCATAAAATTTATATTAAAACAAGCATTATTTTAGTTTTTTTAACATAATTTTTAAAAACAGGTTATTTATTTTAACTCATGGTTGAATTAAAAAAAAAATATCAAATTGGAAAAAGAAGGTTCGGTCTAATAAATTGGGTAGGAGTTTATTCTTTGTACAAGAAAGAAGTGCTTCGTTTTATTACAGTTGCTGGACAAACAATTATAGGCCCAGTTGTAACTTCAG
Organism: uncultured Pelagibacteraceae bacterium; assembly: GCA_902551445.1. GTDB lineage: Bacteria > Pseudomonadota > Alphaproteobacteria > Pelagibacterales > Pelagibacteraceae > Pelagibacter. The sequence goes on along the minus strand of CACDDB010000017.1, from coordinate 5,130 downwards.
TTTTATTTTTAACCGTTATTTCTTTAGCTATTGGAGATGAAAGAAGAGATGTTTTAGGAGTTTCTTTTATACAGTTTTTGGCACCCGGATTAATTGCGATGCAGATAATTCAACAATCATTTTCACACTCTTCATCAACCTTATTGATGGGCAAAGTTATGGGGAATATTGTTGATCTAATTGGGGCTCCTCTTTCTGCAGCTGAAGTAACACTATCTATAATTTTTGCATCTATAACAAGAGGGATATTTATATCAGTATTTTCAATCATTGTTTTTTCAATTATGGTTGATATTGAAATAAAAAATTATTTAATTTTAATTGTCTACTTATTTTTAAATGGTTTTTTAATGGGATCGGCAGGTTTTATAGCAGGTCAGTGGTCAGATAAATTCGAACATTTGGCAGGAGTTACAAATTTTGTAATAGTGCCACTTTCATTTTTGTCTGGAACTTTTTATGAAATCGATAGATTGCCTGAACCTCTAGAGTTTATAAGCTTTTATAATCCTTTTTTCCATATGATAGATGGTTTTAGATATGCATTTATTGGAAATTTAGATGGATCATTAAGTTTTGGAATAAGCTATTTGCTAATTCTTTCAACTATAGTCTGGTTTATCTCTTTTGCACTATATAAAAAGGGGTATAAAATAAAATCTTAAATATATGAGCGCTTTAGCAAAAAATTATAATAGAAGAAAAATTGCTTTTAAAAAAGGTCGTGGAAGTTTTTTGTATTCCAAAAATGGTAAAAAATATTTAGATTTTGTTCAGGGAATAGCAGTAAACTCTTTAGGTCATTCTAATCCAAATCTAATAAAAGCTATAAACAATCAAGCAAAAAAAGTTTGGCATGTATCAAATGCATTTATAATTCCAGAAGGTGAAAGACTTGCAAAAAGACTTACCCAAAAAACTTTTGCTGATTATGTTTTATTTCAAAATTCTGGCACAGAAGCAACAGAAGCAGCAATAAAAGCTGCTAGAAGATATTTTTATTCAATAGGAAAGCCAAATAAAAATAGAATTTTGTGTGTAAAAAATGCATTTCATGGAAGAACTATAGCAGCAATTTTTGCCAGTGGATCAAAAAAAATGACAGAGGGCTTTGGACCCAAAGTTCCAGGATTTGATCATATTGAATTTAGAAAATTTAAACCAAGATTTCCAAATATTAGAAATAAAATTAAGAAGAATACGGCAGCAATAATGGTAGAGACTATAATGGGTGAAGGAGGCATCAAACCTATACCAGACACATGTCTCAAATATTTAAGAAAAATTTGTAATGAAAAAAAAATATTGCTAATTTTAGATGAAGTTCAATGTGGAATAGGCAGAACAGGAGATTTTTTTGCGTTTGAAGGATCAAAAGTTAAGCCAGATATTGTTCCTATAGCCAAGGGGATAGGTGGAGGCTTTCCCTTAGGGGCAGTTTTAATGACAAAAAAAGTTGCAAAATCAATGATTCCAGGAAGTCATGGTTCAACTTTTGGAGGAAATCCATTGGCAATGAGCATTGGAAATGCTGTATTAGATCAAATATTTAAAAAAACATTTCTTAAAAATGTAAAAAAAATATCTAAATATTTCTACCAAGAACTAATCCAAATTAAAATTGACTATCCAAAAATAATTGAAGAGGTCAGAGGCGTAGGTTTACTAATTGGTTTAAAACTTTTCATAGATCAAAAAAAGTTTATTCAAAAACTAGAAGATAATAAGCTACTTACTATTAAAGCTGCAGAAAATGTAGTAAGAATTCTTCCACCACTCAATGTAAAAAAATCTGAAATAGATCTAGCAATAAAAATAATTAAAAAAGTTTGTAAAGAATATAAATAAATTAGTGAATCATTTTATTAACATCAAGGACATACCTACTTCTAAATTAAGAAGTATAATTTTTGATGCAAGAAAAAGAAAATCAAATAGGAAAAGATTAAATATTTTAGACATAGATAAAGACAAACCTTTAAAAGGAAAACTTCTAATTCAAATGTTTGAAAAATCTAGTTTAAGAACCAGATTAAGCTTTTCTATTGCAATTAAACAACTTAGTGGAGGAGAGCTCACATTACGTCCAGGTGAATTGCATTTAGGAAAAGGAACTGAAAGTTTGTCTGATACAGCAAAAATTATATCTACTTTTGGAAATGCATTTATGCTTAGAACTGATAGTGATGATAAATTAAATAATTTTAAAAAATATATGACAATTCCAATCATTAACGGATTGTCTCCATCGTCTCATCCAACACAAGTTTTGTCAGATGTATTTACAATAGAAGAAATCAAAAAAAAACCTATTTCAAATTTACAAATATGTTGGATTGGTGACGCAAAGAATAATGTAATTAATAGTTTAATAGAGGCCTCAGTTAAGTTTTCATTTAAATTAAATATAGGTTGTCCAAAAAAATATTATCCTAATAAAAAATTATTAACTTGGGTAAAAAAAAATAGAGGAAAAATTAAAATTTTTAATGATAGTATAAAAGCCGCTATAGGGAGCGACGTAGTTTTTACCGATAAAGTCATATCTATGAATGATAAAGTTAATAAATCAAAAAAATTAAATGAATTTAAAAAATTTAAAGTAACTTCAAAAATTATGAAAAGTGCAAAAAAGGATGCAATCTTTCTTCATTGCCTGCCAAGAGGAAATGAAGTTTCAAATGATGTTTTTTATGGAAAACAATCTAAAGTTTGGCAACAAGCTCTTAACAGAATTTACGTTCAAAAAAGTATCCTATTATATTGTTTTAACAAATTAAGGTAACGTTTTTGGATTATCACTATTTTGATTTAGGTACAAAATCACAGAAGCTCTATCTTTATCTGACTTAAGACCAGCAAAACCCATTTTGTTTCCTTTTATCCATTTAGCTGGTTTAAGTAAAAATCCATTCATTTCTTCCCAAGTCCATTCTTTGTTATAACCAGACAAAGCTTTTGAATATTTGTATTCAGTTACTGACCCAACTGGTCTAAACATTACATTCCAAAGTTTTGGACCAATTTTATTGCCACCATCTTTATTAACACTATGACAGGCAGCACATTTTTTAAATACTTTCTCCCCATGTGCTATATCTGCTTGCAAAAATAAAGATGCCAAATCTACAGATTGCTCACTTTTCACTTGCGTCACCGAACCTTCGGGAGCTTCTACTTTGTATGCTACAATGTTTTCGTCTTCTAGATTGAAAATAAAGTCCGATGCTTTATTAATTACAACAACAATTAATATTGTAATTATGATTGCAGTAATTATCTTGTTAATTTCAAAAGAATTCATTTTTAATAATAACTAATTGGTCATATAACATGATATATCGTAAATTACTTATTTTTTTTAAATATGATATTTGCGTCTCATGGACGCATAATTTAATAAGCTAAAAAATGCCAAAAACATTAATACTTATACCATCTAGACTTGCAGCGAGCAGGTTACCTGGAAAACCATTACTTAAAATTGATGGATTATCTATAATTTCCCATGTGTTTAAAAGAGCTCAACAATCTAAAATAGGAGAAGTTTATGTTTGCACTGGTGATAAAGAAATTTATGAGAATGTAATAAATAATGGGGGCAAATGTATTTTAACAAGCAGAGATCACAAGACAGGCACTGATAGAATTTATGAAGGTTTTGAAAAACTTAATTTATTTGGAATTGATTATATTTTGAATCTTCAGGGTGACGAGCCAACAATAAATGTGGAAGATATAAAAAAATTAAATATTTGTGCTACTGAAAATAAATCTGATTTTACTACACTTGCGTGTGAAATAAGCAGCAGAAAAAATCTAAATGAAGAAAGTGTAGTGAAAGTTCAAACTGAAAAAAAATTAACTTTAAAAAAATTTTCTAGAGCTTTAAAGTTTTTCCGAAAGTCCTCTGATTTGGAATCAAAAAATATCTACCAGCATATAGGAATTTATCAATACAAAGCGTCAATATTAAAAAAATTTGTCAAACTTAATCAGACAAAAAGCGAAAAAAAATATAGATTGGAGCAATTAAGAGCTTTAGATAATCAAATAAATATTGATGTTGTCTTGGCAAATACAGCTCCAGTTGGCGTTGATACTAAAAAGGATTATATAGAAATAAAAAAATTAATGGAATATAAATCATAAAATCATGAAAATTGCATACCAAGGTATTTCTGGAAGTTATAGCGAAAGCTGTGCAAAACTAATATATCCTAAATCTGAAACAATCCCATGTAAAACTTTTGATGAATGTTTTGAAAAAGCAAATTTAGACAAAGATATTAAAACTTTAATTCCAGAGTCAAATAAAACCACAGGAAATATAGGAGTAGAATATTTAATTTTTAAATATAGATTAAATGTATATGCTGAACATTTTTTTCCAATCAAGCATAATTTACTTGGTTTACCAGGGTCAAACATAAAAGATATTAAAGACGTATATTCGCACGCTCAAGCATTATCGCAATCTTCTATTTTTATAAAGAAAAATAATTTTAACGAGAATGTTAGAGCCGATACTGCTGGTTCAGCAAAGTATATTTCAGAAAAAAAAGATAAGACCAAAGGTGCTATTGCATCAGAGCTAAGTGCTAAGATTTATAATTTAGATATTTTAAAATCAAATGTTCAAGATGAAAAAGAAAATGTAACGAGATTTTTATTAATGGGAAAAGAAATATTTGAACCTGAACTAAATAATGAAAAATTTATAACCTCATTACTTTTTAAATTAAAGAGCAAACCAGCAGCTTTATATTCAGCCTTGTCGGGTCTTGCAATTAACGGTGTTAACCTTACAAAATTACAGAGCTTCCCAGAAAAAAACTCTTTTTCATCATATTTTTTTCTTTGTGAATTAGATGGTCATATTCACGAAAAAAAGATTAAATCATCCTTGGAAGACTTAAATTATCACTGTGAAGATATGCACGTATTGGGTGTTTTTAAAGCTGACAAATTTAGAAATAAATAGAAAGAATTAACTTTCTTGTGGAATAGAAAATAATCCTGTTATAATAGAAATGGAGGCTAGAGGTGGATGCTGCTTAAACCCGATCAGATCTTAACGGAAGCAGTCGTAAAGACAGTTATTCAGGTTCTAGTCTCCTTAAGGAAATG
>CACDDB010000016.1 GCA_902551445.1 uncultured Pelagibacteraceae bacterium | reverse complement strand
GTTTAACGAATTATTAATTAACTACGATGGGTAAACCATCTTTTTTGGATTAACAAATTTATCATAATCTTTTTCATTTATTAGTCCCGATTTTAAAGCTTCATTCTTTAAGGTAGTTTTATTTTTTAGTGCTTTTTTTGCAATCGTTGCCGCATTATCGTATCCAATTTTTGGTGCTAGTGCAGTAACTAGCATTAATGAATTATCTAATAATTCTTTAATTCTTTTTTTGTCAGCTTTAATTCCTGAAACACAATATTTTGCAAAACTTTTTGTTGAGTCTGACATGATATGAATCGACTGTAAAATATTATGAATAATTAATGGCTTAAAGACATTTAATTCAAAATGACCATGTGATCCTGCCATCGTGATACCATTGTGATTTCCTATTACTTTTACACATACCATAGTTACGGCTTCGCATTGAGTTGGGTTTACTTTACCTGGCATTATTGAAGAACCCGGTTCATTTTCAGGTAAAATAAGTTCTCCATAACCAGCTCTTGGTCCAGATCCCAAAAATCTAATATCGTTTGCTATTTTCATTAAACAAACTGCTGTAGTGTTCATTGTTCCAGAAAAATTAACTATTGAATCGTGAGCTGCCAATGATGCGAATTTATTTTTAGACGGCTTAAATGGCAGTTTAGTTATCTTTTTTATCTCGGATACTATTTTTTTATCAAATCCCTTTTTTGTATTTATTCCAGTTCCTACAGCAGTGCCACCCTGCGCTAAAAAATAGATTTCATCAAGAGCCCTTTTTATTCTTTCAATACATTTTGTTAGCTGAGCATGATAACCAGAAAATTCTTGGCCTAATGTTAATGGAGTGGCATCTTGTAGGTGAGTTCTGCCTACTTTAACAATCTTATTAAATTCTTTAGTTTTTTTTCTTAATTCATTGTTAAGCAAAGTAAGGCTAGGTAATAATTTTTCATTTGCATTCATAGCTATCGCCATATGCATTGCTGTTGGGAAAACATCATTAGTAGACTGAGATTTATTAACATGATCATTTGGATGTACTGGCTTTTTAGTTCCTTTTTTTCCACCTAAAATTTCTATTGCTCTATTAGCAATAACTTCATTCACATTCATATTTGTTTGTGTTCCTGATCCAGTTTGCCAAACTTTTAAGGGAAAATTATCATTTAATTTTCCTGAAATCACATCATTTGCAGCTCTAACGATTGCGTTGCCTATCCTCTTTTCAATATCTTGATTTTTTACATTAACGATTGCTGCAGCTTTTTTAATTATTGCTATTGATTTGATTACAATTGGTCTTACTAAAAAATCTCCAATATTAAAATACTTGCTTGATCTTTGCGTCGAAGCCCCCCAATACTTATCCACAGGAACATTAACCGATCCAATACTATCGTATTCTTTCCTTGTTTTCATAATTTTTAATTTGGAACTATAGTAATAATTCTTATACATTAACTTTCATTAGAATCAAAGAGGAGCAAAATGACAAATTTTGAAAAAGTGGGATTGTTTATGTCAACTTTTGGCCAAGAAGTTAAAACAAAGCCAAGTTTAAGTTCAGAAAAAATCAACAATTTAAGAATTAGTTTAATTAATGAAGAATTGGAAGAGTTTAAGGAGGCAATAAAAAATAATGATCTTAAAGAGGCCATAGATGCCTTAACAGACATTCTTTACGTAACATACGGAGCTGGCCATGCCTTTGGAGTAAATTTAGATCAATGTTTTGATGAAGTTCAAAAGTCAAATATGAGTAAATTAGGAAAAGATGGAAAACCAATATATAATGAAGAAGGTAAAGTAATGAAAGGACCTAATTACTTTAAGCCTAATTTATCAAAATTTATAAAATAACCATTTCTACAAAATCAACCTTATTAACAATTCTAAAATTTACTAATTATTGACTAATTTTGTTTGAATTCCGAATATAAATCTACTTGAAAAAACATAAAAGGTGTCGCATAGTATAAAGAAATTTGCTAAGAGTTATTGATGAAAAAAATTTTTGCATTGTTAACATCATTCATTTTACTAACATCATGTGCTTCAACAATGTCTGGAAATTCTCAAAATATAACAGTTACTTCGAACGTTCAAGGCGCAACATGTACACTTTCAAATGATAAGGGAACTTGGACTTTAACAACTCCTGGAAGCGCCGTAATTACAAGTTCAAGAGTTAATTTAGCTTTAACATGTGCTAAAGAAGGTTATCTTAATGGAGTTGCAAGCTTACCATCAAAACACAAAGACTCTGCTACATGGGGTAATGTAATTTTAGGTGGCGGCATTGGTTACATCATTGATAGAAAATCAGGAGCAGCATTTATATATCCTCAACAGGTTACAGTTGATTTAACAAAAAAATAATTTTTTACTACAATTTTTAAAATAGGAAGGGGCGTTCTGTTGCCAGGTGCCCCGGACCCCGTAACTTAATTAAAAAATTAATTAAGCTGCAAGTGCAAATTTATTATTTGCATTTATAATTTAGCCCATTACGGCGGTACCATACCGAACGAAAGAATAACTTTTAGACACCCGTCGATTCTGTTTCACCCCCATAAGTTGTAAATGGTGGAGGTGGTGGGTACTGCCCCCACGTCCGCAATGGTTATTACGAAATTCGTTTATCGTCGTAGTTGGAAAACCAACATGTTTAATATAAAACGTTTATTCAAAGATTCAATAATAATTAATGAAATTAACGAAAGAACAATCCCAAGAAATTAAAGACCAACAATCGCAAGCAAATAATACTAAAAGAATTACTGCGCCCGAGCTAGAAAAAATATTATACGAAGCAATACCAGTATTGGATCATGGATTTATTAGAGTTATTGATTATATGGGTGACGATACATCTATTGTTCAAGCAGCCAGAGTTTCATATGGCAAGGGAACAAAAAAAGTTAATACCGATGCTGGTTTAATAAAGTACTTAATGAGACATTGGCACAGCACACCTTTTGAAATGTGTGAAATCAAGTATCATGTAAAACTTCCAATTTTTATTGCAAGGCAATGGATAAGACACAGAACTGCAAATGTTAATGAATATTCTGCAAGATATTCAATTTTAGATAAAGAATTTTATTTACCTGCATCCGAACATTTGGCGGCACAATCTCAAAGCAACAGACAAGGCAGGGGAGATATTATTGAAGGTGATCAAGCAAAGGAAGTTCTAGATTTACTTAAAAATGACGCCGAGCGTACTTATAAAAATTACGAACAGATGCTTAATGAAAGATATGATGGAAGTATAATAGATGAAAAAAAATCTGGTTTAGCTAGAGAGCTAGCAAGAATGAATTTAACATTAAATACCTACACACAGTGGTATTGGAAAACTGATTTACTTAACCTTATGAATTTTTTACGACTTAGAGCAGATGATCATGCTCAATATGAAATAAGGACTTACGCTGATAAAATGTTGGATACACTAAAAAAATGGGTACCTATAACATACGAAGCATTTATGGATTATAGGGTAGGAGGAACAGAAGTTTCTTCAAAAGGAAAGTCTATAATTAAAAAACTTATCAAAGGAGAAAAAGCCACAATTGAAGACTCAGGTCTTTCAAAAAGAGAATGGAATGAATTAATGATTGCTTTTGATCTTAAAGATAAAGTGATTTAATTTTTTTAGCTAAATTTAAATATATCTTTGAAATCTCATGATTTGGGTTGCTTTCAACTATGGGCATACCAAGGTCACCTTGCTTACCAACCTCAGGATTAATTGGAATTTCACCAAATAATTCTTTATTAAATTCTTCTGCAGTTCTTTTAACTCCACCTTCTCCAAAGATAGAGTATTTTTTTCCATCATCTCCCATAAAATGACTCATATTATCAATTAAACCAATTATTTTTACCCCAAGTTTATCAAACATTTTTATTCCTCTTTTTACATCTTGTAATGCTAGTTCTTGGGGAGTAGATACAATAATTACACCATCCATATTAATTTCTTGTGAAAAAGTTAATTGAGTGTCTCCAGTGCCGGGAGGCATATCTACAATTATAAAATCTAAGTTGTTCCAAGAAACTTTTTGAGTAAATGTTTTAATAGCACTTGTTACCATTGGCCCACGCCATATCATTGGAGTCTGTTCTTCTGTTAAAAAACCAATAGACATACATTGTATGTCATACTTGTTTATTGGTTTTAAAGTTTTGCCATCACTTTCAGGCTTTTCTTTTATTGAAAATAATCTGGGCAAAGAAGGTCCATAAATGTCTGCGTCAAGAAGACCAACGCTGCATCCAATTTTTTTTAATGCCAAAGCTATATTTGTAGCAAAAGTAGATTTTCCCACACCTCCTTTTGCGCTTGAAATAGCAATTGTGAATTTTGTTCCTGGAATAGGGTTTTTTTTGAAGGTTTTTTTAGGTGTTTCTTGTTTCATCATATTCAACTTACCTTGTTTTTACATATAAAGACACTATATAGAGTGTCATATGATTATATTCAAAAACCAAAGTCCATGGGGCACGCCTCCAGGAGGAGGTGGTAACGGCAATGGTGGATTTAGAAGGGGACCAACGCCACCGGATATTGAAGAAATTATTAAAAATTTACAAAAAAAAATCAATAGATTTTTTCCTGGTGGCTCAAAAGGTGGTAAACCAATAATTTTTGGATTGGTAATTTTACTAATTATTTGGACACTAAGCGGTCTATATAGAGTGCTTCCAGATGAACAAGGCGTTGTTCTAAGATTTGGAAAATTTGTTAACACTACCCAACCAGGACTAAATTATCATTTACCTTTCCCTGTAGAATCTGTCCTTACTCCAAAAGTTACAAAAGTAAATAGAATGGATATTGGCTTTAGATCAGAAAGAGATAGTGGATTTACTTCAGGTGGAGTTGCAGACGTTCCAGAAGAAAGCTTGATGCTTACAGGTGACGAAAATATTGTAAACATCGATTTTTCAGTTTTTTGGGTAATAAAAGATGCAGGAAATTTTTTATTTAAAATTCAAGACCCACAAGGAACCGTGAAAGCAGCAGCCGAAACTGCAATGAGAGAAGTTATAGCAAGAAGTGAAATCCAACCAATTTTAACTGAAGGTAGATCAAAAATAGAAATTGAAACTCAAGAAATTATTCAAAACATATTAGACGAATACAATTCTGGAATACAAGTTACACAAGTTCAAACGCAAAAAGCAGACCCACCCGATCAAGTAATTGATGCATTTAGAGACGTACAGGCTGCAAGAGCAGATATGGAAAGATCTAAAAATGAAGCAGAAGCATATGCTAACGATGTTATACCAAGAGCACGAGGAGAGGCCGCAAAAATTTTACAAGCTGCTGAAGCATATAAAAAAGAAGTAGTTGCAAAAGCAGAAGGTGAAGCAAGTAGATTTCTTGCAATATATAGAGAGTATGCAAAAGCAAAACAAGTTACTCAAGAAAGAATGTACTTAGAAACAATGGAAAAAGTTTTAGCCGATATAAATAAAATTATAATTGATAAAAATTCTGGCTCAGGCGTTGTGCCATACTTGCCATTGAAAGAATTAGGAACGGGAAGCAATTAATGAAAATACAAAAAATCATATTACCTATAATAATAGTTTTAGCAGTTACTGCTTTTTTCTCTATATTCATAGTTAAAGAGATTAATCAAGCAATTGTATTACAGTTTGGTGATCCAAAAAGAATTATTTTAAAACCCGGTTTAAACTTTAAAATCCCATTTATACAAAACGTAGTATTCTTAGATAAGAGAATATTAAATTTAGATGCTCCACCCGAGGAAGTGATTGCATCAGATCAAAAAAGACTGATAGTAGATGCATTTGCAAGATTTCAAATTGTTGATCCACTTAAGTTTTATATTTCAGTAGGAAATGAGAGAGTTGCTAGATCAAGATTATCTACAATCATTAATTCTAGAATTAGAAGTGTTTTAGGAACACAAAGATTACAGACATTATTATCTGCTGATAGAACAAATCAGATGGCATTAATTCAAACGGGTGTAAATAATGAAGCCGAAAAATTTGGAATTAAAATTGTAGATGTCAGAATTAAAAGAGCTGACCTTCCTCCTGCAAACAGTGAAGCCATATATAGAAGAATGCAAACCGAAAGGGAAAGAGAAGCAAAAGAATTTAGAGCAAAAGGTGCAGAGATGGCAATAACGATAACATCAACAGCTGATAAAGAAGTGACTGTAATTTTAGCGAATGCTCAAAAACAATCTGAGATCATGAAGGGAGAAGGTGATGGTCAAAGAAATAAAATTTTTGCTGACGCATTTGGCAAAGACCCTGAATTTTTTGCATTTTATAGAAATATGCAAGCATATGAGAATGCTTTAATCGGAGGAGAGACATCTTTAATATTATCTCCAGATAGCGAATTTTTTAAATTCTTTGGAAACATAAAAGGTAAACAAGCTCAATAAATAATATAACTTATGAAGGAATTGATCATAGCATTTGGTCTCTTCTTATTTATAGAAGGTATGTTGTATGCCATATTTCCATCAAAAATGAAAAATATGCTATTAAAATTAAATGAAGTTAGTAATAACCAACTAAGATACGGTGGATTAGCATTTGCAATCATAGGATTTTTACTAATTTGGTATATGAAACAGTAAATGAAAAAAAAATTCTCTAAAGTTTTTATATTATTCTTTCTAATTTTTAATTTTAATTCACATATAAGTGCAAATACTTTACCTAGTTCATTTGCTGATCTAGCTGAAAAATTAATGCCATCTGTCGTTAACATTTCGACTACACAAACAATAACTACAAATAACAATCCTTTTCCTTTTCAGTTTCCTCCAGGATCTCCATTTGAAGACATGTTTAAAGATTTTGGAACTCCTCAACAAAGAAAAGCAAGCGCTTTAGGTTCAGGATTTATAATTGATGCAAAAGGTGTTGTAATAACCAATAACCATGTAATTCAAGGAGCGGAAGATATCATTGTTAGGGTTGATGGTGAAAAAGATTTTGAAGCAAAAGTAATTGGAGCAGACCCATTGTCTGATATTGCAGTTTTAAAGATTGAATCTGATGAAAAATTTACTCCAGTTAAATTTGGAAACTCAGACAAAGCGAGAATTGGTGACTGGGTACTTGCAATAGGCAATCCTTTTGGCTTAGGAGGTACAGTAACGTCAGGAATTATTTCTGCAAGAAATAGAAGCATAGGACTTACTAGATATGAAGACTTCATTCAAACTGATGCATCAATCAATGTAGGAAATTCTGGTGGCCCTTTATTTAATATGAATGGTGATGTTATTGGAATCAATACTGCAATACTAGGACAATCAGGATCAATTGGAATTGGATTTGCAATACCTTCTAATAGTGCAAAAAGAGTTATTGACCAATTAATTAAATATGGAGAAACAAAAAGAGGATGGCTTGGTGTAAGAATTCAAGTTGTTACAAAAGAAATAGCAGAAGTAGAGAAATTAGACAAAGCAAGAGGCGCACTAGTTGCAAGTGTTGCCGAAGGAAGTCCATCGGATAAAGCAGGAATACAATCCGGAGATATTATCTTAGAATTTGATGGAAAACCAATTAACGAAATGCAGGAGCTTCCTAAAATAGTAGCTGAAACAGATGTTGGAAAAACTGTAACAGTAAAAGTTTGGAGAAGTCGAAAAGAAATATCAAAAAAAATTACACTTGGAAGATTAGAAACTTCAGAAGATTTCAGAGCAGAAGCTAAACCAAAAGTAAATAAAAATGTTTTTATAGAAGGTTTAAAAATCGAAGTGAGAACTTTAACTAAACAAGATGTTAAAGAAAGAGAACTACCGAAAGGCACAACTGGAGCCGTGATTACAAAAATTGACAATGATAGCCCAATAAATTATTTAAAAGTTAATAACATTATTGTTGAAGCTCAAAAGAAAAAAATAAAGACTGTTGGTGACTTAGATCTTGTAGTTAAATCCGCTTTAAGAAGTTCAGAGAAAGCAATTTTAATTGCTATATATAATAATCAAAACCAAAGACGATACATTGGTGTCAAGCTAAAATAATTAATGGACCTAAAGTCCAAAATAATATTAATTGCAGGACCTACCGCTTCAGGTAAATCTAAATTTGCCGTTCAGCTTGCAAAAAAAGCAAATGGTGAAATTATAAATGCAGATAGTATGCAAGTTTATAAAGAACTCAAAATTCTTACTGCAAGACCTAAGAAAATTGATCAAAAAAAAATCAAGCATCATCTTTATGGAATTCAGAGTGTTAAAAAGGATTTTTCGTCAGGTAAATGGCTTAAGCATGCTAACAAAAAGATAAAAGAAATAAGAAAAAGAAATAAAATTCCTATTTTTGTAGGTGGTACAGGTCTTTACTTTAAATCTTTAACAGATGGTTTATCAAAAATACCAAATATTCCTATAAATTTTAGAAACAAAATTAGGAATTTACAAAAAAACATAGGGCAAGAAAAGTTTTATAATAAACTTATAAAATTAGATCCAAAAATAAAAAATTATGCAAAGTCTAATGATGTTCAAAGATCAATTAGAGCTTATGAGATAAAAAAATATACAAAACTATCTATCTTAGACTGGTTTGAAAAAACAAAAAAAAAATTCAATCAAAATGAATTTCTTAAGATTTACATTGATTTTCCAAGGTATTTGCTTCTTAAAAGAATTAGCAAAAGAATTGATCAGATGTTTAAAGAAAAAGTAATAAATGAAGTAATTAGATTTAATAAGCTTAAAGTAAAAAAGGATAAAAGCGCAAATAAGGTAATTGGTATAAAAGAAATAACTTTGTATACGAAAAATATTGGTACACTCGAAGACACAAAAGAGAAAATTCTAATAAAAACAAGACAATATGCCAAAAGGCAAACAACATGGGCAAGAGGCCAAATGCAAACATGGATCAAATTAGATCCAGAAAATCTAAACTCATACATAAAAAATCTCTCTTAATTTCATTCTTAAACTTGACCAATGCGCACAACTTCAGCTAGATTGAATAAATGTCAAAACTATACTCAGGAGCTGAAATTGTATTTAAGTGCCTTGAAGATCAAGGAGTGGATACTATTTTTGGTTATCCTGGTGGAGCTGTACTACCAATCTATGATGAATTAAAAAATTTTTCTTCTGTAAAACATTATTTAGTTAGACATGAACAAGGAGCTGGTCACGCAGCAGAAGGTTATGCTAGATCTTCTGGAAAACCTGGCGTTGCTTTAGTTACATCAGGACCAGGTGCAACAAATATAGTAACTGCATTAACAGATGCTTACATGGATTCCATCCCAATTGTTTGCATTTCAGGACAAGTACCAACTCATTTAATTGGAACTGATGCATTTCAAGAAGCTGACACAACTGGTATTACAAGGCCGTGCACAAAACATAATTGGTTAGTTAAAGATGTAAAAAATCTTGCAAAGGTAATTCATAGAGCATTTGAAGTTGCAACAACTGGCAGACCAGGACCAGTACTTATTGATATTCCAAAAGATGTTCAGTTTCAAAAAACTAGTTACACAAAATATAAAAAACAAAAAAAACTAAATGGAAAAGCTAAGAATAATTTTAAACAAAATGAGATTGATGAATTAATAAAATTAATGAGTAATTCATCTAAACCAATTTTTTATACTGGAGGAGGAGTAATTAATTCAGGTCCAAAGGCTAGCACCTTATTAAGAGAATTGGTTTATGCTACGGGATTTCCAATAACCTCAACTCTACAGGGTCTTGGCGCATTTCCAGGCAACGACAATCAGTTTGTAGGTATGTTGGGAATGCATGGAACCTACGAAGCAAACAATGCAATGCATGACTGTGATTTGATGATAAATGTTGGTGCACGTTTTGACGATAGAATAACAGGAAAGATTGATGAGTTTTCTCCAAAATCAAAAAAAGTGCATATTGATATTGATCCATCTTCAATTAACAAAAATGTAAAAGTAGATTTGCCGATAATTGGTGATGTGGGAGAAGTTATAAATGCCACATTAAAAACAATTAAAAAGAAAAAACCAAGTTTTGCAAAATCAAATAAGCAAAAAATTTCTAAATGGTGGGAGAAAATTGAAAAATGGAGATCCGTATGTTCTCTTGATTATATTAATAGTGAAGAAACAATTAAACCACAGTATGCAGTTCAAAGACTTTATGAACTAACGAAAGATAAAGATACTTTTATTACAACGGAGGTTGGCCAACACCAAATGTGGGCTGCCCAACATTACAAATTTGATAAACCAAATAGATGGATGACATCAGGTGGATTAGGAACGATGGGTTATGGCTTGCCTGCTGCAATTGGTGTTCAAGTTGCTCATCCAAGTAAATTAGTAGTTGATATTGCTGGTGAAGCATCAGTTTTAATGACTATGCAAGAAATGTCGACTGCAGTTCAATATAGTCTGCCAATAAAAATATTTATTCTAAATAACGAGTATATGGGAATGGTACGTCAATGGCAGGAACTATTACACGATAAAAATTATTCTGAAAGTTACACGGCTGCGCTTCCAGATTTTGTTAAATTAGCAGAAGCATATGGCTGCGTTGGAATAAGGGCATCGACTCCAGAAGAGCTTGACGACAAAATAATTGAAATGCTTAATACTGAAAGACCAGTAATCTTCGATTGTCGTGTAGATAAAATAGAAAACTGTTTTCCAATGATACCATCAGGTAAACCACATAATCAAATGTTGCTAGGTCCAAATGATCAAAAAGATAAAAAGATTACCGGGAAAGGAAAGACTTTAGTGTAATGGCAAAAGCAAAATCGGCATACAGCATTCCAGGAAAGAAAGGTAAATTAGATACCCATATTATAGTAGTCTGGGTAGATAATGAAGCAGGAGTTTTAGCAAGAGTAGTTGGGTTATTTTCTGGAAGGGGCTACAATATAGAGTCTTTAGCAGTAGCAGAAGTTGATCCAAAATTAAATATTTCAAGAATTACAATTGTAACCACTGGAACACCTCAAGTTATAGAACAAATAAAACTTCAATTAAAAAAACTAATACCCGTTCATAAAGTTGCAGATTTTATGAGAAATGACAAAAAGGTTATATTCAAAGAAATGGCGCTTTTTAAAGTAGTGGGCAACAGTTCCAAAAGAAAAAAAGCTTTAAATGCTTGTAAAAAGTATAACGCTGTAATATTGGATAAAACTAATAAATCTTGTGTTATTCAAATAACAGCAATGAGGAGAGAGATAGACTTAATGGCAAAAAACTTAAAAAGATTAGGCTTGGTAAGTTTATCAAGAACAGGTGCAGTTGCAATGACTAGAGGTGCTGACACATTTAGATAGTTAGACAAGGAGAATAATATGAAAATGTTTTACGAAAAAGATACTGATGTAAATTTAATAAAGAATAAAAAAATAGCCATCTTTGGCTACGGTAGCCAAGGACACGCTCATGCCCTTAATTTAAAAGATAGTGGTGTAAAGGAAGTTGTTGTTGCACTTAGAGATGGTTCTGCAAGTAAAGCAAAAGCAGAGTCAAAAGGGCTTAAGGTTATGAATTTATCAGATGCTGCAGAGTGGGCAGACGTTGTAATGATATTAACTCCAGATGAACTACAAGCAACAATTTATAAAAATCATATTGAACAAAGAGTTAGAGAAGGGACATCGATTGCATTCGCGCATGGATTAAACATTCACTATGATCTTATTAAAGCAAGAAAAGATTTAGATGTATTTATGGTAGCACCTAAAGGACCAGGGCATTTAGTTAGAAGTGAATACCAAAAAGGCGGAGGAGTACCATGCTTATTTGCAGTTCATCAAAACGGATCAGGAAAAGCCAGAGAACTTGCGATGTCATATGCATCAGCGGTAGGTGGTGGAAGATCTGGAATTATTGAAACAACATTTAAAGATGAAGTTGAGACAGATTTATTTGGAGAACAAACAGTGCTTTGTGGTGGCTTAGTTGAATTAATTAAAAATGGTTATGAAACTTTAGTTGAAGCAGGGTATGAACCTGAAATGGCATATTTTGAAACTGTTCATGAAGTAAAATTAATCGTAGATCTAATTTATGAAGGCGGAATAGCTAATATGAATTATTCAATTTCAAACACAGCTGAATATGGAGAATATACCTCTGGACCAAAAATAATTAATAAAGAAGAAACAAAAAAAAGGATGAAAGAAGTTTTAGCTAATATTCAATCTGGAAAATTTACGAAAGAATGGATGGATGAGTGTAAAAATGGCCAAAAAAATTTTTTAAAAACAAGAGAAAAATTAGCAGACCATCCTGTTGAAAAAGTAGGAGCTCAATTAAGAGCAATGATGCCTTGGATTAGTAAAAAAAAATTAGTAGATAGCGACAAAAGTTAGTTATAAAATACTAATATGGAAACATTACAAAATTTAACGAGGGCTGATCTTAATAATTTTTTTATCAACCAAAACATCCAAATAGACATACCAAACTTTATAATAAGCTTGTTATGTGCAGCGATATTAAGTTTTTTAGTACAATTGTTCTATATAAGGTACTCTTCTACACTTTCAAATAGAAAAGAATTTTCCAAAAATTTTGTAATATTGGGAGTCACTACTTGTATTGTAATTATGATTGTAAAAAGCTCTCTAGCTCTTTCTTTAGGATTGGTTGGAGCTTTATCAATTGTAAGATTTAGAGCAGCAATTAAGGAACCAGAGGAATTAGTATACTTATTTTTAATTATAGCCATAGGATTAGGTTGTGGAGCCAATCAATTAATAATTATTTCTGTAGGAATCTTATTTTCTTTGTTAATAATAATCATCTACTCAGGTTATTTGAAGAGCTCTAAAAATGATCTTGAAGAAAAAATTAATCTTGGAATTATTGTAGAAGAAAACATATCAGATATGAAAATAAATTATCTTATTAATGAAATTAAAAAAGTTTCAAAAGAGCTAAGATTTATTTCAATGTCAAGAACAAATCAAAGTACAAATATTAATTTAGATTTAAAACCAAAAAAATTTGAAGATCTAACTTCTGTAACTGGAAAAATAAAAAAAAAATTCCCAAATTCAAAAGTGATTTTAGCATATAATGACGATCTTTCATTATGATACTAAAGGAGCAGAAAGATAAAAAAAAATATATACTTTCTGCAAATAAATTTCTACTTTTCTATTTTGTAGTAACTTTAATTCTAGGATCTATAATTCTTGGATTTATAATAAATTCATATACTTTTGTGAAAACAAAAAATAGTTTTCTGATGTATTTTTCGAAAGCTGGCAGGTATGAGTATTTGTATCTACCAAAAATAGCGCTGGAAGCTTTCAAAAGTAATTTTTATAAAATTAATAAGATAGATATGGAAATACAATTCGAAGATGTTCTTATAATTGAAAATTTCAGGAAAAATGCAATTGTTAGCGGAAACTTAGGTCCTACAGAATTAATACCTAGAGTAAAAGCAAATATAATTTTTGAGGGAAAAAAATATCGAGGCGA
>CACDDB010000015.1 GCA_902551445.1 uncultured Pelagibacteraceae bacterium | reverse complement strand
AATTTTTTAATAAATTTGCTTTAACTACAACAATACCTGCACAAATAGTTGCAAAGTATGAATGTGCCGTAATACCAATTTATATAGAAAGGTATAATAAATATTATTTTAAAATGAAAATAAGCAAACCTTTAAATTTATCAAAAAGTGACTCCTTAGAATTAATTTCTGAAAAATTAAATAATCTTCTAGAAAAGATGATAATGAAAAATCCAAGTCAGTGGATATGGTCGCATAATCGTTGGAAATGAAATTTATTAACCTTTTTCTTTTCTAATAGCAGCTTCTTTATGTGAAAAATATGCTTCTTGCAGTTCAACATTCCAGTAACTGAGATTTTCTAATTTTATTTTTTTTCCTGATACTGAACAAAGAACATGGTCACCAACAGATAAAACCTGAAAATTGTTAGGAAAATACTTTAATTTTGCTAATTTATCTGTCATCACTAATTTATAATATAAAATATATATATGATTGTTGGAGTTATTGGAAGTGGTGGGCGTGAGCACGCAATATGTTCAAAGTTATATATTTCAAAAAAAATTTCTAAAATATATTGTTTTCCTGGCAATGCAGGCACTTCTAAAATAGCACAAAATATCAACATAGATTTAAATGACTTTTCAAAATTAAAAAAACTTATATCTAAATATAAGATTGAACTGTTGGTTATTGGTCCAGAGGAACCATTGGTCAATGGAATGACTGATTTTTTTGAAAATGAAAAAATTAAAGTTTTTGGTCCTAATAAGCAATGCTCTAGACTTGAAGGTTCCAAGATATTTACAAAAAAAATATGTGAAAAGTACAATATACCTACTGCAAAATTTGGAACATTTTCAAACTTAAATGATTGTATTTTTTTTTTAAATAAAAATAAATTTCCAATCGTTGTTAAAGCTGATGGTCTTGCTGCTGGCAAAGGTGTAAGTATTTGTAAAAACTTAAGTGAAGCAAAAAAATCTGTTCAAGAAATATTTAGTGGAAAATTTGGAAAAGCTAAAGAGGTTCTTATTGAAGAATTTTTAGATGGAGAAGAAATGAGTTTTTTTATAATTAGCGATGGTATTACATATAAAAAGTTTGGAACAGCACAAGATCATAAAAGAGTATTTGATGGAGACAAAGGTCCAAATACTGGAGGAATGGGCGCTTATAGTCCATCAAGATTAACGGATAAAAATCTTGAACAAAAAATAATTGAAAAAATTATAGAACCAACTTTGTTGGCTTTAAATAATATGGGATCTAAGTACATTGGATTTTTGTATGCTGGATTAATGGTTAAAAATAATGAACCATACTTAATTGAATACAATGTAAGAATGGGTGACCCAGAATGTCAAACCATACTTCCTACCCTTGAAACAGATCTTCTAGAAATTTTTATTAAAACTTGCGAAAAAAAACTTTCGGAAATAGAAATAAAATGGAACACTTTAAAAAGTCTATGTGTTGTTGTTTGTTCCAAAGGTTATCCAGGTGAATATAAAAAAAATATCGAAATAAAAAATTTAAACAAAATTAGTTTATCCAATAAAGATTTTATTTTTCATGCAGGCACTTTAAATAAAAACAATAAAATATTATCTAATGGAGGAAGAGTGTTAAATTTTGTAAGCTTGTCTGAAAGCTTTAAAAATTCTAGAAAAAAGATAGTTTCACTTATAAAAAATTTAAATTGGGATAGTGGATTTTTTAGAAAAGATATTGGGCATAAGGTAATTGAAAAGTGAGAATTATCTCTGGAAAATATCGAGGAAAAAAAATTTTGATTCCAAGAGATAGGTTTACTAGACCTTTAAAAGATTTAGTTAAAGAATCAATATTCAATATACTAGAACACTCCAGCCTATTCATTTGCAAAATGAATAAAGCCAAAATTTTAGATTTATTCTCTGGTACTGGATCTTTTGGGCTTGAATGTATATCCAGAGGAGCTTCTCACGTAACATTTTTTGAAAATTATTTTCCGGCAATAAGTATATTAAAAAAAAATATTAGCCTTTTAAATTGTGATCATGTTTCAAAAATAATTAATAGAGACGTATCAATTAAAGAGTTAAAAAAATTGGATAAGTTTGATTTAATATTTTTAGATCCACCATTTAAATACAAAAAAATAAATAAATTAATCATAGATATAAAAAAACAAGAGTTAATAAAAAAAAATGGCTTAATAATTTTACATAGACATAAAAATGATAAGGAAGTTTTATGTGAAGAATTTAAAATAATTAGAAGAAAAAGTTACGGAATTTCAAATATTTTTTTTGGAAATTAGTTTTTTTGATGGAAAATTCTTCTTGTTTCTTTTTTAATTAATTCGACAGAAGGCTGATCGAATGGATTTACATTTAAAGCCCTTCCTAAAAGGATTGTTTCTAAAACAAAAAAACAGAAAAGCTCACCAAGTACCTCTTCATTTCTATTCTGAATTTCAAAGTTTCTAAATGGTATATTTTTTTTTGAAAAAATATTCTGAGTAGCTATTTTTTGAATATAAATTATATCGTTAGTTTTTTTTCCTTTTAAAAATTCAAATTTTTTTGAAAAGATGTGATTTGTTAAAAAATTTGATTTTTTATCGTAAACATAAAAAAATGTAAAAAAATTATTTTTTGGACCATCTAAATATAGCTGCAATAAACTATGGTTATCTCTTGGCATATTTGAAATCATAGGCAATATTCCTTTAGATTTTTTTCCCAAGCTCTCAGAAATAAGTTGCTGGTACCACAGAAAAAGATTTTCAGATTTTTCATCGTAATTTAGAATAATTGAATTTAGTTTTTTTTTTTTTATTAATGATAAAGTCTTTTCTACATTTTCACATAGTGAGTTTATAAATTTTTTATTATTTACCAAATAATTTAAACGTTTAAATTTAATTGTATTAAGTCCCATTAGTTCAGCAGGAAGCATACCAACTTCGGATAAAACTGAATATCTTCCACCTATATAGTTCTTATGATCAACAATTTCTGCTTTCAATTTTTCTGCAAGGGTTTTGATATAGCTTTGAGAATTTTCGGTTAGTATTATATTTTTATCTTTTTTTCTTATTTCAATATTTGAATTAACAATAGTTTCTAAAGTATTTCCAGATTTAGAAATTATAATATTTAATTTTTTTTTCTTATTTAAATTTTCTCTAAAACTAACTAAGTTATCTTTAAAAAATATTTTTGGTTTTATTTTGTCTCTTAAAAAATGATAAATTGCCTTACTGCCCAAAATTGATCCTCCCATTCCAATTACATTAATTATAGGAAATTTTTTTTTCAATTTGATCAAATAACTTTTGCTATATGATTGTTGGTACTTGTTAGTAAATGAAAAAAGTAAGTTTTTTTTATTTTTTATTTCTTTTTTTATGGATGATATATAATTTTTTTTAATTTTTATATTAAAACGCTTAACTTTGAAATTCTGGAAGAATATATTCTTCGTTAACATTTATTATTATTTTATTTTTTTCAGAATGGAGTTTTCTAAATTACCAGAAACTTCTTCTGAACTTTGATTGCTTTCTCCTTCTAATTCTTTTAGCATCTCTGTAATTTCTGCTTCACTTGTCTCTTCTTCACTTATTTCTTCTTGTTCTTCTGACATTGGAACTGGTATATCTTCAAAATTTGGTGGCATAGTCAAAGGTTGTTTTTTTTCCACTAAAAATTCGTCTCCTCCAGACTTTTTTGCATTTGTTAGGAAATCTCTAGTGCCCCCGCATGAAGATAAAGATAGTGTTATAACGAATATGAAAATTAGTATTATATATTTATTCATTATTTAGTTTTCTTTTTAAAAATTATTTCAGCAAAAATAAGGCATATCACGCCCAAAGATATAAAGATATCAGCTATATTGAATATAAACCAGTGAAAATTATTAATATGGAAGTCAATAAAATCAGGTACCGCAGAATAGTATAACCTATCAAATAAGTTTCCTAGTGCACCTCCTAAGATCATTAAGTAAAAATAGATTCTATAATCTGTTGTTTTATAAATAATAAAAATAATAATTCCAATTATTGCTATAATTAAAGAGGTAATTAAATTGTATGCTTGTAATTGATCAAATGAAAAAAGGCCAAAACCAATACCTTTGTTCCAGAATAAAACAAAATTTAAAAAAGGATTTATATATATCTCTACAACATTTTGCGACTCTGCTATTTCGAGTATGTAATTCTTTGTTATTCTATCGATAAAAAAAATTAAAAAAACAATAGATAAATTTATTAAAATTTTTTTGGAATTCATTATTAAATTAGTTAACCGTGTCTTTCACACTTTCCTTTATTTATTTTCCAACAAACTTTGCATTTTTCTCCTTCTGCTTTAAATGTTTCAACTTTTATTTCGTTGTTTGAGTTATTATCTATAGAAACTTCTGAACCTGAAGTTATACATATTTCTGCAAAATCATAACTTTTTGCTATTTCATATAAATCTTTATTTAATTTTATTTTTATTTGTGCTTCTAAACTTGAGCCTATTAATTTTTCAGATCTTTTGCTTTCTATGCTTATATTTGAAGCTTCTCTTATTTTTTTTATAGCTTGCCATTTTTCATTAAGTTTTTCATTTCTCCAGCTTGCAGGTATTTTAGCAAACTGCTTTAAATGTATGCTTTCATTTTTTTCCTTATTTATTAATTTAAATATTTCTTCTGTTGTAAAAGATAATATAGGAGCAAACCAACTTAATAAGCTTTCAAGAATAATTTCTAATACCTGGATGCAGCTTTTTCTCTTCTCTGAAATTTTAGGATCACAATAAAGAGTATCTTTTCTAATATCAAAATAAAAAGCAGACAAATCAACGGTACAAAAAATTAGCAGGTCTTTGTAAAGTGTGTGAAAATTATAAGATTTAAAATTTCTAATAAAACTTTGATTAAGTTCTTGCAACTGATGCAACATATATTGCTCAAGATCTGGTAATTTTTTTATGTCTAATTTATTGAAATCTATTGGCTTAAAATTATCATTTAAATTACCCAACAGATATCTAAAGGTATTTCTAATTTTTCTGTATGAATCGGCATGTTGTTCTAATATTGAATGATCAATCCTAAGATCTTCTGCATAGTTTGATGCTGAAACCCAAATTCGTAAAATATCTGCGCCATATTTTTTTAATATATCTTCTGGAGCAATTGAATTTCCTAATGATTTAGACATTTTGTGACCTTTGCCATCAACTACAAAACCGTGGGATAGTATATTTTCAAATGGCGCCCTTCCTCTTGTTCCACAAGACTCGAGCAAGGAAGAGTGAAACCATCCCCTGTGTTGATCTGATCCTTCTAAATACATAGTTGCCGGCCACTTTAAATCTTTTCTTTTTTCAAGCACGTAAGCATGGGTCGATCCGCTATCAAACCAAACTTCTACGATATCGTTCATTTTATCGTAATCTTCACTTTTATATTTTTTTCCTAAAAATCTTTGAGTATCTCCCTCAAACCAGCAATCTGCACCTTCTTTTTCAAAAATATTTGCGATATTTTCTATTATCTCATCATCCAAGAGAACTTTTTTAGTTTTTTTTGAAATAAAAACTGGAATAGGAACTCCCCATACCCTTTGTCTTGAAACACACCAATCTGGTCTTAGCTCAATCATAGATTTTAATCTTTCTTTTCCTTTGCTAGGATAAAAATTAGTTTCTTGAATTGCCTTAAGTGCTTTTTTTCTTAAACCATGACTTTCCATTGAGATAAACCATTGTGGAGTAGCTCTATGAACCAGGGGTGCTTTAGAACGCCATGAATGAGGATATGAATGAATTAGTTCACCATTTGATAAAAGTTTTTTATGTTCTTTGAGTTTTTCAATAACTATTTTATTTGCTTTAAAAATATGAATACCTTCAAAAAATGGAACATGCTTTGTATACTTTCCATCATCGTCAACTGTCTCCTCAGCTTTAATATTATTTTTTAAGCACAAATTGAAATCATCTGGACCATGACTTGGTGCACAATGAACGATCCCAGTACCCTCTTCTTTTGTAACGAAATTTGCTTCTAGCATAGGAATATCATAATTAAATCCTTTTTCTAGAAAAGGATGAGTACATACAGTTTCTTTGAAATCTTTTCCAGAAATACTCTTTATAATTTTAAATTTTTTTATATTACAATTTTCTAAGACTGATTTTAATAAATCTTCACATATAACTACTTGCTTATTTTTAAAGTCTGTTTCATCCTCTATTTTAATAATAGAATATTTATAATTTTCATTATATGCGAGTGCTCTATTTGCTGGAATTGTCCAGGGTGTAGTTGTCCAAATTATAATTTCACTATCTATAAGTTCTTTAACATTTGACTTTTTAACTTTAAATCCAGTAAATATGGTTTCAGATTTATGATCTAGATACTCTACCTCAGCATCAGCTAATGCAGTTTTTTCTACAGTAGACCATAAAACAGGTTTATATCCCCTATATAAACTTCCTTCTTTTAAAAACTTTCCAAGTTCTCTGACAATTTGAGCTTCAGCGTCAAAACTCATTGTTGAATAGTAATTTTCCCAATCTCCTATTACTCCTAATCTTTTAAATTGCTTCTTATGTACATCTATCCATTTCGTAGCAAAATCTCTGCATTCTTTTCTAAATTCATTTATTGGAACGTCGTTTTTATTTTTTTTATTTTTTTTATACTGTTCTTCAATTTTCCATTCTATTGGCAAACCATGGCAGTCCCATCCTGGAACATATACAGAATCTTTTTCATCCATTTGGTGAAATTTTGTAATAATATCTTTCAATATTTTATTTAATGCCGTACCCATATGAATATTGCCATTTGCATATGGAGGACCATCATGAAGTATAAATTTTTCTTTGCCTTTGCTGATATCTCGAAGTTTTTCGTATAATTTTATTTTATCCCAATAGTCTACAAGCTCAGGTTCTTTAACTGGCAAATTTGCCTTCATTGAAAAAGCTGTTTTAGGAAGATTAATATTTTCTTTGCTCATAGTGATTTTATTTAACTTTTTTTGCCTTTACTAAATCAATATTAATTTGCTTTCTCAAATCATTAATTCCATTAAATTTCTTTTCTTTTCTTATAAACTTTAAAAACTCAACTGTTAATTTTTTATTATAAATATTTTTGTTAAAATTAAATAAATTTACCTCTAAAAGGATTTTTTTTTGATTAAAAGTAGGTCTGTAGCCTATATTTGCTATTCCCTTTAGTAACCCTTCCACATTTTCCTGTTTTACTCTTACAGCGTAGACACCAAGTTTTGGTATGATGTAATCATTCATTTTTATATTAGCTGTTGGAAAACCTATTTTTTTTCCCATCATCCTTCCTTTTTGAACCGTTCCTTCAATCGACCAATTTCTATTAAGTAGATAATTTGCTTTATTCAATTGTCCTTGGACTAGAAGTTTTCTAATTAGTGTTGATGAAATAATTTTTTTAATTTTTTTTAAGGGTTTGGGGTTTATAATTTTATAATTGTATTTTTTTTGATAAGTCTTTAATAATTTAACATCGCCTTCTCTATTGTTTCCAAACTTAAAATTATTGCTAACAAAAATATATTTTGCTCTAAGATTTGTATATAAAATTTTTGATATAAACTTATCGTACTTCATTTTAGAAAAATTTTTATCGAATTTTTTTTGAATAACAAAATCGATATCAAATTTTTGAAAGTAATTAATTTTTTGATTAAAATTAGAAATTTTAAAACTTTTTAACTTTTTATTAAAAAACATTTTTGGAATTGGGTTAAAAGTAATAACGCCAAGTTTTAATGCATTTCTTTTTTTATAAGCGTGTGCTAATTTAAATAGCTTTTGATGTCCTAAATGCAAGCCGTCGAAGTTTCCAATAAGCAATATTGAATTTTTATGTTTTTTTTTTATTTTAAAATTCTTATATATTTTAACTTTCATTACCATTTCAAATTGTTTTGAGTGTAATCTACATTAACATTATACTGTTTGAACAGATCATTTTGATTTTTATTTTCCAACTCTTTTTTATGTATTCCGTTTGAGATCAGTAGTGAAGAAAAATTCTGCATATTTGCTCCTCTTATATCTGTATTAAGATTATCACCTATGCATAGTACTCTCTTATTTTCTATTTTAATCGATTGACTATAAACATTAGCATAGGGTTTTCCAAAATATTCTACTCTACCACCTAGTTCTTCAAAAATTTTTGCAACAGAACCAGCGCAATACTCTCTTTTTTCTCCCCTGTCCACTACTAGGTCAGGATTGGTACATATCATTTTTTTATTTATTTCTTCATTGAGCATTTTTTTGTAATAATTTAAATCTTGATCGTACTCATCAAATAGTCCTGTACATATAATGTAAGCACATTTTTTAATTTCATTAACTTTATTCATTTTAAAAGAATCAAATAGATCAAAATCCCTTGCCGGTCCTAAGTGAAAAAATTTTTTATCTTTAAAATTTTTTAATAAATAATCTAAAGAAGCTTGCCCAGAAGTATATACTTTATTTGATATGTTCTCTGAGATGCCCATCTTAATAAGAAATTTTTTAACTGAAAAATTTGGCCTTGGAGCATTTGAAAGTAGTACATACTTTTTTTTGAGCTTTTCTAATTCATCTAATGCTTTTATTGCATCTTCAAAAAAATAAATCCCATTATGTAGAACTCCCCAAATATCAATAAAAAATAAGTCGTAATTTTCGACAATGTTCTTTAAACCTAAATTATTTAAATTTTTAGTCACTTTTGGAGATATAGCTCAAAAATTAGCCAATTTCCTGCTTTTTTAATCTATTATTTTTTTTCAAATATCTTGAAATAATATTCCACTGTCTCTATATGAACCAAGTATTTATAGGAGTTTTTTATGAAATTTAAACCATTGCACGATAGAGTGTTAATAGAAGTCTTAGATAGCAGTGAAAAAACTGCTGGAGGTATAATTATCCCAGATAGTGCCCAAGAAAAACCACAGGAAGGAAAAGTTGTAGCTGTTGGAAAAGGAGCAAAAACTGAGGACGGTAAGCTAATACCAATGGATGTTAAAGTTGGAGATAAAGTTCTGTTTGGAAAATGGTCTGGAACAGAAGTTAAAATAGATGGTAAAGAATACAGTATAATGAAAGAGTCGGACATTATGGGTATTTCTACAGGAAAATAATTTAAATAAAGGAGAAGTTATAATGCCAAAAATAGTAAAGTTTGATTCAGACGCAAGATCATCAATGCTTAAAGGTGTAGATATTCTAGCGAATACAGTGAAGGTTACACTTGGTCCGAAAGGAAGAAATGTTGTAATTGACAAGTCTTATGGAGCTCCTAGAACAACTAAAGATGGAGTTACTGTAGCAAAAGAAATTGAATTAGAAGAAAAATTTGAAAACATGGGTGCACAAATGGTTAAGGAAGTTGCTAGCAAAACTAACGATGAAGCTGGTGATGGAACTACTACTGCAACAATATTAGCTCAAGCTATTGTAAAAGAAGGATGTAAATATGTTACCGCTGGTATGAATCCAATGGATGTAAAAAGAGGAATAGATACTGCAGTTGAACATGTAAAAGAAAAATTAATTTCATCGGCAAAAAAAGTCAAAGATAGTGATGAAATTGCTCAAGTTGGAACGATATCTTCTAATGGTGATAAAGAAATTGGAAATATGATTTCTAAAGCCATGCAAAAAGTTGGAAATGAAGGTGTAATTACTGTTGAAGAAGCAAAAAGTATTGAAACTGAATTAGATGTTGTCGAAGGAATGCAATTCGATAGAGGATATTTATCTCCTTATTTTATTACTAATGCAGATAAAATGACAACAGAGTTGGACAATCCATTAATTCTTCTTCATGAAAAAAAATTAACCAATCTACAGCCAATGGTTCCACTTTTGGAAGCCGTTGTGCAAGCTGGAAGACCTTTGATGATAATTTCTGAAGATGTTGAAGGCGAAGCTCTTGCAACTTTAGTAGTAAATAAATTAAGAGGTGGATTAAAAGTTGTAGCTGTCAAAGCCCCAGGATTTGGAGATAGAAGAAAAGCAATGCTTGAGGATATTGCTATATTAACTGGCGGACAAGTTATTTCTGAAGATTTAGGAATTAAACTAGAAAACGTAAAATTAAATGACCTTGGATCAGCTAAAAAAGTTAAAGTTGATAAGGAAAATAGCACAATAGTAAGTGGTAGTGGAAAAAAATCTGATATCGAGGCTAGATGTGCACAAATAAAACAACAAGTAGAAGAGACTACATCTGATTACGATAGAGAAAAACTTCAAGAAAGATTAGCTAAACTTGCTGGTGGAGTTGCAGTCATTAAAGTAGGTGGTGCAACAGAAGTAGAAGTTAAAGAAAAAAAAGATAGAGTTGAAGATGCATTGAATGCTACAAGAGCTGCTGTAGAAGAAGGAATAGTCGTAGGAGGTGGATGTGCTCTTCTTTATGCTTCACAGGATCTTGATAAAGTAAAAGTTAAAGGAGATGATCAAAAATCTGGGGTAGAAATAGTTAAAAGTGCTCTTCAGGCACCAATAAGACAAATTACAAAAAATGCAGGCGTTGATGGTTCAGTAATAGTAGGAAAACTTTTGGAAATGAATAAACCTACTCATGGTTATGATGCACAAACTGAACAATACGTTGATATGTTTAAAGAAGGTATAATAGACCCAGTAAAAGTTGTTAGAACTGCTTTACAAGATGCAGCTTCTATATCTGGATTATTAGTTACCACTGAAGCAATGATTGCAGATAAACCAGAAGAAAAAGACTCTGGCCCTGGTGGAATGCCTCCTGGTGGAATGGGCGGCATGGGAGGAATGGGAGGCATGGGAATGTAATCCCCATTAATCTCAAACAAAAATTCAAAAAGGGCAGTTTTTTACTGCCCTTTTTTTTTCTCAATATAATTTAATTATTAAATAATTTATCAACCAAAAATAATCCTAGAGCTACAGATGGTCCAATCCCAAAAGCAAATAATAAAGTTCCAATTCCTACAGTTCCTCCTAAATACCATCCGACAGTAACAACTGATATTTCAAGAAACGCTCTAACTGCAGCAATTGGTAATTTTGATATTTCCTGAAGTCCGATCATCAAGCCATCTCTTGGTCCTGGTCCTAAATTTGCAATAAGATAAATTCCGCCTCCAATACCAGTAATTAGAACAGCAACAATTGCTAACATTATTTGGGAAACATTATTTTGAGGCGATGGAACAAAATTAATACAAATATCTATCATTACAGCTATAATTAAAGCATTAAGAATTGTTCCAATTCCAGGTTTTTGTTTTAGTGGTATCCAAAGAATTAGAACGCCAATGCTTACTAGCAAAGTTGTTGTTCCAATAGAAAAATCTATATTTAAAGAAATACCTTGTGCCAAAACACTCCATGGGGAAGCACCAGTTAAAGAAACAAGCAACAAACCTTCTCCTAAGCCAAAAAATGTTAAACCTATACATAAGTACAGAAAAGTTAAAATTCTGGGTTTAAAATTTAGTGGTTTTGGTGAACTCCATTTAGTTTTTGGTATTTTTTTTATAGTTAAAAACATTTTTTTTATATATTCATACCTCAGATTTAAGCAATATGAAAAAATATATTTACATTCTGATTTTTTTAATTTCTTCATTAAATTCTTATTCACACACTGGTCATTATAAGGGAATATCTAAAATTGAAATGGATGTAATTAGAAACGATAAAGTAATTGGATATAGTAACTATTTTTTTGAACGTAAAGATAATAAAACAACTGTAAAAAATTATACTAAATTTAATGTAGATTTATTTGGAGTAAGTGTTTTTTCTATTTTAAGTGAAACTACTGAAATTTATGAAAATGATATGTTGATTCATTTTAAATCAAACACTTTTCAAAATGAAAAAGAAAAATATGTTAATTTAAAATATGATAAAAAATCACAAAAATTCCATATTGATGGATCATCTTTTAAGGGCAAAGCTGATGCTGATTGTGTTATTGGAAATTGGTGGAATCATAAAATTTTACAAACTTCAAAACAAATAAGTCCACTATCTGGAAGCATAAAAGAACAGGTTGTAACTTTTGTAAAAAAAGAAGATTTAATAATTAATGGTAAAAAATACTCTACAGATCATTATAAATTAAAATCAAAAGATGAAAATTTACCAGATGATAAAAAATTAGATTTTGATATTTGGTATGATAAAGAAAAAAATTTAATATTAAAAGTATCCTATTCTAGAATGGGAAAATGGGAATACAGATTAAGGAACTTTGAATAATTTACTATGTCTATTTGGGGAAGTTTAATAGGTGGAATGATTGGTTTGTCCCTCGGGGGACCTTTTGGGATGCTATTAGGTTCTTTACTTGGTGGAAAGATATCAAGAGCAAGATCTGGAGCTAAAATGGGAAGTTTTGCTCAACCTCAACAAGTTTTTGCATTGTCTTTAATTGTTTTATCAGCAAAGTTAAGCAAAGCAGATGGTCAAGTAAGTCGAGAAGAATTAATAGCAGTAAAAGATAAATTAAAAATTCCAGAAAATGAATTAGACCAAGTAGGAAAAATTTTTAATAAAGCTAAAGAAGAAAGTCTAGGTTATGAACCTTACGCTCAACAAATAGCTCACATATATCGAGGAAATTTGAATGTTTTGGAAGAAGTAATAAATATGCTTTTTTACATAGCTGAAGCAGATGGAAATGTTAGCGCATCTGAATTAGAAATGATTGAAAGCATTTCTGGAATTTTTGGTTTAAGCAACGTTCAATTTAAAAGTATAAAAGAGTCTAGAAAATTATCAGAAAAATCAAATCCTTATATTATCTTAGAAAGTAATCCTAACGATGATATTCAATCAATTAGAAAAAAATATATAAAACTCAGCAAAGAGCATCACCCTGATTTATTAATAAGCAAAGGTGTCCCAACAGAAGTTATTGAAGAAAGTAAAAAGAAAATGAGAGCTATTAACTCTGCTTGGGACCAAATTCAAAAACTTAAATCAAATTAAAATTGTTCGGACTCTGTTGAACCTTCCATTGCTGTAGTAGAGCTTTTTCCTGAGCTAATTGTGTTTGAAACAGCGTCGAAATAAGAAGTGCCTACTTCTCTTTGATGTTTAACACTTGTATATCCATCTTTTTCTCTCGCAAATTCTTGTTGTTGAATTTTTGAATAAGCTGTCATACCTTCGGATTTATATTTTTCAGCCAATTCAAATATCGCAATGTTTTGTGTATGAAATCCAGCAAGAGTAATAAATTGAAACTTATAACCCATTTCTGCAATCTTTACCTGGAATGAAGAAATCTCATCATCAGATAAATGTTTTTTCCAATTAAATGATGGTGAACAATTGTATGCAAGAAGTTTCCCTGGAAATTTAGCATGGATAGCATCAGCAAATTTTTTTGCTTCTTTAATATTAGGTGTTGCAGTTTCGCACCATATTAAGTCTGAATAAGGTGCGTACGCAAGCCCTCTTGAAATTGCTTGATCAATACCATGCTTAACATAGAAAAAACCTTCCGGTGATCTTTCTCCAGTTAAAAATGGCTTATCATTTTCATCATGATCGTTTGTTATTAGTTTTGCTGCATTTGCGTCTGTTCTTGCTAAAATAATTAATGGCACATCTGCTATATCTGCTGCAAGTCTAGCAGCTTTTAAATTTTTTATCATTGTGCTAGTAGGAACTAATACTTTTCCTCCCATGTGACCACATTTTTTTTCACTAGCTAGCTGATCTTCAAAATGGACACCTGCAGCACCTGCTTTAATAAATTTTTTTGCTAATTCAAAAACATTTAGTGGTCCACCAAATCCTGCTTCACCATCTGCAATAATAGGTAGCATATAATCAACTCTATCTTTTTCTTTCATATCGCCGTCTGAGATTTCCATATGCTGAATTTGATCAGCTCTAATTAAAGCATTGTTCATTGCCTCAACTAATTTCGGTGCACTATCAAAAGGATATAATGATTGATCTGGATACATTTCTCCTGCACTATTTGCATCTGCAGCCACCTGCCAACCGCTTAAATAAATTGCTTTTAATCCTGCTTTTGCATGTTGAACAGCATGATTTCCAGATAAAGAACCTAGTGTATTGATATAAGGCTGTGTATTTAAAAGCTCCCAAAGTTTTTTGGACTGATTTTTGCACATTGAATATTCAATTTTTATTGAACCTCTCAATCTTTCTACTTCAGAAGATTTGTAATCTCTTTTTATTCCAGAAAATCTTTTTATATCGTAATTAACCTTTGCTTTAACTGTCATAAAAGAAATGTGTTTGAAAATTTCAGGATAAATTAACTGTTTTTACTAAATTCTTTAGTAAATTCGTTCATACCACTAGAGCCCCAGTCACAATGGTCATCCCTCAAATATACTCCTCTACTTTTATATTCCTGATGCTCCTGATGATTTGTAGTTTGTGAGCTATTTTCAGTGTTTAGTTTATTTTTATCCATGTAAATCTTATAATTTACAATATTTACAAAATCCATATTTATCTCTTTTTTACTTGTAAATACTTATAATTTTTTGTAAATTATAATTTACAATATTTACAAATAGAAAATATGAGTCAATTTGATTTAAAAATTGGTCCAAAAATAAGGGCTTTTAGAAGACAATTGGGTCTTCAAGCAAATAAACTAGCCGACCAAATAAAAATATCTCCAAGCTATTTGGCTTTAATAGAAGGAGGAAAAAGGAAAATAGATGGAGATCTTCTTTTAAAAATCTGCCAAGAGCTAAAAATTGAATTATCTGACCTAACATCTAAAAGTGATCTAAATTTAGCAAATAATATATCTGAATTACTAGATGATAAACTTTTTGA
>CACDDB010000014.1 GCA_902551445.1 uncultured Pelagibacteraceae bacterium | reverse complement strand
TTTTTTTTACCTATTTTTTTGCTTCAGCAAACAGAATAATTAATCCAAATCCACCTATTTTCAAAGATGGAGTTTTTGATAGGCATGGTAAATGGATGGATGGGTGGGAAACAAGGAGAAGAAGAAAAAAAGGATTTGATTATTTAATTATAAAACTTGGTAAACCAGGAAGAATTTTTAGTGTCGATATTGACACAACTCACTTTTCAGGAAATCAACCTCAGTATGCTTCCTTGGAAGCTTGTCAAAATAATAAAAAACTAAATAGTAATTCAAAGTGGAGTAAAATTTTAAATTATAAAAAACTCGGGCCTAACAAAAATCATAAATTTAGTATCAAAAATAAATCTATCTTTACTCATGTTAAACTTAATATTTATCCAGATGGTGGTGTCGCTAGACTTAGGCTTTATGGAGAAGTTGAAACTAAAAATATAGATTATGGAAGTAAAACAGTTAATCTTACTTCTATGTTAAATGGAGCATCAATTGTGGGTTGTAACAATGAACATTTCGGAAGAGCTGAAAATGTACTCTCACCAGGTAAGGGTAAAAACATGGGTGATGGATGGGAAACAAGAAGGAGCAGAGGAAAAAACTCTGACTGGCTTATAATAAAAATGGGTCGAACAGGAAAAATTAATAAAATTGAAATTGATACACATCATTTTAAGGGAAATTATCCTGATAGATGTTCGGTTCAAGGAACATTTATTCCTAAAAAATTATCAAACAGTTCAATTGTAAAAAAATCAAAAAAATGGAAGACACTCATAAATAAAGCCAAGCTTCATCCTCATAAAAAACATAATTTTAAATTCAAAGCACCAAAAACAAACAAAGTTAATTATATAAGAATAAATATTTATCCAGATGGAGGAATATCAAGAATTCGAACTTTCGGAAAAGTTATAAAATGAAAATAATAATAAAACCTAAAAAAATTAATAGTAAAAATTTTAAAAAATTTGGAGATTTAATATGTACAAGAAAAAGAAGGCCTATAAAAATTAACAATGGTTATGCAAATAGATACGATAATCTATGTAAAATAAACACCTCTGCAAAGAATGGAAGCACAACTGTTAGTATTTTTTCTGCAAAAAAAAGGAGATTTCCTATGAATATAAAAATGATGGAAAAGCATCCTTTGGGAAGCCAGGCTTTTATACCAATGAAAGAATGTACTTTTTTAGTATTTGTTGCTCCACGAGGTGAAAAACCAAATGTTAAAAAAATTGAGTCATTTATAGTACCAAAGCAAACTGGAATAAATTATAAGCCAGGAATTTGGCACTTCCCACTAATATCAAAAAGGAAAATGAATTTTTTAGTTGTTGATAGAAAAGGAAAAGGAAATAACTTAGTGATACATAATTTTAAAAAGGAAAATATAACTCTTAAAAATGGTTAAAAAATATTCAAGAGATATGGTGGGTTATGGTTCCAAAGACATTAAAGTAAAATGGCCAAATAACTCAAGGATTGCAGTACAATTCGTACTTAATTATGAAGAAGGCGCAGAAAACTGCGTATTAAATGGGGATAAAACTTCAGAAATTTTTCTCTCTGAAATAATAGGGGCTCAACCAATAAAGGGTCGCCATATGAATATGGAATCAATTTACGAGTATGGTTCTAAAAGAGGTTTTTGGAGAATTCATGAATTATTTCAAGAAAAACAAATTCCATTAACAATTTTTGGGGTAGGTATGGCGCTTGAAAAAAATAATGAAGTCTGTGCTGCAATTAAAAAAGCAAATTATGAAGTTGCTTCACATGGATGGAGGTGGATTGATTATCAAAATTTTTCAAAATCTAAGGAAAAAGGCCATATGGCATTAGCAATAAAATCCATAAAAAAAATATTTGGTACAAGGCCCTTGGGTTGGTACACAGGAAGGTGTAGCCCCAATACTTTAGATCTTGTAATTGAAGAAGGAGGATTTCTTTATTGCAGTGACTCTTATAGCGATGATCTTCCGTACTGGATAAAAAAAGGAAATAAGAAACAATTAATCATTCCTTACACTTTAGATAATAATGATATGCGTTTTGCAACTAAACAGGGTTTTAATAGCGGTGATCAATTCTTTACTTATTTAAAAGATAGTTTTGATACTTTATATAATGAAGGAAAAACCAATCCAAAAATGATGAATGTTGGACTTCACTGTAGACTCATTGGTAGACCAGGAAGAATGCAATCTCTAATTAAATTTATTAATTATATTTTAAAATTTGATGATGTGTGGATTTGTAAAAGAGTAGATATCGCTAAACATTGGATAAAAAATTATAAATAATTTTGATTAGTAAAGACAAATCTAGTGCTAGAGCCATAAATTTAAAAAATCATAACTCTATATAAGTAAGTACAACAATTAAATTACTAAATTTAGTTAGCAGCAAATTACATGAATTGATTCCAAGCCCACACTGCAACTGCTATAACAATTACAACTTCCATTTTAACTCCTTTCCTTTATTGATTCGCTAATAATATATCATTTATTTATTTATTTTTTAACATAAATCATTGGCGGAGAGAGTGGGATTCGAACCCACGAAAGAGTTGCCCCTTAACACGCTTTCCAAGCGTGCGCCTTAAACCGCTCGGCCATCTCTCCTAATATCGATTTTCATGTTTGTTAAATACGCTAACTACTTTTTCATAGGTAGTACTTTTTATAGAATTTGAAGTTCTTGGTGAATTTTCATCTTTATCTATTGGTATAATTAGATCTGAATATGTATGTGGTGGACAGTCTCCCAGTATAACAAATGATTTTTTTCCATAAGCAATAGCCAAATGTGTAAAACCAGTATCATTTCCTATTAACAATTTACAATTTTTTAAGTCTACTATTACTTCATCAATTTTTTTCATTGAAGTTTTTATGAACTCAAGTTTTTTATCGGACTTCTCAATTATCTCATTTTCGATTTCGGATTGATCTTTACCTGAGAGAATTAGAAATTTTTGATAATTCAAAGATGCCAAATATTTGATTAATTTAATATAATTTTCAGATCCCCATTGCCTCTCATAACCTGAACAAGCTACACAAATGGCTATTTTTTTTTGATCAATTTTTCCATCATATTTTAATATTTTAAATGGAACATGTTTAATATTTAAAATTTTTTTTATCAGCTCTTTACTTTCTTCAACAGGATCAATAAGTTTTGATTTATAACTTTCGTAATATTTAAATTTTTTTTTCAAAAAAAAGTTTTGATATTTAATACCTGGCGCATAAATTTTATTTATTTTAGCAAGATAACTAATAATCACATACAAGGGAGAAGAGTGAAAAATAAATATTTCATTTAAATTCAGTTTTTTAAGTTCTTTATAAATGTAAATTACAGACTTTATCTTATTGATTATTCCTCTTGTATTATCTGGTATTTCTATGAACTTTTCGACAAAATTTTGATCATACAAATACGATCTTGCACTTGAGAATTTCTTTGTAATTAATGCAACCTTTTTATTTCTATTTTCTGATATTGTTTTAAAACAAGAAATATAAGAAACAAAGTTTCCCCATCCTTTTCCTGGAGCTAAAATACCTATGCTATCTTTCATAAAACCTAAAAATTTATTCTTTTTTGTAAAAGCACATATTTGTATCTTTAATATGATAAATACTTATCTTTTTGCTTAAGCTATTTAGATACTTAAAAACATCTTTTGTTGAGGATTTATTTGGAGTGTAATCATGCCAAAAAACATAACCATTTTTTTTGATCATTTCTAAAGCTTTCTCGGTATCATTTTTTATTATCGAATAAGTATGTCCTCCATCTATAAAGATAAGATCATATTTATTTTTTAAATCTTTAATATCTAAATCCATAGAATTTTTAAAAGAAAAATCTATTTTACTTTCACAACTCGTACCACTGAACATGAATTCTTTATATGAACTTTCATTTTTTGAATTTATATACGCAGATTTGCTTTCTCCACTTTTAAAATTCAAATTTGAAGCTTGATCTTCATTTAAAGTAATAGTTTTTATTTTTGCATTATCAGGTGAGTTAAGAGCCATTATGTAAGTTGTTTTCCCACTGCAAGTTCCAAATTCAAAAATATTTAAAGAAATTTTTGACATTATTGCTAAAATCCATGTTTCGTAATCAGAAATCAAACCTTTAACGTTGTATTCTTCATCATGAACTAACACCATCTTTGTTACATGTTCTTTTGAAGGAAATTTAGAGTTGTCTGAAATAATTCTTGGTTTAAATATTGGATTAATTTTTTCAATATTAACTGTTTTAATAATTTTTTTATTTATAAATTTTTTAATTTTTTTTTTATTTAAGACAATTACCAAAAATAAATTAATAAATAACGAAATAAAAAAAATTGATTTTATCATTGCTTAGTTGTCTTTGTTAATTTTCAATACTCCAATAAAAGCTTCTTGTGGTATTTCAACCCTTCCGAATTGCTTAGCTCGTGCTTTTCCTTTTTTTTGTTTTTCTAAAAGCTTTCTTTTTCGATCCAAAGCACCTCCGCCATGAATTTTTGTTAGTACATCCTTTTTATATCCCTTAATTGTTTCTCTTGCGATTATTTTTCCTCCTATTGCAGCTTGTATAGGAATCATAAAATTATGTCTGGGTATTAAATCTTTTAGTTTTTCGCATACCACTCTTCCTTGTGATTGTGCAAATTCCTTATGTATCATCATAGATAGAGCATCAACTGGTTCACCATTAACTAGTATGCCTAGCTTTACAAGATCTCCTTCTTTGTAATCTGTAATTTCATAATCAAAGCTACCATAGCCACTTGTCATTGATTTTAAACGATCATAAAAATCAAAAACAACTTCGTTTAAAGGCAGTTCATAATTCAAAACTGCTCTGTTCCCCGAATATGTCAAATTAGTTTGTACTCCTCTTTTGTCTTGGCAAATTTTAATTATTGATCCAAGATATTGATCTGGGGTTATTATAGTTGCTTTTATCCAAGGTTCCTCAATAAATTTAATATGAGTTGGATCTGGCAAAGAAGATGGATTCTGCAAACTTACTATATTACCATTATTTAAATGAACTTTGTAGACAACTCCTGGTGTTGTGGTTAATAAATTTATATCAAATTCTCTTTCCAGTCTTTGTGTAATTATCTCCAAATGTAGTAAACCTAAAAAACCACATCTAAACCCTAGTCCTAACGCTGATGAGGATTCTGCTTCATAAGAAAAACTTGCATCATTTAATTGAAGTTTGGCAAGGCCATCCTTTAATTTTTGATATTCAGAACTATCTACAGGAAATAATCCACAAAAAACTACAGGCTTGCTTGGCTTGAAACCCGGTAATGCATTTTTTAATGGTTTTTGAGAGTCACATATGGTGTCTCCAACTTTAGTTTCTGACAAACTTTTAATTCCAGTAATAATGAATCCTATTTCGCCAGCATTTAATTCTTTAACGTCTTTTGGCTTTGGAGTAAATACTCCTACTCTTTCAATTTGATATTCTTTATTGTTGGACATCATCCTTATTTTCATATTTTTTGTAATACTGCCATCTAAAACTCTTACTAAAATTACTACACCTAGATATGAATCGTACCAACTGTCGACTAACAAACATTTTAATAATTCACTTTTTATTCCTTTGGGCGAGGGTAGAACTTTTACTATTTTTTCTAATATATCTTCAATACCCTCTCCAGTTTTTCCCGAACAAGGTACTGAATTCGTAGTTTCTATGCCAATAACATCTTCGATTTGTTTATTTGATTTTTCAATATCAGACGCAGGTAAATCAATTTTGTTAAGCACTGGTATTATTTCATGATTTATTTCTAAAGCCTGGTAAACATTTGCTAGTGTTTGAGCTTCAACGCCTTGGGAACTATCAACAATTAAAATTGATCCCTCACATGCATATAAAGAACGACTTACTTCATAGCTAAAATCAACATGGCCAGGTGTATCTATAATATTTAAAATATATTCTTTACCATCCTTGGATTTGTAAGAGAGTCTTACCGTTTGAGCTTTAATTGTTATTCCCCTTTCTCTTTCTATTTCCATTGAATCCAAAACTTGCTCTTTCATTTCTCTGTCGCTAAGACCTCCACATTTTTGAATAATTCTATCTGCTATAGTTGATTTTCCGTGATCAATATGTGCAATAATTGCAAAATTTCTAATATGCTTAATTTCACTCATTAAGATCTAAGCTTAGCACCAGCTTTTACTTCAACACTAGAGATGATTTTCTGGGAAATTTCGTTTAAGTCTTTTTCATTTAAAGTTTTATAATCTGATTGAATAGTAACTTTTAAAGCAATTGATTTTTTATCAGATGGTATATTTTCTCCTTGATATACATCAAAAATCTTAACATTTTTGATTAAAGATTTGTCTACACTTGAGATAATTTCAATTAAGTCTTGGGCTTTAAAATCTTTTTCTACTACAAACGCATAATCTCTATCCGATTTTTGATAATCTGAAAAAGTTATTGTAGGTTTATTTTTTTTATTCAATTTTTTATAATTTACAAGATTTTCTAAAAAAATTTCAAATCCATAAGTTTTATTAATTATCTTTGGATGGATTTCACCAAAGTATGAAATTAATTTTTTATCTTTTTTCGTTATTATTGAACCAGAATTTCCCGGATGGTAGTATCCAGGGGTCTTGACATCTATAGTGGTTTCATCTTTATTTATGCCTAATTCTACTAAAGTTTGTACAACATCTTTTTTGATATCAAATACATTTATATGATCTTCCTTTTTTAAACCACATACTATAGTTATTTGTTCGC
This sequence comes from uncultured Pelagibacteraceae bacterium, assembly GCA_902551445.1. Taxonomy (GTDB): domain Bacteria; phylum Pseudomonadota; class Alphaproteobacteria; order Pelagibacterales; family Pelagibacteraceae; genus Pelagibacter. Next base: position 9,198 of record CACDDB010000014.1, on the reverse strand, counting down.
CTGGCTTTTTCCCAATAAAAGATGGTCCTATTTCAAAAAGAGATTGATTATCAAAACCCCTATCGATGTTTTTTTTTAAAAAATAAATTAAGTTTGGGTAAAGTGAGTTTCTTAAAACATTTAATTCAGAACTAATTGGATTAATAATTTTTATTTTATGTAAATTTTCTTTAAAACTTTCATTTATTTTTTCATCTGTAAACGACCAAGTTATTACTTCTAAATATCCCTTAGAAGCAACAGATCTTTGTGCTAGATGAAAATGTCTTTGAAAAAAATCTAGTGTTGGTTTTAACCTTCTTTTTTCTGGCTCTACTGACTGAATTTTATCAAATCCTTTAATTCTTATTATCTCTTCAACTAAATCAATTTGACCATGTATGTCTGGGCGCCAAGTTGGAACTTTTACGCTAAGCAACTTTCCTTTTTTTTTAATCACAAAACCTAGTTTTTGTAAAATTATAATTATTTCTGTAATTTTTATTTGTATTCCAATAACTTTAGACGCAAGTTGTGGATCAAATAATATTTTTTTGCTCGTTACATTTTTTGTTGATTGAACATCTAATTTTGAAACTTCTCCACCACAAATTTTAACTATCATTTCAGAAGCTTTTTCCAATCCACTGGAAATGGAATTTGGATCAATTCCTCTTTCAAATCTAAACTTTGCATCACTATTTAAATCTAGTTTTTTTGCAGTCTTTCTTGTTATTTCAGGATCAAAATAAGCCGATTCTAACAAAATATTTTTCGTATATAGTTCTGTTCCGGATCTTATACCACCTATAATTCCACCTAAGCCTAAAACTCCTTGATGATCAGAAATAACACACATGCCATCATCAAGTTTATATTCCTTATTATCTAAAGCTTTAAACTTTTCACCTTTTTTAGAATTTCTAACAATTATTCCTTTACTAATTTTATCTAAATCATAGGCATGAAGTGGTCTATTTAAATCAAACATTACATAGTTTGTTATATCCACAACTGCTGAAATAGGTCTTAATCCTAAAGAAAGAATTCTTTTTTTTAGCCAATTTGGACTTTCTTGGTTTTTTATATTTTTAATTAGACAGCTTCCAAATATAGTGCAAGCTTGTCCTTTGCTTTTATCAATTTTTACTTTTAAATTTTGTTTTATAGTTTTCTTTGTTTTATGAGTACCATTCTCTATTAGCTTTCCAAAACCGCTGGCTGAAAGGTCTCTTGCTATTCCCTTAATGCCTAAACAATCTGGTCTATTTGGAGTTATTGATAACTCTATTATGTTTTTTAAATTTTTATTAAAATATCTTTTTCCAATTTTTTTTTCGTAGTTTTTACTTAGTTCGACTATGCCATCGCTTTCATTTGATAAATTAAGCTCAGATTCTGAACAAAGCATACCATAAGAAGTTTCTCCTCTTATTTTTGATACCTCTAATTTCATTTTATTTTTCGGAATTATCGATCCTGGTGGAGCATAAATAGTTAGCAAATTATCTTTTGCATTAGGTCCACCACACACAACTCTTACTAACTCTTTTTGTCCTACGTCAACATGACATAACTTTAATCTATCAGCATTGGGATGTTTTTCTGCTTTAATAATTTTAGCAATAATAAAATCACTTAATTCATTTTTTTCAGGCTCCAATTTTTCGACTTCTAGACCTATATGATTTAGTTTTTCAACTATTTGAGCCTCGGTTTTATTCGTTTTTAGATGATCTTGGAGCCAATCTTTTGTAAATTTCATTTGCTTAGTCCTCTATAATTTGTTGGAACGTCTAAAGGATCAAAACCATAATAATTCAACCATCTATAGTCACACTCGAAGAATGATCTTAAATCATTAATTCCATATTTTAACATGGCCAATCTATCTATGCCTATTCCAAATGCAAAACCCTGGTATTTATTTGGATCAACTTTTGAGTTTTTTAATACATTGGGATGAACCATTCCACAGCCCAATATTTCTAGCCATTTATCTCCTTCACCAATTATGATTTTATTATTTTCAATTCTATATCCAATATCAACTTCCGCAGAAGGTTCAGTAAAAGGAAAGTGGCTTGGACGAAATCTCATTTTAATTTGATCTAATTCAAAAAATTCTTTTATAAAATAATTTAAGCAACCTTTTAAATGACCCATCGTTATATTTTTATCAATATGAAGTCCCTCAAGTTGATGGAACATAGGTGTATGTGTTTGATCACTATCACTTCTATATGTTCGTCCAGGTGCTACAATTTTAAATGGTGGTTTTCCTTTTAACATTGTTCTTACTTGAACAGGAGATGTGTGTGTTCTTAGTAATGTTTTCATATTTTCTTCAATATAAAAAGTATCATGCATATCTTTTGCTGGATGATTTTCTGGTGTATTAAGAGCTGTAAAATTATAATATTCACTTTCAACATCAGGTCCCTCTTCAACACTAAAACCAATTTCTGAAAATATAGACGAAATTTCATCAATTACTTGTGATACGGGATGTATTTTTCCAATTTTGAAATCTTTTTCGGGAAGAGTTACATCGTTTTTTTCTTTTTTGACTCTTTCATCTATTTCATTGGATTGTAGATTAGATACTTTTTCGTTAAGTAAGGTTGTTAGTTCTTGTTTAGCAGTATTTATTTTGGAAGCTACTTTCTTTTTTTCTTCTGGAGACAATGATCCAAGTTTTTTAAATTCGGAATTTATTAGACCGTTTTTACTAAAAATTTCTGATCTTATAACATCTAATTCTTTTGAATCTTTCGCCTTGATAAGTTTATTTTTCAACTCATCCTTAAATTTTTCAAAATCTGACATTTTTACAGATTATTTCTTAACTTGAGAAAAACAATAGCGAAGATTAATTAAGTGCAGCTTGGGCTTTTTTAACTATGGATTTAAAAGCCTCTGGATTATCATAAGCTATTTCGGCAAGAATTTTTCTATCTATTTTTATTCCTGACTTATTAAGGCCGTTTATAAACTTCGAATACGTTAAACCTTCCGCTCTTACTCCTGCATTGATTCTTTGTATCCATAATGATTTAAATTCTCTTTTCTTATTTCTTCTATCTCGATAAGCATACTGCATAGCTTTCTCCATTGCTTGTCTTGCAACTCTAATGGTACTTTTTCTTCTCCCCCATTGGCCCTTTACAGCTTTTAGAACTTTTTTATGCTTTGCGTGACTTGTTACTCCTCTTTTTACTCTGGGCATTTTTTATCCTCTTAAATTATAAGGCATATATGATTTAACAATTTTACTATCCTGCTTGGACATTATTGTAGTACCTCTTTGATTTCTAATTTGTGTGTTTGTTCTTTTTATCATTCCATGTCTTTTTCCTGACTGGCCCATTACAACTTTTCCTCTTGCTGTAATTTTAAATCTTTTTTTTGCAGAACTTTTAGTTTTTAATTTAGGCATTTTTTTTTGTCGGTTTATACAAATATTAATATTACTTTACAACTAGATAATTTTTAAATTGGCTGAATTACCATTATCATTTGTTTTCCATCAAACTTTGGATGTAGCTCTACTTTGCCGATATCCTGCATATCTTGTATTATTTTATCCATTAATTTGTTACCTAAGTGGGTGTGTTGTAACTCTCTACCTTTGAATTTTACTGTAAATTTTACTTTGTCACCTTTTGAAAGAAATTTTTGTGCATTTTTTATTTTAAAAGTGTAATCATGAATTCCTGTAACTGGTCTTAATTTTATTTCTTTTAATTCAATTTTTTTTTGGTTTTTTTTTGCCTTGCTAGCTTTTTTTTGCTGATCATATTTGAACTTACCCATATCCATTATTTTACACACTGGTGGGTTCGCATTTGGAGCTATTTCAATTAAATCCAAACCTTCTTCTTTTGCTCTTGAAATCGCATCATTAGTTTTAATTATACCTAAATTATCTCCATCACTTGATATAACCTGAACCTCAGGTGAGTTTATTCTGTTATTTGTTCTAGGTCCCTTAGGCTTAGTTCTTCTTTGAAAATAATTTTTTTTGTAATCTTGCACTTATAAGGAAGGAGCTTTGTTTAGAATTGAAAAGTCTTTAATAAATTTTTCTAGTTTCATATTCTCTTGTTTATTAGAGTCCAATCTTCTAATAGTTACACTGTTAGTGTCAACTTCTTTTTTTCCACAAATTAATAATATTGGCAATTTAGACAAAGAATGATCCCTTATTTTGTAATTTAAATTATGACTTTTTAAATCCACGTCGCTGGATATTCCAGCTCTTTTAATTTTACTACTCACCGATTTAGCATAATCATTAAATTCATCTGAAACAGGAATTATCATTGTTTGAAGAGGTGAAATCCAAAACGGAAGTTTCCCAGAATAATGTTCTATTAAAATTCCTATAAATCTTTCAAGAGATCCAAATAAGGCACGATGAAGCATTACTGGAACTTTTTTTCCGCCATCTTTATCTACGTATGTAGCTCCTAGTCTTCCAGGCAAGTTTAGATCCACTTGTAAGGTTCCACACTGCCAATCTCTTCCTATAGCATCTGTTAATACAAATTCTATTTTGGGTCCATAAAATGCTCCTTCACCTTTATTAATGCTGTATTCTAATTTAGATTCTTTTATGGCTTTTAATAAAGCTGTCTCCGACTTGTCCCATACACTGTCCTCTCCAACTCTAACTTCTGGTCTATCAGAATATTTTAAAATTACATTTTCAAATCCTAAGTCTTTATAAATTTCTAATATCAAGTTTGTAACACTCAGACACTCTTCTGTTATTTGATCTTCAGTACAGAATATATGTGCATCATCTTGCGTAAATGCTCTAACTCTTAATAGTCCATGAAGTGCTCCAGATGGTTCGTACCTGTGTACTTTCCCAAATTCTGACATTTTTAATGGTAAATCTCTATAACTTTTTAATCCTTGATTATAAACTTGAACGCAGCCAGGGCAATTCATTGGCTTAATTGCAAAAACTTTTTCATCTGGAGTTGTAGATGTGTACATATTCTCTCCAAACTTTTCCCAATGTCCTGATTTTTCCCATAAAGATCTATCTAATATTTCAGGTGTATTAATTTCTTTATATCCCGCATCTTCTTGCTTTGCTCTCATGTAGCTAACAAGCTTTTGAAAAAGTGCCCATCCTTTATCATGCCAGAATACAGATCCTGGACTTTCTTCTCTAAAATGAAATAAATTCATTTCTTTACCTAGTTTTCTATGGTCTCTTTTTTCAGCTTCTTCTATTCTTTGGAGATAGTCATCAAGTTCTTTTTGAGATGCCCAAGACGTTCCATAAATTCTTTGTAGCATTTCATTATTTGAGTCACCTCTCCAATACGCTCCTGCAACTTTTGTTAATTTAAAAAATTTTCCAATTTTGGCTGTCGAAGATAGGTGAGGCCCTCTACATAAATCATGCCATTTACCATGAAAATATATAGAAATTTTCTCTCCATGAGGAATATCTTTTATTATTTCAGCTTTGTAACTTTCTCCAATTTCTTTAAAATGGTCAATTGCTTTATCTCTATCCCAAACTTCACATCTAGTTAACTCATCCCGGTCAACTATTTCTTTCATTTTATTTTCTATTTTTTTGAGATCGTTTTCAGTGAAAGGATCTTTTCTAGCAAAATCATAATAAAATCCATTTTCAATCACTGGTCCAATTGTAACTTGAGTTCCTGGAAATAGTTCTTGAACGGCCATAGCTAATATGTGAGCCGTATCGTGCCTTATGGTCTCAAGCCCTTCAGCATCTTTTGAAGTAAATATTTTTACTTTTGAATCATTTTCTATTATGAAACTTAAATCTTTTAAATTGCCATCTACACTCATTACTAATGCTTGTTTAGATAAAGATTTACTTATTTTTTCTGAAATTTCTATTCCACTAACTTTTTTATCAAACTTTATTTTTTTTCCATCTGGTAGTGTAATATTTGGCATTTAATTAAGTAGTTTTTTGTACTCTGAATATGTAGAAAAACACATTTTTTCAACATTAAATTTTTTTATTACATTTTCTCTGCCCGCATTACCCATTAATTTTAATGTATTTCTATCTAAATCAAAGATATGTGATAATTTTTCTGTTAAAGATTTAATATCCCCAGCATTAAACAAAAAACCAGTTTTTTCATCCTTTATTGTTTCTCTTGAGCCTCCTATATTACTTGCTATTATAGGCTTTCCCATAGATTGTGCCTCTATCGCGACTCTTCCAAAAGCTTCTGGTTCAATAGATGCTGATACCACTATATCAGATATTTCATATGCTATCGGCATGATTTCAAAATTTTCCACAAATATTATTTCTTTGGAAAGTCTATATTGTTCAACTAATCGAGTAAGTTTTTTTTTATATATATCCCTTCCTTGTTCACTACCTAATATAACTGCAGTAAATTGCTTATGTGGCTCATTTTTTTTTAGAAGATTTAAGGATTCAATAAACATTTCTTGTCCTTTCCATTCTGTTAATCTTCCAGGCATTAAAATTATTTTTCTTTGAAATTTATCTAAGTTCCATTTCTTTATTAATTTATCCTTATCTGATGTTTTAATTTTTTCAGAATTGTAATACTCAGTGTTAATTCCCCTAAAAATAACCAAAAACTTTTTATCGTCATTTAAATAATCAGGATAATTGTTATTTATATGGGAAAAAATAAAATTAGAACCTGCTATTGTTAGATCAGACCTAAGCATTACGGAGTTATAAAGTTTTTTCATTTTGCTTTTAAAATTATATGTTCCATGAAAAGTTGTTACAAATTTTCTTCTTGTAATTTTTGTAGCAATCAAACAACTCCATGCTGGAGCACGACTCCTAGCATGAACAATGTTTATGTTAAAAAAAAGAATTATAAATGTAAGTATAATTGCATTAATTAAGATTAAAATAGGATTTTTACTATGAACTGGTAAACGAATTAATTTTACTTTTTTATTATTTATATATTTAGTTAGAGCACCGCCGCTAGTAGCAACAAATGAACTACACCCATTTTCATTTAAATAATGTGCTAAATCAAAGCATCCTATTTCTGCTCCTCCATAACCTAATTTAGGTATAACTTGCAAAACATTTATTTTTGATGGCATTTGTTAAATATTATAATATCAAATAATTAAATTAATTTATGCATAATTTTAAATATATAAAAATTTCCAACAAAAAAAGAATAAGAATTTTGTCTTTAAGTACAAAATCTAAATTATACGTACTTTTTTTACACGGTTTTAAATCTGATATTGAAGGGGAAAAACCTCATGGACTTTATAAATTTTGTAAAAAAAAAAAAATTGGGTTTTTGGCATTAGAATACATGGGGCATGGAAAATCGTATGGAAAATTTGAGAATGGAAATATTAGTTCATGGTCAAGAGATACACATTTGACAATAAAAAAAATTATAAAAAAAAAAAATTTCATAATAATTGGTTCAAGTATGGGCGCATGGATAGCATTAAATCAATTTAAAAAATACAACAAGCAGATTGAAGGATTTATTGGCATAGGAGCTGCTCCAGAATTTTTGGAAAGACTTATGTGGAAAAAGTTTAACGATAAAATAAAAAAAGAACTTATCAAAAACAAACTTTGTATTATTAAAAGAGATAATTATGAATACCCTATTTCACTACAACTTATAAAAGATGGAAAAAAAAATAGTTTTTTTTCAAAAAAATTTAGAACAAAAATACCTGTGACAATGATTCATGGTGATAGAGATGAAGCAGTTCCAATTAATTTTTCTAAAAAAACACTAAAAATTTTTATAAATGCTAAAAAAAAATTAAGAGTTATTAAAAAAGGTGACCATAGTTTATCTTCAAAAAAAAATATAAAAATACTCCTAAATGAATTAAATTTAATTATTAAAAGTATTTAACTTGCTATATTAATTTTTTTAGTTTCTGAAATCGGATTTTTTAATTTGTCTAGCATTTCTTTTGGACAAACTTGATAAAAATTATTTATTTCTATCTTAAAGTTATTTAATATTTTTTTTGACATTTCTGAATTTGTTTCTTTAAAATGTCTCTCAATCAAATTTTTTAAAAATTCTTTCCAATAATTTGTTTCTACTTTTTCAAAAATAACGCTTTCTGTATTTATTTTTTTTTCTAATTTATTGTTTACGTCATAAACAAATGACATACCTCCAGTCATTCCTGCTGCAAAATTATCTCCTACATCACCCAAAATAACTATACTGCCTCCTGTCATATATTCACATCCGTTTGATCCACATCCTTCAATAACTGCAGTAGCTCCAGAGTTTCTTACCGCAAATCTTTCGCCAGCTTGACCTGATGCAAATAAATAGCCTGAGGTTGCTCCGTATAAAACTGTATTTCCAATTATTGTGTTTTCGTTTGAAATTAAATTACTATCCTCTTGTTGCTTTATAGAAATTGTTGCACCTGATAAACCTTTTCCCACATAATCATTAGCATCACCTCTTAAGTTTAGTTTTAAACCTTTAATCCCAAACGCGCCAAATGATTGTCCTGCAGAACCTTTAAATTTTAATGTCAAAAAATTTTCCTCTAATTTTTTGTATCCATATTTTTTAAACATTTGATAAGATATCCTTGTTCCGACGGCTCTGTTTGTATTTTTAATTATAAATTCTTTTTCAATTATTTTATTTTTATCTATTTGATTTTCAATTTCTGGAAATATTTTTTGATCTAATGTGTCTGGAACTTTATTAATCTCTTTTTTTTCACAAAACCTTTTATTTTTTCCAGGATCAGGCAATATAAACAAAGGATGTAGATCTAAATCATCTAAATTGGATGAACCAGTGCTTACTTGTTTTAATAAATCTGTTCTACCAATTATTTCATTTAATGATTTAAATCCTAAGTTCGCTAATATTTCTCTTACTTCTTTAGCAATAAAGGTGAATAGATTTACAACTTTATCAGGTGTGCCACTAAATTTTTCTCTTAGTTTCTCATCTTGAGTGCACACTCCAACTGGACAAGTATTTGAATGACACTGCCTCACCATGATGCAACCCATGGCTACTAGTGCAGTTGTTGCAACTCCATATTCTTCTGCACCCATCATTGCAGCAATAACTACATCTCTTCCAGTCTTAATTCCTCCATCTGTTCTTAAGGTAACACTATGCCTTAAGTTATTTAATGTTAGTACTTGATTTACTTCTGTTAATCCCATTTCCCATGGTATTC
>CACDDB010000013.1 GCA_902551445.1 uncultured Pelagibacteraceae bacterium | reverse complement strand
AAAATAAAAACCAGTAAATCGGCAAGTGATTTTCATAAGCAAGATATTAATTTTAATATAGATAAACTTAGAAATGCATGCAATGAAGTTTTAAAAATAAAAGGTTTCGATACAAGTTTAGGAATACCTCATTTTGCAGCCATTTCATTAAATCAAATTCCAGGTGATCCTGAATCTATCAAGGGTAACAAAGTAAGAGGTGTTTACTGGACAAAACCTGACTCTACCGGTGTTGAAGTTTCAAGAGATGTAAGTATTGATGAGAGTAAATATACGGAGTTTGTAAAAGATTTCGAACATACTTACTTTAAGGAAGTCTACGATGAATTATCAAAAAAATACAAATTAGGAAGAGTAAGACTTTTATTAAAGGAACCAAGATCTACTTTAAGTTGGCATAGAGATCCTGAGCCAAGGCTTCATATACCAATATATACCAATCCTGGAGCAATAATGGTAATTGATAAAGCTGCTCAACACATGCCCGCAGATGGATCAGTTTGGGTAACAAATAATTTAAAATATCATAATGCTTTTAATGGCGGAGAAGAGAATAGAGTTCATTTAGTAGCTTGTGTTTTAGACTATAAATTTAATTAAATTTAGTCTATAAATTTACCTGATTTGAAAAAGATTTTTATTGCATCCGATCACGCAGGCTACAAACTAAAAAATAGTATTATCGTAAGATTTTCAAAAAAACAAAAAATTATTGATCTTGGCCCAAAAACAAAAGACTCAGTGGACTATCCTGATTATGCAAAAAAACTATCTAAAAAAGTTGCTTCAAATAGTGGAAGTTTTGGCATACTTGTATGTGGATCTGGAATGGGAATGGCAATAGCTGCAAATAAAACAAAGAATATAAGAGCAGCTTTATGCTACAGTAATAAAAATACCAAATTATCTCGATTGCATAATAATGCAAACATCATTACATTGGGAGAAAGATTGATTAATAAAAATAAAGCAATCAATTTAATTAAAACTTTCTTAAGTACAAAGTTTGAAGGTGGAAGACACTTAAGGAGAATTAAAAAAATATAATTATGTCAAGTGAAAGCAATTACTTAAACGATCAATACAGGAGTTTTTTTGAAGATAGTTTATCTAAATCTGACCCTGATCTATATAAAGCTATTAACGATGAGTTAAAAAGACAACAAGAGCATATAGAATTAATTGCTTCTGAAAACATCGTTTCTCAAGCTGTATTAGAAGCACAAGGGTCAGTATTAACAAATAAATATGCTGAAGGTTACTCAGGTAAAAGATACTATAATGGCTGCGAACATGTTGATGTAGCAGAAAATTTAGCAAACGAAAGATTAAAAAAATTATTTAATTGCAAATTTGCAAATTCTCAACCTCATTCCGGAGCCCAAGCTAATGGTGCTACGTTTTTAGCTTTATTAAAACCTGGTGACAAATTTATGGGAATGAGCTTAAATTCAGGTGGACACATAACACATGGATTAAAAATATCAATGTCAGGTAAATGGTTTAATCCAATAGGTTACGATGTAGATAAAGACTCTGAATTAATTGATTATAACAATGTTGAAAAACTTGCATTAGAACATAAACCCAAACTAATTATTGCAGGTGGAAGTGCTTACTCTAGAGTTATTGATTTTAAAAAATTTAGAGAGATAGCAGATAAAGTTGAAGCTTACCTTATGGTTGACATGGCTCATTTTTCTGGTCTCGTTGCAGGAAAAGGATATCCAAATCCTTGTGATCATGCTCACGTTGTAACATCCACAACTCATAAAGTTTTCAGAAGCGCAAGAGGTGGTATAATTTTGACAAATCATGAAGATATATCAAAAAAAATTAATACTGCTGTTTTTCCTGGATACCAAGGTGGACCTTTAATGCATATCATAGCTGCAAAAGCAGCGGGATTTTACGAAGCTTTGAGACCAGAATTTAAAGATTATATTAAATCTGTGTTAGCTAATGCAAAAATTTTATCTGAAACTTTAAAAAATAATGGTTTTAAAATTTACTCAGGTGGAACAGACACTCATTTGATGTTAGTTGATTTAAGACCTTTTAAAGTTAAAGGTAACTTAGCTGCGGAAAGCCTATCACGAGCAAATATTACATGTAACAAAAACGGCATTCCTTTTGATTCAGAAAGTCCAATGATTACTTCAGGAATAAGACTTGGTTCTCAGGCAGCAACAACTAGAGGTTTTGGATTAAAAGAATTTAAAAAAGTAGGTGAACTAATAACTAAAGTTATTGATGGATTGTCTAAAAATCCTAGTGATAACAGTAAAATTGAAAATGAAGTAAGAAAAGAAGTTGTTTCTCTTTGTTCTTCATTTCCAATATATAAAAATTTAAGAAAATGATTTGTCCAATTTGTAAAAAAGGTGAGACTTCCGTTGTAGACTCAAGACCAACTGAAGATGGTACCGCTATAAGAAGAAGGAGATTGTGTTCCTGTAATGAAAGATTTACAACTTTTGAAAGGGTTCAATTTAGAGAATTAATGGTAGTAAAAAAAAATGGTAGAAAGACACCATTTGATAGAGATAAACTTTCTAAGTCTATTTATATATCTTTAAAAAAACGTCCTATAGACACAGAAACAGTAGAAAAATTTATTTCTAAAATCTCTAGATCACTGGAAGAACTAGGTCAAAATGAAGTATCATCAAATTCAATTGGAACTATGGTAATGGATGGTTTAAAACTAATGGATCCGGTTGCTTATATTAGATTTGCATCCGTTTATAGGAACTTTAGAGAAGAAAAAGACTTTGTTCAATTTGTAGACAAAATCAATGTCTTCAAAAAAAGATAATCTTTATTTAAAAGATAAATATTTTATGAATCTTGCTATTAATTTAGCAAAAAATCGTAACAACTTAACAGGATTAAATCCTTCTGTAGGTTGCATAATTGTTAAAAATAATAATATTATATCCTACGGACAAACAGGGATTAGTGGAAGACCTCACGCTGAGAATGAAGCAATAAATAGATGTAAAAAGAAAGATGTAAAGAATTCTACTATATATATTACTATGGAGCCATGTACTCATTATGGAAAAACACCACCTTGTACAAAATTAATTGTTAAATCAAAAATAAAAAAAGTCATATATTCTGTAAACGATGTAGATAAAAGAACTTCACAAAAAGCATATTCATTTTTAAAAAATAAAAAAATCATAGTATCAAAAGGGTTGTTAGAATCTAAAGCAAAAAAAATTTATAAAAATTATTTTTATCACAAAAAAAATAATATGCCTTACGTTGTTGCAAAAATCGCTTGTTCTAATGATTATTTTACAGTTTCAAATAAAAAAAATATTACAAATAATTATTCAAGAGAAGTGTCACATTTACTTAGATACCAATTTGATTCTATACTAGTTTCATCCAAAACTGCTAATTCTGATAATTCAAAATTGTCTTGTAGAATTAATGGTTTAGAAAACTTTTCACCTCGAAGAATAATAATTGATAAAGATTTAAAAATTAATAAAAAGTCACCCGTTATGAACGACAAGTATAAAAACAATACAATTATTTTTCATTGTTCCAAAAATAAAAAAAAAATAAATCAACTCAAATTAAAAGGTATTAAACTTAATTATATTACCTTAGATAGAAACCATAATGTAAATTTAAAAAAAGTTTTTTCAAAAGTCTATAGTTACGGAATTAAATCAATAATTGTAGAAGGTGGAAAAACGTTAACCGAATCTCTTTTAAAAGATAAATTAATTAATGAATTTTATTTATTTAAAAGTAAAAAAAACTTAGGAAGGTTAGGAAAAAACAATATTTATAATCTTAAAAAAAAACTATCTTATCTTTTTAAAAAGAATAAAAATATCGAAACTTTTTTAGATGGTGATAAAATAATAAAGTATTATTAACATGTTTAATGGAATTATTTTTAATCAGGGTAAAGTTGATAAAATTGTTAAGAGAAATAAAGGAATAAATTTATTTATTAAATCCAAACTATCACTTAAATCTATAGGTTTGGGAACATCCATATCCTGTGATGGAGCGTGCTTAACTTTAATATCTAAAATTAAAAATACTTTAGAATTTTATTTATCAAATGAAACTTTAAATAAAACTAAATTTAAAAATATTAAAAAAGGGGATTTTATTAATTTAGAGTTACCCCTTAAACATGGTCAAAATATATCTGGTCATATATGCCAAGGTCATGTCGATTATGTTTCAAAAGTTAAAAAAATAAAATTAATTGATAAATCATATTTAATGGAATTTTCTGCAAATAAATATCATAAAAAAAACTTAATAGAAAAAGCTTCCATATTAATCAATGGTGTATCACTTACTATTTCAAAAATTACAAAAAATGGATTTGAAACATGGTTAATACCACATACATATAAATTAACTAACCTATCAAAATTAAAAAAAAGTAGTTTGGTAAACATAGAAATTGATATTTTATCAAAATATGTAAAAAAATATTTTTATGAAAAATAAAAAATTTAGTTCAATAGAATCTATAATCAAAGTAGCTAAAAAAGGTGGAATTTATATTCTAGTTGATGATGAAAATAGAGAAAATGAAGGTGATTTAGTTTTTTGTTCATCAGATGTTAATTCAAAAAAAATTAATTTTATGGCTAAATATGGAAGAGGTCTAATTTGTTTAACTTTGGAAAGCACTCAAGCAAAAAAATTAGGACTTTCTTATATGACTCCTGTTAATGAATCTAGAAATCAAACAGCATTTACAGTCTCTATAGAGGCAAAAAAAGGAGTTACTACAGGTATATCTGCAAAAGACAGAGCAAGAACAATAAAAGTTGCAACAAAAAAAAATGTTTTGAAAAAAGAAATAGTATCACCAGGCCATGTTTTTCCCATTATTTCCAAAGATGGCGGTGTACTTGTCAGAGCTGGACATACTGAGGCTTCTGTAGACATTTCTAAATTAGCAAAAAAGACCTCGTCTGCTGTTATATGTGAAATTATGGATGAAGATGGCACTATGTCAAGAGGTGAAAACTTACAAAATTTTGCTAAAAAACATAAATTAAAAATTGGAAAAATAGATGATCTTATAGCTTATAGATTAAAAAAGGAAAAATTAATTAAACTTAAAAAAAAATCAAACATAGAAGTTAAAGGAAAAAAATATTCAATAAGAATATTTGAAAATTTATTAGATGGTTCGGAACATTTTGCATTAATAAAAGGAAATATTAAAAAGGGCACAGTCCCACGTGTCAGAGTCATTTCTTCAAATGTAGTTCAAAATTATCTACTAAACCAAAATTTGCCAAATTCATTTAATAATACTCTAAATCATTTTAAAAAATATAGTAATTGTGTTCTTATATTTATAAGAGATACTAATCTTAAATCAGTTACGCAAACATTGCGTGACTATAAAAGTAAAGGTTTTTATAAAAAAGGAAAAGATAAATTAATAAAGAACTATGGTATTGGTGCACAAATTATTAAATCTTTAAATATAAAAAATATGATATTAGTAACTAGATCTAAAAAAAAAGTAGTTGGTTTAGATGGCTATGGAATTAAAATAACCAAACAAGAAATAATAAAATGAAAAAAATACTAATTGTGCTAGCTGATTATTATGACGATATTTCCTCTTTATTGCTTAAAAGTGCAAAAAACAGATTAAATAAATTTTCTTTAAAGATAATTAGAGTTCCAGGTGTTTTTGAAATACCTGTAACTATTTCAAAAAATATAAAAAAATACGATGCTTTTATTGCCTTAGGCTGTGTTATAAAAGGCGAAACACCACATTTTGAATTTATTTCAAGCGCATCAACTCAAGCTATAATGAACATTTCCGTAGATAGCAAAAAGCCAATTGGAAATGGAATAATAACATGTCTAAATATGAAACAAGCTAAGGCCAGAGGTAAAAAAGGCAAAGAAGCTGCTGATGCAATAATTTCAGTTTTATCACAATAATATGACTGTATTATATAGCCCAAAAAACAATCCTAGAGTTATAGTAATTCAAAAACTTTATGGTAAATATTTTAATAAAGAAGAGAATTTAACTTTTCCAAAACATAGATTTAAAAAGTTTATTAAAGATGTAGTAAATGGAACTATAGAACGAGATGAAGTCATTAAAGATGAAATAACGAATCATCTTAATTTAGATTTAGATTTAAAAAAATTAGATAAAGTTTTTCAAGTTATAGTTAAAAGTGCAATATTTGAATTTTTATATAAACCAAAAATATCTTCAAAAATTATTATAAATGAGTACTTAAGAGCTTCTAATTTTTTTATAGAAGATGGACAAACTAAATATTTAAATGCTTTACTAGATAAAATATCAAAAAAAATAAGAAATTCTAATGGATGAATTTGAATTAATTAAAAACTATTTTCAAAAAATCTCCAATAAAAATCTAGGTGCAAAAAAATTAAATGATGATGTATTTTTTGATAAAAATAAAAAATTGGTTGTGTCTGTTGACACATATAATGAGAAGGTACATTTTCCTAATTTTAAATACCCAAATTTAGTAATAAAAAAAATTATCAGATCGTCAATTTCTGATTTGATAGCTAAAGGTGTTAAACCTAAATACTATTTTATTTCTGGAAGTGGTAATAAAAAAAGTTTTACGAAAAGGAATTTAAAATCGATCTCAAAGGCATTAAATCAAGAGCAAAAAAAATATAATTTAAAATTATCAGGTGGAGACACTACTAATTCTGATAAAGTTTCTTTTTCTATAACAAGCATTGGATTTTCACAAAGTATTGTTGAGAGAAATAAAGCCAAGTTAAACGATGATATTTATGTTACTGGAAATATAGGTGATAGTTTTGTTGGGCTAAAAACAATTAAAAATAATATTAAGATTAATTTTAAATTAAAAAAATATTTTATTAGTAAATTTTATTGTCCTAATTTACCATATAATATTTATAAACATATGCATAAATTCGCTAATACATCTATCGATATATCAGATGGGTTAGTTTCTGATATGTATAAACTTATCAACGATCAATTTTTATCTTTTGAAATCAATGTAAATAAGATACCAATCTCAAAAAACTTAGAAGTTTATATAAAAAAATACAACAAAGTAAAAAATCAATTTTTATTTCATGGTGATGATTATCAAGTATTATTTACAGCATCGAAAAAAAAAAGATTATTGATCAAATCTCTTGCAAAAAAATTGAATCAAAAAATCACAATTATAGGTAAAATTAATAATGGTTATAAAAAAAATTTGATAAAATTTGACAATAAACCTCAAAATTTAACTAATTTTAAAGGTTATTCACATACGTTTTAAGAAGTTAAATATTGCCTTTTATCCTTTTTTTTGTAATGTCCGATTTTTAATAATTACAATATAACTTACAACTAAAGGAATTATGGAAGCTACAGCATCAAATATACTTCAAATTATCATTTTATCAGGTTTATTATCAATTGTTTATGGTTTTTTTACGGGCAAAAATATTCTAAGCTCTAGTGCAGGTAATAGTAAAATGCAGGAGATTGCTTCTGCAATTCAAGTCGGTGCTAAAGCTTATTTAAATAGACAATACAAAACTATAGCAATAGTTGGACTAGTTGTTTTAATTATTATTAGTTATGCATTTAGTATTTTAGTTGGATTAGGTTATTTAATTGGAGCTGCATTATCAGGAATTGCTGGATATGTTGGAATGCTTGTATCAGTACAGGCTAATGTAAGAACTGCAGAAGCTTCAAGAAAAGGATTGTCACAAGGTCTTTCAATAGCTTTTAAATCAGGTGCAGTTACCGGAATGTTAGTTGCTGGTTTGGCTCTCCTATCAATAGCAGTTTATTATTATTTATTATTACAATATGGCGTTGATGAAAGAGAAATTGTAAATGCATTGGTTGCTTTAGGGTTTGGTGCATCATTAATTTCAATTTTTGCAAGATTAGGTGGTGGAATTTTTACAAAAGGTGCTGATGTTGGTGCTGATTTAGTAGGAAAAGTTGAAGCAGGAATTCCAGAAGATGATCCTAGAAATCCTGCTGTAATAGCAGACAATGTTGGTGACAATGTTGGAGATTGTGCGGGTATGGCAGCTGATTTGTTTGAAACTTATGCCGTTACAATAGTAGCAACAATGGTTTTATCTTCAATATTTTTTCACGGAGATCTTAATATGATGGTTTATCCTTTATCAATTGGTGGAGCCTGCATATTAACTTCTATTGTTGGAACTTTTTTTGTTAAGTTAGGAAAATCGAAAAGTATTATGGCCGCTTTATATAAAGGATTTATTGTTACTGCAATTACATCGCTGATAATTTTATACCCAATTACGGATTATGTTTTAGGTTTAGAAAATATATACTCAATATCTAATAAATCATTCACGGGAATGAGTTTATATATTTGTGGAGTAATAGGTTTAGTCATAACTGGATTATTAATTTGGGTTACGGAATATTATACAGGAACTAATTATAGACCTGTTAAAAGTGTTGCTTCATCTTCCACTACGGGACATGGAACTAATGTAATTCAAGGTTTAGCAGTTTCAATGGAAGCTACTGCGATTCCAGCTTTAATAATTGTAGGAGGAATTCTTCTGACAAATTATATTGCTGGACTTTTTGGTATTGCTATTGCAGTTACAACAATGTTGGCTTTAGCTGGTATGGTAGTTGCATTAGATGCTTATGGACCTGTGACCGACAATGCCGGTGGAATTGCAGAAATGTCTAATTTACCAAAAAATGTTAGAAAAACGACGGATGCACTTGATGCAGTTGGTAACACAACAAAAGCTGTAACCAAAGGATATGCAATAGGATCTGCAGGTTTAGGAGCTTTAGTTTTATTTGCTGCATATACAGAAGACATTAAACATTTTTCAAAAGTCGTTGGATCAAATTTGGAAGGGATAGTAGTAACTTTCGATTTATCAAATCCTTTTGTAGTTGTTGGATTACTTGTTGGTGGTATGCTTCCTTATTTATTTGGTTCAATGGGTATGCAAGCTGTAGGAAGAGCGGGTGGTGCAGTAGTAATTGAAGTGAGGAGACAATTTAAAAAAATTCCAGGTATTATGAAAAGAAAATCCAAGCCTGATTATGGAAAGCTTGTAGATTTATTAACTAAAGCAGCAATTAAGGAAATGATTGTACCATCTTTATTACCCGTATTATCACCTATTGTTTTATATTTTTTTATTTTACCAATAGGCGGACAAGTCGCAGCTTTATCATCTGTAGGTGCTATGTTGTTGGGTGTTATCATTACTGGCTTATTCGTAGCGATATCAATGACCGCAGGTGGTGGCGCATGGGATAATGCAAAAAAATATATTGAAGATGGTAATTATGGTGGAAAAGGTTCTGAAGCACATAAGGCTGCAGTTACAGGTGATACTGTGGGAGATCCATATAAAGACACGGCTGGACCAGCAGTTAATCCAATGATAAAAATTACAAATATTGTTGCGTTATTGCTTCTTGCTGTTATATCAGGCTAATATTATTTTTTTTGTACTGACTTTTTAATAGGTTCATTTATTTTTTGTCTAACACTATTAAAAAAATTATATAAAAAATTTTTATTTATAATATTTGAGTCAGTCGTATTTTTAGAAAATTTGATATCTTTCATATCGTCAAATTTTAAAAACTCTTTAGTTTTTAATACTCCATTTTTATCTAATTCCAAAACTAAAACATTATTTTTTAAAACTTTCTCTCGACCAAGAGTAAATATTGATGTATTGGTAACTTTCCTTTCTATGTAATACCATATATTATTATCGAATTGACTTACAGTGGATGGAGGTCCTAATAAAATGATAATATCATTTTTATTTGACACGCTTAATTCCAGTTTTTTGTGCTTTTTATCAAGATTTAGGCTTCCATGAGTTTTATTGACTTCGTTTAATTTGCAGTTAGTAAGTCCTATTAATATAATAAAGAAAAGTAATTTTTTCATGAATAATGATTATATAAATATTTATAATAATTTAGTCCAACTTTCTAGAAATAAAGATTTGTATATAGAATTTACTACAAATGATCAATTTTCAGATAGACTTTTGATTTTATTATTCCATTTTGCATTTTTTCTTAAAAATATTAAGGAAAACGAAGATAAAAAAAAGGTTCAAAAAATTCATGACGCTTTTTTTAACCAACTTGAGCTAAATTTAAGGGAATATGGCCATGGTGACGTAAATGTTAATAAAAATATGAAAATTTATATAAATAATTTTTTCAATATTTTAAACCAAATTATTTCTTGGGATGCCTTAGCCTTTAAGGAAAAAGAATCAATTATATCAAATTCTTTATCAGTAAAATCCAAAGTTGCTAAATTAGTTGATTATTTTGAAAGATATAGCAATTATATTAAAAAAACTTCTTTAAATCTTTTTTTAAAAGGTGTAATAAAACATAAATTTTAATCATGGCTGTACCTAAAAGAAAAACAAGTGGCTCGAGAACTGGAAAAAGAAGATCTCATATTAAAATATCTCCTAAAAATATCATTGAAGATAAAAAATCAGGAGAATATAGGTTATCTCATCATATGGATCTTAAAACTGGTACATATAAGGGTCGACAAATATTAGATCCAAAAGAATAATTTTTATTTAATGAACAATAAATTCATAATTGCAGTTGATGCAATGGGTGGCGAAGGTTCACCAAAAAAGGTTCTAGATGGAATATCAATATTTTGTGAAAAAAATAATGATATTTTTTTTAAAATTTTTGGTGATAAAAATTTAATAGAAAAAAATATTTCAAAAAAGGTAAATAAAGATAGATACGATATAATTCATACTGACGATTTTGTTAAAGATGAAGATAGTGCTTTTATGGGTGCAAAAAATAAAAAAACTAGTATGTGGCTAGCTGTCGAAAGTGTCAAAAATAAAGAGGCAAATATAGTTATTTCTGCTGGAAACACTGGAGCACTTTTCGTAATTGCAAAACTAAATATAGAAATGATTGATAAAATTGATAAGCCCGCATTATCAGGTCTATGGCCTAACAAGCTTGGTATGAATGTTGTTTTGGATTTAGGAGCGAATATTGAATGTAGTGAAAAAAATCTTTTAGACTTTAGCATAATGGGCACTTCTTTATTTAAATCTTTATTTCCATCAGAGGAAGCAAAAGTAGCATTGTTAAATATTGGCTCAGAAGAAGGAAAGGGAAATGAGACAATTAAAAACACATATCAAAGACTATCTACAGTAAAAAAAAATTTTATATTTAAAGGATATGTTGAAGGTAATAATATAATGACAGGAGATGTTAATGTAATTATAACTGATGGATTTACTGGCAACATAGCTTTAAAAACAGCCGAAGGAACTGCTAGTTTTATTACATCTGAATTAAAAAAAATTCTTACTAGTAATTTTTTAGGTAAATTTTCTTCAATTATAAATATGAAAAATCTTAATAAATTTAAGGATAAACTTGATCCAAGAAAGTATAATGGAGCAATATTAATTGGACTTAAATCACCAGTTGTAAAAAGCCATGGCTCAACAGACTCCGTAGGATTTAGCAATTCTTTGTCTGTATGCGAAAAAATAATTAAGGGAAATTTAATAGATAAAATAAAAGAAAATATTAATGATATTTATTAATGCGCAATAATTTAACAAAAAAAGATATTATCAATTCTATTTACATGCAATTAGGGTATTCAAAAAAAATTTCGGAAAATATACTTGAAGATTTTATTAATGAAATTGTAAACTCTATAGCATTAAATAAAAAAGTAAAAATATCAAACTTTGGAACATTTTTACTAAAAAGAAAAAAAAGTAGAATAGGCAGAAACCCAAAAACGAAGGAAAAAAAAATAATTAAAGAGAGAAATGTGATATTGTTTAAACCATCTGCTGATTTGAAAAAATATATAAATAATAAAGATGATTGAAAAACAGGAAGAAGCGTATAAATCTATTAGTGAAGTTGCTAAAATTTTAAACCTTGTTAATCAAAAAACAGGAAAAATAAATACACATACACTTAGATATTGGGAAAAACATTTTAAACAAATAAAGCCAAAAATATTTTCAGGAAAAAGACGGTACTATGATTTAAAATCAATCGAAGTTTTGAAAAAAATCAAATATTTACTTAAAGAGCAAGGAATGACTATTAATGGTGTAAAAAAATGTTTATATAAAGAAAAATTTTTTGAACTTGACGTATTAGATAATAGACCTATAAACAGTAAAAATATTATGTTAAAATCAAAATTAACAAAAATTTCGAAATTAATTAAAGAAATAAAGAAGTTAGGTTAAAATGGCAAAGAAAACCCACGTTAAAGTAAGATTGGTTCCAGAGTCTAAACCAGACAGTTCTTTTTTTTACTATGTAAAGAAGCCAGCTGGTGGTGAAAAAGCTAAAGTAAAACTAAAAGCAAAAAAATATAATCCTGCTACAAGAAAGCATGAGATTTTTATAGAAAAAAAACTTCCTCCTCATAGTAAATAATTATTTACTATTAAAATTTCTTCTTTCATAATCAATAAAAGCACCAATCATATTTTTCCATATTCTTTGTGTTATTTTTGGATCTATATTGTTATTTATTGATTTTCTTTTAATATTTTTAAGTATGATATTTATTCTTTTTTTATCAACTATCTGATTTCTATATTTTTTTAATTTTAATACTTTATCTACTAGTCGACTTCTTTTTTTAAGTAATTTAATGAAGGAATTATCCAATATATCTAATTTTTTTCTTAGTATTTTAAGTTGTTTTCTTTCTTTAGGCGACATTTATTTAATTGGATAAAATTATAATTATTATATTTATTCAAATATGTATATAGAAAATATTAAATTAAAAAATAATATATGTTTTTGGTTAGCTTTTAATTATTTTTTACTAACAATTATGATTATAGTAGGTGGATTAACCAGATTAACCGACTCAGGCCTATCAATCACGCAATGGGAATTATTTTCTGGAGTTTTGCCTCCATTTACAGATATCGAATGGAAAAGATACTTTGACCTTTATAAGGAGATTCCCGAATATAAATTACAAAACTTCTCTATGAATATTAACGAATTTAAAGTTATATTTTGGTGGGAGTGGGGTCATAGATTTTTGGGAAGAATCATAGGAATCTCATTTTTAATCCCACTTATATATTTTTATTTTAAAATTGGATTTCAATTAATAAAAAGTTTTTTATTTATTTTTGTTTTAATATGTTTACAGGGTTTTTTTGGATGGTATATGGTTACAAGTGGATTAGTTGATAGAGTTGATGTTAGTCATTTTAGACTTTCAGTTCATTTAGTATTAGCATTCATTATATTATCTTTAATATTATGGAATTATTTAATATTTTCTGAATTAAAAAAATCAAACAATCAAATAAGTCAAATATTCCCTTTAATTTTTTTATTTTTAATTTTTATGCAAATAATTATTGGTGCTTTTGTAGCTGGAATGGATGCTGGTAAAATCTACAATACATGGCCATTAATGGGTGAAAGTTTCTTTCCTGACGACAACATTTATGCAAATATTTTTTCAATATCCGCATTTAGTGACCCATCACTAGTTCAGTTTATGCATAGAAATTTAGCTTATATAATTTTGATAACTTATTTATGTATATTTTTTTATATTTATAAAAAAAAAAAGTATGATCTTTATAAAATTATAAATTTAATTGGCTTCTTTTTGATACTGCAAATATTTTTAGGAATTATAACTCTGATAAATGGTGCACAGATAATTACTTCTTCTATGCACCAAATAAGTTCAGTATTTTTAGTTAGTTCAAGTATTTATTTTATTTACTTAAACTTTAACCAACAGCCTTAAGTTTTGGTTTGCCTGATGCTGTCAAAGCTTGGTCTAAGTCTGCAATAATATCATCCGCATGTTCAATACCGATAGAAAGTCTCACATAACCTGGTGTTACACCCGCAGCTAATAGTTCTTCTTCAGTTAATTGACTATGTGTTGTAGTAGCAGGATGTATTGCTAAACTTCTAGCATCACCTATGTTTGCAACATGATAAAACATTTTTAATGCCTCAATAAATTTTTTTCCAGCTTCAACTCCGCCTTTAACTTCAATGCCTACTAGCGCCCCATTGCCACCTTTAAAATATTTTTTGGATCTAGCTGCTATTTCTCCTTGGTGTAGAGTAGGATAAATTACTCTATCAACATTTTTATTTTTTTGAAGAAAAGCAACTACTTTTTCTGCATTTGAGCAGTGTTGTTTCATTCTAAGAGGTGCAGTCTCTAAGCCTTGTATAATTCCCCATGCATTATCTGGTGCAAGAGGTGCCCCAAGATCTCTTAATAAACAAACTCTTGCTCTTACAGCAAAAGCTACGTTGGCACCTGTTAATTGAGGAACGACTTCTCCCCACTTAGCTCCACCATAACTCATATCAGGTTCGTTGAACAAAGGTTGCCTTTTTGGATCTGCAGTCCAATCGAAATTACCACCATCTACTAAACAACCTCCAATAACAGTTCCGTGACCGCCTATAAATTTCGTTAAAGAGTGTACTACTACGGCAGCTCCATGTTCTATAGGTTTACAAATAATTGGAGATGCTGTGTTATCCATTATTAAAGGAATGTTATGTTTTCTTCCAATGTCAGAAACTTCTTTGATTGGGAAAACTCTTAAATATGGATTAGGTAGAGTTTCGGCATAAAAACATCTAGTTTTTTCATCTATTGCTTTTTCAAAGTTTTTCGGATCAGATGGATCTGCGTATCTAACTTCTATTCCAAGCTTTTTTAGAGTGTGTGTGAATAAATTTACTGTTCCACCGTACAAATCTGTAGAACTAATAAAATTATCTCCAGCTTGGCAACAATTAACAATTGCAAATGTTGAGGCTGCTTGACCAGATCCTACTGTAACACAAGCCAAACCTCCTTCTAGTGCAGCTACTCTTTTTTCCAAAACATCATTTGTTGGATTCATAATTCTTGTATAGATGTTTCCAAACTCTTTTAATGCAAACAAGTTTGCAGCATGTCCTGTATTATTAAATTGGTATGAAGTTGTTCTATAAATTGGAACTGCTACTGCTGTAGTAGCTGGATCACTTCTGTATTCACCTCCGTGTAACGCTATTGTTTCTGGATTTTTACTCATTTATTTTCTCCTTTTTAGTGTTTTAACTTTACATCTGGCACACAATATAGTTCAAATGCCTTTATTTAATCTCAACAAACTAATTTTATTATGAATTTGGATTAATAAGCAAGTGGAAAATACCTTTATATTATGCGTTTTTATACTAATTAAATGCACCTATTAATTGACAAGATATATATTTATAAGTATTAATCCCGCAATCATGACAAAATTTGTTAAAAAAGATGATCTTGAAAATAATTGGTATGAAATTGATGCAAGTAATGCAATAGTTGGTAGATTAGCAACAGTTATTTCTAAAATTATTAGAGGAAAAAATAAATCTACTTATACTCCCCATATGGATAATGGAGATTTTGTAGTTGTAAAAAATATCGAAAAAATTAAATTTACAGGAAACAAGTTTCAGAATAAAAAATATTTTAGACATACCGGACATCCTGGAGGCATTAAAGAGTCTACACCAGAAAAAATGTCAAAAAAAAAACCAGGTGAAGTATTAAAACTTGCTGTAAAAAGAATGTTGCCAGGTGGCCCATTGGCTAAAAAACAGCTTACAAAGTTAAAAATATATACTGGTTCTGATCATCCTCATTCATCACAAAACCCTAAAATTATAAATCTAACAAAATTAAATAACAAAAATTTAATTAGAAATTAAAATGGAAACACCTCAACAACAAGAAAAAAAAATTAAACTAGATTTTAAAGACAGTAAATACGCAACTGGACGAAGAAAGACTTCTATAGCTAAAGTTTGGTTAAAAAAAGGTACAGGAAAAATTTATGTAAATGGAAAAGATTTTAATGATTATTTTTCTAGAGACTCGCACAAAATGCAAATTGTAAGACCTTTTGAACTTATTAATCAGGCAACAGATTACGATGTTAAATCTACTGTAATAGGAGGTGGTCACACGGGACAAGCTGGAGCATTAGTGCACGGGATAGCAAGAGCATTACTTAAATTTGATGAAAACTTTAAACCAACTTTAAGAAAAGAAAAATTAACCACTAGAGATTCTAGATCAGTAGAAAGAAAAAAACCTGGTCGAGCTAAAGCAAGAAGAAGCTTTCAGTTTTCTAAAAGATAATATCTTTTTTTCAAACAACTGTTATATTAACTTATGAATAAGATTAACGTACTTGTGGCTGGCTCTACTGGATATATTGGAATAGAATTAGTTAAAATTTTAATAAATCATAAATATGTAAATATTAAATATTTATGTGGAAGTACTTCAGTAGGCAAATCTTTAAGTAATTACGATAAAAGTCTAAAAAAGAAACATTTACCAAAAATTATTAAATTTAATAAAAAATTACTTTCAAAAGTAGATGTTATTTTTACTGCTTTACCAAATGGAGAGGCGCAAAAAATATCTAATTTATTGTTGCCAAAAAATTATCTAATAGATTTATCAGCAGATTTCAGATTAAGAAAAGCTAGTGATTATTTAAAATGGTATAAAATTAAACATAATGCAAAAAATAATATTAAAAAAAGTATTTACTCAATACCTGAGTTAAATTCTAAAAAACTAAATAATTTTAAAATAATATCATGTCCAGGATGTTATCCAACTTCCATATTATTACCTTTAATTCCATTAATTAAAAAAAATTTAATTAATTTAAAAAATATAATTATAGATTCTAAATCTGGATATTCAGGCGCAGGCAGGGGAGTCCATAAAAAATATGCAAAAAAAAATCTATATGAATCAATTAGTGCTTATGGATTAGGAATGCATAGACATAATTCAGAAATACAACAAGAATTTGATTTGGTTACACAAAAAAAAGTAAGTTTTTCTTTTACTCCTCATTTATCACCAATGTTTAGAGGAATTTTAAGCACAATATACTTGGATCTTTTACCAAAAAAAAAAATTAAAATTATACATAGAGAGCTAATAAAATTTTATAAAAAAACAAGTTTTGTAAAAGTATTAAAATTCAATGAATTATTAAGTACAAATGATGTAATAAATACTAATAAATGTCATATATCTGTATGTAGATCAAAAGATAAAAAAAAAATCATAATATTATCCTCATTAGATAATTTGATTAAAGGTGGGTCTGGACAAGCAATACAAAATTTTAATTTACTATTTGGTTTTAATGAAAAAACAGGTTTACATTAATGAGACTAATGATTATTTTTATTGTTATTTCGTCCTGCGCTTATAAAACGAATGACAAAGTTGAAATAAGTGAAATTTTCAATAATAATAACAATTCCTTTAATGAATTTAAAAAAATAATAATAAATTATGCTAAACAATCGGAATATCCTGACATAAATGAGTAAAATTATAAACATAGCAGTTGTTGGACTGGGCCAAATAGGCAACTATTTATTAAATGAAATAAATAAAAAAAGGGATGAAATAGAGATAAAAACTGGAAAAAAAATTGTTATAGCTGCTATTTCAGCAAAAAACATTAACAAAAAAAGAAAGTTTAAAATTAATAAAAAAATTTTTTACAAAAATCCTTTGGAAATAATTAAATCTAATAAAATAGATATTTTAATTGAAGCTATAGGGATGTCAGATGGGATATCTAAAAAAATTGTAATTGCTGCTTTAAAAAATAAGATTAATGTGATTACGCCAAACAAAGCTTTAATTGCCAAGCACGGAGATTATTTATCTATTTTAGCAGAAAAAAATGAAGTTAATTTAGAGTTTGAAGCATCAGTTGCTGGTGGAATACCAGTTTTAAG
>CACDDB010000012.1 GCA_902551445.1 uncultured Pelagibacteraceae bacterium | reverse complement strand
GAGAGAAATTTATAAATTATCTGAAAAAACATTTGTAGAAGAGAAAGATTCTCTAAAAGCACATAGCGCAGGAGCGGGATTAACAGATAATGACTAATGAGTTAGAGGAAAAAGATATAAAAGATTTAAATAATATTTGTGAAGAATGTCAAAAAGAAGACGAAAGTGTAACACAAAATTTGATTTTAACCGGTTTTAAACTTTGCAAGTCTTGTAGAACTTCAAAAACAGTTTTTCCTATTTAGCTTATATTGCTTATAGGCATTGCTTCCATTCTGCTCATTACAAATGATATTGATAGAAATGCTATAATTAGAAAAGATAAAAAAATTATTCCAAAAGATTTAAAATTGGATTTTAAATTAAGTATTTGTTTAGTTGCGATAATTAATGATGCAAAAATCCAAAATTGTGTAATGAAAATGATTGGTATTACTAATTCTGGAACTACTGCAAAAAATCTTATTAATCCTGGCGAATGTGCGTACCCAACTCCAATTAATATTTTTTTAAATGATACTTTAGTTTCCTTATCTGGAAAAAGTTTTACTCCAATAACAAAAATAAATATTGCCCATATAAACCATGTAATTATTGCAGTTAAACCTGACATACCAATAGCAGTTTTTATTATAGTGTTTGCAGCTACTGCTCCAGCAACACCATCTAAAATCATAACTAGTCCAGCAAAATATATTCCTGCTTCACCGAAATATTTATTATCTTTGTAAAGAGATTTATCTAATTTAATGGATCTAGCTATTATATTTAAAAATTGAGCAAACATTATTTATTCTCCTAAATGTTAGGATTATAAGTTATTAAATGATTAATTAAGATTATGCAAATTTTGTAGGGGGAATATCCCCCCACAATAAATTTTGATTAGCCTTTTACTACTTCTCTTGTATTTGCATTAAATGACTCTTTGAATGGTATATCTACTACCACTGCGTCAACTGGCGTACCAGGTGAATCAGAGTATTTTGCTGGCAAATGTACTTTGTATTTAGTTCCAAC
Source organism: uncultured Pelagibacteraceae bacterium (assembly GCA_902551445.1). Lineage (GTDB taxonomy): Bacteria > Pseudomonadota > Alphaproteobacteria > Pelagibacterales > Pelagibacteraceae > Pelagibacter. The sequence continues at coordinate 17,420 of CACDDB010000012.1, read as the reverse complement.
TTTTCCTTTTGGAAAACCATTGGCATTTAAAGTTCCATCAAACGGCACATATCCCATTGCAATATTTTGTTTTTTTTCTGGGTGATACCACGGAGAAGTTACAAACCCTACAGGATCACCACCATCAGCATTTGAAATTAACCAAAAATCAGGAGCATATTCCTCAATTGGTTTTCCACCTAATTCAAGTCCAACCAACTGTAGCTTATATGGTTTTTTACCTGCTTTAATATCGGCTCCCATTTTTTCAAGAACAGCTTTACCAACATAATCAGTTTTTTTATTCCATTCACCTTTACCAGATAAAGAAACTTGATAACCTAGATTACATTGAAAAGGATTGTGTTGCATATCCATATCTTGTCCCCAAGATAGAATTCCAGCTTGAATTCTTCTATGATGAGCAGGAGCGATAACCATTAAATTATGTTTTTTACCAGCTTCAAGAACTGCGTTCCACATATCGTCTGCATATAAAGTTGCATTTCTTAAATATATTTCATATCCCGCTTCTCCTGAGAAACCAGATTGTGAAATGACGCAACTTCTTCCAGCGACTTTAACTTCAGCTAAACCATAAAAAGGCATGTTATCTAAGTCAACTTGATCACCAAGTAAATCTTTCATTAAAGCTTTTGATTTAGGTCCTTGAATTTGTACTGGGCATGCATCAATTTCTTCTATAGTACAATTAAATCTACCATCAGCATTAACTCCCTGAAGGTACATACCAATATCAGAGTCTGATAGCGAAAACCAAAATTCATCCTTTGAAATTCTTAGAAGAATTGGATCATTCAAAACTCCACCATAAGAATTACATAAAATTACATATCTAGCTCTCATTGGTGATATTTTAGTTGCATCTCTAGTTATAACGTAGTCAGTAAATTTTTCCGCATCAGGTCCTTTGACTCTTATTTGTCTTTCAACGGCTACATTCCACATTGTTACGTGATTAACGATTGCATCATATTCAACCATTGCACCGCCATCTTCTGGTTTTACATATCCTCTTGGATGATAAATTCGATTATAAACTGTTGCTCTCCAACAACCAGCTTGCATCGATAAATGCCAATAAGGTGATTTTCTTACTCTTGTAGAAATTAGCATTTCAACTTTAGTTGGACCACTTTGTCTTAAATTGTATGGAACTTCTCTGTCAGACTGATCAACAGAAGTTGCATGTTTTAGTTTAGTATAGTCAAATTCATTAGACATAACTATTCTCCTTCAACCACTTGTTAGTTTCCTTCAAGCCGCCGAATGTATAAATGTGGAAGTTTTCTGAATATTTTCTCACTTTCCCAATTAATTCATTAGGGTCTCTAGGTTTCATTAAATCTAATGCCTTACTAAAATTAGACTTAAGAAAGTTTAAGGAATTTTTTGCTCCTACAATATTAGCAAATTTGATCAAGCTAGTTATTTTTAGAGGTCCAGTAATTCCAACATGAACTGGTACTGTTTGCTTGGAAATAAAATCTATGATTGGCTGAGGATCCAATAACCATTGAGTTACTATATAATCAGCGTAAGGCTTTTTATCTTTCATAGCTTTTTCTAAGTCAGAATCGGATATATCAGGACTCCCCTCGGGATGTCCAGCGATTCCTATCTTCAAATGTTCAAAATAGCCCGTCTCTAAAAGCTGAATTGAACTATCAAATTTTCCTACTGGCTCCCTACCACCACCAATAACAAGAACTTGTTTGACGCCGCCATCTTTACATCTAGAGACATATTCTTTGAGCTGTTCATCGTTTTCAATAGACCTTGCAGGAAAATGAGGTATTGGATTAAACCCATTTTTGGCTAGTTTAGCAGCTTGTTCAGAAGTATCTTTATAATCACCTCCTGGAAGCATAGTTATGTATACATCCTTTAAGGCTGGTAAGTTGTCTAACTCAGTTTTAGGTCCTATTTCCAAAGAAAAATTCATTACGGGATATTTATTTATTTTAAAATATCTGTCTATAAAAATCGGCTAGAGTGAGCCAAGAAGTCTATCTTTTTATGCCTCTGTGTTTTTGAATTCTTCGACCATATTCTTGAGTGATTCTATCAAATATTATTGCTAAAGCTACTATAGCTAAACCATTCATTAAACCTAAAGCCAGATATTGATTTGATATAGCTCTTAAAATTGGAACACCTAACCCTTTTACTCCTATCATTGAAGCAATAACAACCATTGCTAAAGCCATCATAATTGTTTGATTAACTCCTGCAAAAACAGTTGGTAGAGCCAAAGGTATTTGTACAGTTCTTAATTTTTGTAATTTGGTAGCACCAAAAGCTTCACTGGCTTCTATTGTTTCTTTATCAACTTCTCTTATTCCTAAATTTGTCAATCTTATAACTGGAGGTATTGCATAAATGCAAACAGCAATTAAACCAGGAACTTTTCCTATTCCAAGTAACATTAATATCGGAATTAAATAGACAAAACTAGGAATAGTTTGCATCATATCTAAAACAGGAAGCATAGCTTTTTCAACTCTATTAGACCTTGCCATAAGCACTCCAACAGGAATTCCAACAGCTATACACATAATTGTACATACAGTTATTATTGCTACTGTTGCCATACAATCTTTCCACATGCCAAAATATCCAATTAACATAAAAGCTAAAACACTTCCGATGACAAGCTTCCAGCTTCTTGAACCTAACCATGCCAACATACCAAGTACCAACATTATTATTGGCCAAGGTGTAGCTAGTAATAATTTTTCTAACCTAATTAAAAAAAATAATAACGGATCAAAAAAAGCTTCTATGCCATCACCATATGCTCTAGAAAATTCTCTAAATGTATGATCAATCCCTTTTCTTAATTCCATAAGGGAGGTACGTTCCATCACTGGAAATTTAGTTAAAAATTCCATTTAGTTCCTTAAAAAGCTTAACGAGCCTATTTAATTATAGGCTCGTTAAATAAATTATATTTTAAAGACCAGCTTTGATTTTTTTAGCAGCTGCTGAAGAAACCCATTTACTCCAAACGGCTTCATGCTGTTTTAAAAATTCAATCGCTGCATCTGAACCTTTAGCTTGATTGTCAGCCATATATACAAGCATTCCATTCATTACATCACCTGGGTAAGTACGTTTTTCAACATAACTTAAAGCTTCTTTTCCACCAGTTTTTGCAAAGTTTGCTGTAACAATAGAATTAACCTCAGACTTTGTCCATGATGTTGGTTTAGGATTAGCACAATCTTGTTCAGCTAAAGTTATACAGTTATCCCAGTTGTCTCTTCCACCAAATGGAACTCCAAAATCAACTGCTATCAAACCATATTTTCCAACCATTGATGTTGGATTCCAGTAGTAACCAAACCAAGGGTCTCCAGAGTCAGCTGCTTTAGATATTGTACCATCTAAACCTGCTGCAGAACCTGGATCTATTAATACCCATCCTTTTTTTTCCATTTCAAAAGCTCTGAAAAGATTTGCATTAGCTAATTGACATCCCCATCCAGCTGGGCAACCAACAAAAGCTCCTTTAGAAGGATCTTCTTTAGATGGAAACCACTCAGGATGTTCTAGGATTTCCATTGCGGTCATACCTTTTATTTCAGGAATTTTTTTAACAGTTCCTGGAGTTATCCACCAGCCTTCACCAAGACCAGTAATAGGTGCTCCATTTGCAATGATTAATCTTTTCTCTGAAACAGCCTTCTTTAAAGGTGTGTAAACAGCGTTAGCCCATTGTTCTGGGTTCATATCTGGTTCACCTTTTTCATCCATTGAAGTAAAAGTTGGCATAGTAGCACCTGGTATAAGTTCTACTTCGCAACCATATCCTTTTTCTAAAATGATTTTATCTACGTTGGCCATTAATTCAGCCGATGCCCAGTTTTGTTCAGCAATAACTAATTTTCCACATTCTGCATTAGCCACATTTGAAAAAGCACCGAATAAAAATACTGACAACATAGTAAAAAGTATTTTTCTTATTTTCATTATTTCCTCTTACGTAAGTTTATTTTGTAAAGGAAAACATATTTGAACAAAAAAATCAAATTTGATTCAACTACAGATAGACTTATGATCGCATTTTGATACCTTTTGGGTCATACAAAGGCTGTTTTATTATTGAGCAATCATAAAAATCGCCATTAATTTCAACTTGAAACTTTTCGTTAGATTTACAAATTGTCTCATCTAGATATGAGTAGGCAATACTTTTCTTTACATAGTGTGCATATCCTCCTGATGTAATGTAGCCAATACTTTTTCCATCTTTCATAACTGCTTCATTGTTAGTTACATCAATGTCTTTAGTTTCAACGATTAAAGGAGTAAGTTTTAAATTGCTTTTATCTTTCTCTGCGCTTTTTTTACCAATAAAATCTTTTTTCCAATCAATAAAAATATCTAAACCTGACTCTTTAGCAGTAAAGTCTGGTCTAAAGTCTAATGTCCATGCGCCCCAACTTTTTTCAAGCCTCATCGACATTAAAGCTCTCCCACCAAATGGTTTTAAATTGAATTCTTTACCGGCATTTTCAATTTCCTCATAAAGCTTCAATTGAAAATGAGGAGCAACATAAATTTCATATCCTAGTTCTCCAGTAAATGAAATTCTATTTACTATTGCAGGTACTCCTGCAACAAAAATTCTTTTTGCATCTCTAAATTTAAAATTATCATTGGAAATATCTTCTCTAACTAATTTTTGAAGCAAATCTCTTGATTTAGGCCCAGCTATTGAAATCCCATGAAAATCATCTGATCTATTTATATATTTAACGTTAAATTTACTAATATGGCTTTCAAACCATCTTCTATGCATTTCTTGTGCAGCACCAGATCCAAAAATCATAAATTCATTTTCATCAAGACATGCTACAGTTAAATCTCCATATAATTTACCTCTATATGTAAGCATTGGACTTAAGGAAATCCTTCCCTGTTTTGGAAGCTTTCCAGCTAAAATATGATCAAGAAACTTTCTAGCATCTGGTCCCTTAAATTCATGCTTTGAAAAGTTTGCAACTTCAATAGCTCCAACATTTTCTCTAACGTTTTGTACTTCTTTAGACACATAGTCATGCGATCTTGATCTTTTAATTGTTGGTTCTTCATGAGCATCTTCTTTATTATTTGCAAACCACAACACATTTTCTAATCCAAAACTATCCCCCATAACTGCTCCTTTTGATATAAAACGATCATAAAGAGCTGTAGTTTTTTGCTTTCTGCCTTTTGGTAAGGTTTCATTAGGAAAGGTCATAATAAATCTTCTTTCATAATTTTCTGAAGATTTAATTGTTCCATATTCAGGAGAAGCATAATCCCCAAATCTTGCAATATCCATCGCCCAAACATCAATTGATGGTTCTCCATCTATGATCCATTCTGCAATACACTTTCCAACCCCACCTCCTTGACAGAACCCTGCCATAACACCAACTGCAACCCAATAGTTCTTCATACCTGGAACAGGTCCAATTAAAGGACTTCCGTCTGGACCAAATGTAAAAGGACCATTCACAATATTTTTTATTCCTGCTTTTTCTAAAGCTGGCATTCTTTCAAAACCAATTGCTAGTCTGTCTTGTATATTATCTAGCTTTGGTTCTAAAAGCTCATGACCAAAATTCATCGGTGTTCCTTCTACTTTCCAAGGAGTAGATTTTGGTTCATAGGTTCCAAGCAACATTCCTTTACCTTCTTGTCTAAAATATATATTTCCCTCAAAGTCTGTTCCAATTGGTAATCTTTTATCGCCCATTGCTTCTATTTCTGGAATGGCTTCTGTAATTAAATAATGATGCTCCATTGGTTGAACAGGTAAATTCAATCCAGCTAATTTACCAACTTCTCTTGCCCATAAACCTCCAGCATTGATAACTATTTCTGCATTAATATTTCCTTTGTCAGTAATTACTTCCCAAGTTCCATCATTTTTTTGTTTAGTATCTTTAACTGTTGTATGGGTGTAATATTTACCACCATGAACTTTTGCTGCTTTTGCAAAAGCATAAGTCACTCCTGAAGGATCAACCTCACCATCAATTGGATCCCATAATGCCAACAAATATCTTTTTGGATCAATTAATGGATTTTTCTTTTTAACTTCTTCTAAAGAAATGAATTCTTGATCAAGACCCATGTATCTTGCTTTAGATCTTTCTCTTTTTAAATAGTCAGCCCAAACCTCATTAGATGCTAAATAAAAACCACCACTTGGTTTAAATCCAACTGCATGTCCAGATTCTTTTTCAATTTCTTTATAAAGACCAATAGTATAAGCCATCATTCTTGAAATGTTTGGATCAGAAGAAATTACATGAACATTTCCTGCGGCATGCCAAGAAGAGCCAGAGGTTAATTCATTTCTTTCTAAAAGAATACAATCTTTTAAACCAAATTTAGAAAGGTGATAAAGTATAGAACAGCCAACCACGCCACCACCTATTACAACTACTTTGGCATGTTTTTCCATTACAAAATATTACAAAGTTTTTGCTGCGTCTGTATTATGTTTTTTTAAAGTTGGATCATTTCCATGTGCGTAATGCTTAGACATGTCAGGATAATATTTATAAGAAATTGGCTTTCTTCCCAAAGCAACTGCCATTTCACGAACATGATGTGGCTCTGCTCCACAACAAATACCTATAAAATTAATTTTTTTTTCTGCACATTCTTTTGCAAACTCAGCCATTTCATATCTATTGCAATATAAATTGTCTAACGCTACTGGAAAGGCATTTCCACCAGGTATGCAGTCACAACCATCATCAACCTGATTTAGAAAACCAGGATTTTTTTCAGTAGTTCTGTAAGGAACAGGCAATGCTGCAACATGACAAGAAACTGCTTTTCTTATTTCTGGTAAAAGTTTCATTGTCATTTTTGGACCCCTAAAGCAATTTAAACCAACAACATCAGCCCCGTTATCTTCTAGTATTTTACAAGCTTCACCCGGAGAAGTTCCTTCTCTTGTTTTACCATCTCTTCTAAATGCATAATTACAAACCGCTATTAAACCTGCATCTTTAATAACTTTAAGTGCAATTTTTAATTCTTCTACCCAAGTTATTGTTTCAGCAATAACAAAATCAACTCCTGCTTCTTTTGCCCAACCAACTTGCTCTTCAAACATTTTTTGACACTCAACATTGCTTTTTTTATCGTTTGGATCATATAAATTTGTATTAGCTACATTTCCTGCTACCAACAGATCAAGATCTTTAAATTCATCTCTTGCATCTTTGGCAATTTTTAAAGCATTTTTTTGTAGTGGTTCAAGAAGATTTTCTTTTCCGATTATTCTAAGTTTTTCTCTATGTCCGTAATAAGTAAATGCTTGAACAACTTCGCTTCCCGATCTTATAAATTCTCTGTGTAATTGTGAAACTACTTCTGGATGCTCTAAAACTACTTCAGGTACAAAAGCCCCAGCTTGTAAATAACCTCTTCTTTCCATTGCAAAAAGATAACCTTCTGCACAAAGGACAGGTCCGTTATTAAGCCTTTCAATTAAATTTTTTCCCATAAGCTTTTCTTTTTTTTTAATAGCTAATCATATTTTTATTCATTTTAAAATATATTTGTGAAGTTCAATTTTTACTGGTAGCCTTTAGAATGACACAAAAAGACGAATGAATGAAACTACTTTAAATATTTTAAGTCAAAACATAGATACATTATGGGTTATAAATTGTGCTATTTTGGTTTTTATCATGCAAGCAGGATTTATGTGCATGGAAAGTGGTCTTTCAAGACATAAAAATAGTATAAATGTAGCTTTAAAAAATGCGGCGGACTTTGGAGTTTCCGTTGTAATGTTTTGGCTGTTTGGATTTGGTCTTATGTTTGGAACTTCCTATAAAGGAATAATTGGTACAGATTTATTTTTTTTTAAAACGAATATCTCTGAGTATCAAACTTATTTTGTTTTTCAGGCAATGTTTGTTGCAACTGCAGCAACCATTATATCAGGTGCCGTAGCTGAAAGAATGAAATTTGCAGGATATCTAATTGTAACCATTGTTGCTACAGCAATTATTTATCCAATTATTGGTCATTGGGCATGGTCATCGAGTTATTTGTCAAAACTTTATACAGACGTGACAACAAATGGAAGTAGTGGCTGGTTAACTGAAATGGGATTTGTTGATTTTGCAGGAAGCACTATTGTTCATTCTGTAGGTGGTTGGATTGCTTTAGCCGGAGTTTTAATATTAGGTCCAAGAATTGGCAGATATTCTTCTGCGAACAAAGGTAAATTTACAGGATCAAGTTTTCCTCTTGCTATATTAGGTACGTTAATTTTATGGTTTGGATGGTTTGGTTTTAACGGTGGTAGCAATGGAGCAATGGATGAAACTGTGCCATTAATTTTAATAAATACTTTTCTTGCCGCTGCTTTTGGTTTGTTAACTGGTTTATTTATTTCTTATATGACTAAAAAAAAACCAGACCCAATGTATGTCGTATTAGGTCCACTTGCAGGTTTGGTCGCTGTTACAGCAAGCTGTAATTCTGTCGACTCAGTTTCGGCTATTATAATTGGAATTATTGGTTGCATCATTGCAATTATAACATCAGAATTTCTAGAAAAATTTGAAATTGATGACGTTGTTGGTGCCATTCCTGTACACTTAGCAGCAGGAATTTGGGGTACTATGGCGGTTGCAATTTTTTCTGATTTAGAAATTTTAGGAACTGGTCTTACAAGAATGGAACAATTTAAAGTACAAGGAATAGGAATTATTGCAGTTGGATTTTTTTCATTTACTATTTCATTTATAGTTTTAAAAATATTAAATAACTTTTACCCTCTTAGAGTCAGCCCAGTTCATGAAGAGTTAGGATTAAATATTGCAGAGCATGGAGCGGTCTCGGTTGAGCACGATTTAATTTCGGTTTTAGATAAACAATCTTCAAGCGGAGATCTTAAAATAAGAGGTCCACAAGATCCATTTACGGCAGGGGGAGTTATTGGGCTATATTATAATAAAATGATGGACAAACTAGAAACATCCGAAGAAGAAAAAAATAAATGGAGAAATAGAATTTCTAAAGAAATAGATTTAGCTGTAAAAGTTCAAGAAAATTTTATACCAAAAAGAAATTTAAATAAGTACCCAGTAAAAGGTATAAATGTCCCCGCAAGAGAAGTATCTGGAGATTTTTTTAGCTTCTATCCACACAATAACAGTATTTACTTTATAATTGCAGATGTTGCAGGAAAGGGTATCCATGCAGGCATGGTTATGGCAAAAGCTTCTACATTATTTGAAGTTTTAGCACAAGATCGAGTAGATCTCGATGAGATGGCTTTCTACATGAATAATGATTTATTTAATACTAAAACTGGAGGGATGTTTGTAACAGGGATTGTAGGATATTATGATTTAATTTCTGATGAGTTAAAATGGGTTAATGCAGGTCATCAACCAGTATTGATTAGAGATTTGAATGGAAACTTTAGTGAATTCGAAAGTAAATCACCACCTTTAGGAGTTATAAGACAAAAAAATAAATCAAATTATTTTATAGATGAAAAAAAATTAAATGGACATAGATTTTATGCATTTACAGATGGATTATCTGAAAGTTTAAATAAAAATAAAGAAGAGGTAGGAATTGAAGGGACAAAAGAAATAATCAACAATAATAACAATTCTAACTTGGAAATGGAATTAAACAGTATAGCAAAAGAAATTTTAAAAAATTCTGGAAAAAATAAGCTTGATGATGATTTAACTGTACTTACAATTGGAAAATAAATAAAAAAATGGCACAAAAAGACGTAGGAAATAAAATACCAATATACAAATTGAAAAAAACCGATGAGGTAATGAAGTATTACGATGAATGGGGAGAAGGCAATAAATATGACAAGGATATGGTTGAATGGAATTACACAGGACCAAAGGAAACGTCGGAAGTATTGGTTAAACACAATAAAAATAAGGATGCTAAAATTTATGATGCTGGTTGTGGTACTGGATTAGTAGGTGTTGAACTTAAGAAATATGGTTTTTCAAATTTTTATGGCGCAGATCTTTCACAAAAACTTTTAGATTTAGTTCCAAAAGATCTATATCAAAAGTTAGATAAAGTTGATTTAAATAAAACAATACAAGAAAAAGATAACTATTTTGATGTTGTTATGTGTGTAGGTACTTTTACTTTTGGGCACGTTAAACCTCCAGCTTTAGATGAATTTATAAGAATTACAAAAAACAAAGGATTAATTTGTTTTACAATAAATGAAGGAATTCATGAAGAATATGGATTTGATGTAAAAATTGAACAGTTGAAAAAAGATAACAAATGGAAAGAAATAGAATTTTTTAAATCAAATTATATAGCAAGCAAAGATGTAAATGCTTGGCTTGGTCTTTACGAGGTTATTAAGTAGTGTCAGAAGTATACAACATCATAGAAAAGAAAAAATTAGATGTTGTAAGCAATCCAATAGAAAAATCTCATGGGCTTCCAAATGAATGTTATACAAGTGAAAAATATACTCAACTTGAAAGAAAAAAACTATTTGAAGACAAATGGGTTGTTATAGGTGTAGCGAGTTCATTGCCAAATAAAGGTGATGCAAAACCTTTTGATCTATTAGGTATTCCAATAATAATTTTAAGAGATAAAAAAAATAAAATACGAGTTTTTCACAATGTTTGTAGCCACAGGGGATACAAAATTTTACAAAAAAGCTGCAAAATTAAAAATCTTATAAGATGCCCATATCATTCATGGTCTTATGATACGACCGGCAAACTAATTGCAACTCCACATTTAGGAGGAATGAATAAACATGAATGTAAAAAATTTGATAAATCTAAAAGTAGTTTGAAAGAAATCAGGTCAAGTGTTTGGCTTGATATGATATTTATAAACATAAGTGAAAATGAAATTTCATTTGAACAATACATAAAACCTCTAAGTGATAGATGGGAACAGTTTTGGCCTAAAAAGGATAGAAAACTAATGGTTTATTCAAATGATTTTGGATATTTTAATTTAAATGCAAAATGTAATTGGAAATTTGCAATAGAAAATTATTGTGAAAGTTATCATTTGCCATGGGTACATCCTGGTTTAAATTCTTATTCGAAGATTAGTGATCACTATCATATTCAAGGATTACCCAATCGTTTTGCAGGACAAGGTACTAAAGTTTATAATCCAAAACTTAAGGGAAAAGAAAAATTTCCTTGTTTTCCAAATTGGCCCAAAGATAAAGAGCATATTGCAGAATATGTGGCTTTATTTCCTAATGTTATGTTGGGCATTCATAAGGATCATTTTTATGCATACTGGCTTGAACCAGTGGATCATAAATTTACTAAAGAGCATATGGAGATTTATTACGTTGGAGAAAAAGCTGCTAATTCAAAAAAATATAAATCTTTAAGAAAACAGAATCACAAACTTTGGAAAAGTGTCCAAATTGAAGATGTTGGCATAATTGAAGGAATGCAAGAGGGAAGAAATTCACCATCTTATAATGGTGGAAATTTTTCACCAGTTATGGATAATCCAACTCATCATTTTCATAAATGGGTTGCAACAAATATAGTTTAACATGAAATTTAAAAGAAAGATTAATCCTGATTTAAAACCTAAAACAAATTTCATTACCAAAAAAAGATTAGGAGAAGATGAAATTAATTTTGATAAACTTAGATCTTACAGACTAGATAGAGTTAAAAAAGAATTAGAAAAAAATAATTTAGAGGCCTGTATATTATTTGATCCAGTTAACATCAGGTATGCATTAGATACCGTAAACATGAGCGTTTATAATATGCATAATCTTACACGATACTGCTTTATCCCGGTGAGCGGACCAGCAATACTTTATGAGTATTTTAATTGTGAAATACTATCCAAGCATTTAAATTTAATTGATGAAATAAGACCAGCAATAACATGGGATTATTTTAGCAATGGTGATCAAGCAAGTTCTCAATTAAAGAAATGGATTAACGAAGTTAAGGAATTGTCAAATTCTTATTTTAAAAGTAAAAAAATAGCAATCGATGTTATTAATGGCCCTGCAGTAACAGCTTTAAATCAAGAAAACATCAAAGTTATTGATGCTAAATTAATTTTAGAACAAGCAAGAGTCATTAAATCTCCTGAAGAATTAAAATGTATGAAGGCAGCAATAGATGTTGCTGAAATTGGTGTAACTAAAATGCGCAATGAATTAAAAGCTGGTATGACCGAAGATGAACTTTGGTCAATTTTACACAAAACTAATATCGAACATGGTGGAGAATGGATTGAGTGTAGAATTTTATCTTCTGGTGAAAGAACAAACCCATGGATGCAAGAAAGCAGCAATAAAGTAATTCAAAAAGGTGAAATAGTATCTTTTGATACGGATATGGTTGGTCCTTACGGATATTGTGCGGATATATCAAGAGCATTTGTAGAAGGACATAAATTCAATGATGATCAAAAAAAGTTATATCAAATGGCTGTTGAGCAAATTAATCATAATTATAGATTAATAAAATCTGGAACATCTTTTAAAGAATTCACTGAAAAATCTTGGAAGTTGCCTGAGGAATATTATGGCAATAGATATTCGTGCATGCTCCATGGAATTGGCCTTTGTGATGAATGGCCACAAATAAAATATCCTACAGACGGGGGACAAAGAGAAGGTCATTTTGAAAAAAATATGACCATCACACTTGAGAGTTATATTGGCAAAGTTGGAGGCAAAGAAGGAGTTAAGCTTGAACAACAGTACTTAGTAGGTGAGAATAACCTTGAACTTATGTCCCATCATCCATTAGAAGATATATAATGAAAATAATTTTAGTTATGGGATTGCCAGGTGCAGGCAAAACGACTTTAGCAAATGAGCTAGCAAAATTAATAAAAGCAAAAAGATTAAATGCAGATGAAATTAGAAAAGCTGCAAACGATTGGGATTTTTCAGAAGAAGGCAGAACAAGACAAGCAAAAAGAATGTCAGATGCGGCATTAAAAATTAAAACTGAAGGCAATAATGTTATTGCTGATTTTATTTGTCCAACGCCAGAAGCAAGAAAATTATTTCCAGCAGATTATGTAGTTTGGGTAGACACCATCCAAAAAGGTAGATTTGAAGATACCAATCAAATGTTCGTAAAACCTGAAAAATATGACTTTCATGTCACTTCCCAAGACGCACAAACTTGGGCTCCCAAGATATTTGAAGATTTACAAAAATAGATTAAAAATACCTTTTATTTTTATGAATAAAGCTTTCAAATTTAAACTATTTTTTATATTTTTTGTTATAACTGTGATCTGAAATGAAGATTTTAAAGACAGCTTTATTAACAAAATTTTTAAAGGTATTTACTTTAATTATTTTTATTTTTCCAAACCCAACTGCTTTTGGAGCCGTTAGTGGTGTAGTTGATAATTTTCAAGTTACACAAAGAATTCCAACAGGCATTGTATTTAATCCAGATGGAACGAAGATGTTTATTTCAGGAATGAGTCAAAACAAAGTTTATGAATTTGATTTAACTACAGCTTTTGATATTTCAGAAGCTACAAGAAATTCTAATGAATGTAACCATCAACCCAAAGATGAGGATGTTGTTGATTTAAGATTAAATTCAGATGGAACCAAATTATTTTTAGTTGGATCTGAAAACAATATTTTATTGGAGTATTCATTAAGTACTGCTTACGATGTCTCAACCTGTTCTTATGAAAATACTTTTTTTAGTGGAGCTGGACTAGATCCAAGATCAATGGCATTTAATACTAATGGTACTAAGTTATTTATTTACGATCAAACTGGAAACTATTCAGTTAAACAATATTCTCTTAATAGTGCTTATAATCTTTCAAATGCAACTTTAGAAAAACAATATACTGGAACAGCAAGTGAAACTTTAAAGGAAATTGAGCAATATGCTCAAGGAATGGCATTTAGTGCAGACGGCACGAAGATGTATTTAACAGGTGACAAAGAAGATAACGTTGTGGAGTTTACTTTAAGTACACCTTTTGATTTATCTGATGTAACTAAAGAGGGAGCTTATAGTGTTGCTGGCGAAATTACTAAAATGTCTGGAATAGCATTTAGTGCTGATGGCTTAAAAATGTTTATTACAGATTTCAGCAACGGAGCCTCCGATAAAGATGTCACTGAATTTGATTTAACTTGCGGTTTTGGCGTTATTAAATGTATTGATCCCACAGCAAATAAAGATGATGTAGCATCTGTTGAGTCTCAGTCTGAAGGAGCAAAAAAACTAATACAACACACAACATTCCCTGTACTAAATCGTATGGAGTGGCTGAGAAGAAACAGTGAAAGGATAAACTTAACTAACCAAAATATTAAGTTTCAGTTTAATAATGAAATGCTTAATGCTCTTTCAAGTAGTATAATTCCTATCTATTTTTCTAATGATAATTCCAATGATTTAAATTATCAAAATTCAAATTGGTCTTTTTGGAGTGAAGGCACTATTAGCATTGGTTCAACAGGAGACACAGAATCTTCCTCATCTAAAAGTATTAATACTTCGGCAATTACTCTTGGAGCAGATAAAAAAGGTGAAGATGATGTTATGAGAGGTATTGCATTAAGATTTGGCACTGATGACGTTGATGTAGGAAATTTAGGAAGTGCTTTAGATATGAGTTCATTTAGTTTAACTTTTTATGAAAGCAAACCAAAAGGAGAGCAAAGATTTACAGATAATTTAATAGGTTTAAGTTTTATAAATTCTAATTTAATTAACAATAGCGGTTCTGCCTCAACAAACGGTGATAGATATGGTGAACAATTATATGGATCATTAAGTTTAAGAGATACATTTTCAAAAAATCGATTAAATTTTACTCCTAAAATAAAAATTAATTATGGAATAACACATTTAGCGGCATACACAGAAACTGGAGCCACTGGATTAAATCTAAAATATGATGATCAATACATTGGAAACTTCACATCATCTGTAGGAACAAGTTTAGATAATACTTATGATTCTAAAATGGGTTCGTTCACTCCATATTTTGATTTTGAATATTATGCTGACATGAGTCCATCCTCACAACAAAAATTATCTTACACTTCTAATGGTGAGAGTTTTACTTTGAAAAATATAAATAATCCTACTCATAATATTATAGGTTCCATTGGATTTGATTTTATATCTGAAAATGGCTTAACCTTAATGACTAAATACACTAGAGATCAATCTCAGAATAATAAGAATGATAGTTATATTATTGCTTTAGATTATAGAGGTTCACAACGGTCTTCTTATGCTATGTCTATTCAAGATACTTCAGCTAAGCTTTCACATAATAAAGAGTTAAATGGTTTCAAAATTAATCTAGATAGTCATTATGATTTTTTTAAAGATGATCCAGATTATGAAGTTTATTTAGAAATTTCAAATATCAATTAAATTTAAATTAATATAAAAGACCCTGATGTTTTTAATAAAAAAAATCCTCATCTTATTTTTTTTTCTAATTTCAATTCCTAATTCATTTGGGGCTATGGTCACTTATGTGCAGAAAGCAACTGTCGATGATAGTGGTGAATATATACAAGGTATTGAGTTTAATCCTGATGGAACAAAAATGTTCATTGTATTACAAGCTAAAGCTAGTGGAGATTATACACATGTTAGTGAATATAACTTAAGCACACCATTTGATATCTCTACAAAATCTTACGCTGGCGATAGTGAAAGATGTATATTAGATAGTGACGATACAACTGATGGTCCTGTTGATGCAGTTTATGGTTTAGATTTTTCAAAAGATGGTACGAAATTATTTGTGGGAAGAGGTAAAAATGCTGCTGGCGCAAATAAGGATAGAGTTTTCAGGTTTGATTTAACTTCACCCTTTGATATCTCAACTTGTTCATTTGCAAACCAAACTTCAAGCCTTGATACTAATGCCCTTCAAAAAGATAGTAATGCCGGAGATCCAAATAGTGAAAGTAATAGCAAAAATCGTCTTCAAGGTTTAGAAATTAATGACGATGGAACAAAAATATTTATAGTTTATCATGGTCAAAGTGGTTTCAAACCTAGGCTTTTAGAGTATGATCTTTCAACTCCATACGACTTAACAACAATATCACTTGTTACTACTGCAGGAATTGCATTAGATGGCCAAGGTGTAAGTAATCCAATGGGAATGCAATTTAGTGCAAATGGAAAAAGACTTTGGATTGTTAGTCATACAAATAATTCTGAAGCTGTAACTCAAATTTCTCTTAACTTTGCTTATGATACATCTTCTTTCACTGTAGATGGTTCACTTTTAATAAAAAACTTAGGAGGAACTAATAATTTTAATGAACCAAGAGGTATTGGATTTAGTGCATCAGGTTTAAAAATGTATGTGGGTACTGATAAAGTTAATCAAACCCCTGCTGGAGATCATGTTAAAGAAATTGATTTAGTTTGTCCATTCACTATTTTTGCTGAAACATGTCCTCCTATATCAGAAAATAGTAACGAGGCAGGTGTTGCTGAAGCTCAAATAGAACTTGCAAGAAAAACAATTGAATATTCTACAAAGACAGCTTTAAATCGACTGAAATGGATTAGAAGAAACAAAGATAAACAAAATTTAACAAACCAAAATATAAAATTTAATTTTTCAAATCAAATGCTTGCCTCTCTTACTGAAGCATTGAAAGTTTCTACTTTAAAAAATAAAGAAAATAAAAATAAAGATGTATTTTATTGGAGCGAAGGTAGCATTTCAATGGGAAGAGTAGGAGATACTAACATTTCTTTATCAAAAGAAATTAAGACTAATTCAATTACGATTGGTGCAGATAAATTTATTGATGATAACGCAATACAAGGAGTTGCCTTTAGATATGGCAAAGATGAAGTGGATGTTGGTTCAGAAGGTAGTAGCGTAGATATGGATGCTTATAACGTTATGCTTTATTACTCTGTTCCTAAAACAGAAACTAAATATTTAGACACTATAATTGGAGTAGGAAGACTTAGAACAGATATTACGACAGCATACGATGGTAAAAATTCAACAGGTGATAGGTTTGGAACACAATTATATGGAACAGTAAAAATTAAAGATGAGATAAAAAAAGATAATCTTACATTGATTCCATCTGGTCAAATAGATCTTGGCTATACTTTATTAAACTCCTATATAGAATCTGGGCCTAGCGCAAAAAATTTTGATAAGCAAAGCATACAAACAAAGAACGTAAAATTAGCTATTGCCGCCGTTGATAAATTATTAACTGAAAAATATACTTTAAAAAGACATGGAAAACTTGAATACAAAGCTGACCTGCACCGATCATCAAGTCTAAAATATTCTTATGTTTCAGACGGAACTAAAATTGACACGAAATTACAAACTGGCGCATTACATAATATTAATGGAGAGATTGGTTTTGATTT
>CACDDB010000011.1 GCA_902551445.1 uncultured Pelagibacteraceae bacterium | reverse complement strand
ATGCGCTTAAAGGTGCTCAAGAAGTAGATTGTGCTGAAATGAATGCAAATGATTTTGCATATATACTTTATACATCAGGAACAACAGGCGTTCCTAAGGGAATTGTAAGAGATATAGGTGGTCATATAGTTGCTCTTAAATGGACTATGAAAAATATTTATAATATTAATCAAAATGATGTTTGGTGGTCTGCAAGTGATATAGGTTGGATTGTAGGTCACTCTTATATTGTTTATGCTCCATTATTCAAAGGATGTACAACTGTACTATTTGAAGGAAAGCCAGTTGGAACACCTGATGCAGGTGTTTTTTGGAGAGTAATTTCTGAGCATAAAATAAAATCATTATTCACTGCTCCAACCGCTTTTAGGGCAATTAAAAAAGAAGATCCCGAGGGAAAATTTTTTTCAAAATATGATTTAAGTTGTTTTGAATCTTTATTTTTAGCAGGAGAAAGAGCTGACCCTGATACTCTTAAGTGGGCAGAGTCATTGTTAAAAGTTCCAGTTATAGATCATTGGTGGCAAACAGAAACGAGTTGGGCAATTAGTTCTAATTGTACTGGCATAGAAATGCAAAAGACAAAATATGGATCTGCATGTATGCCTGTACCAGGATATAATGTAAAAGTTTTAAAAACTGACAAGACCGAAGCAAAAGCAAATGAAATGGGAGATATTGTTGTTAAACTTCCACTTCCTCCAGGTACATTTCCAACCTTATGGAATGCGGATGAAAGATATAAAAAAACTTATATGTCAAATTATGAAGGTTACTATCAAACTTATGATGCTGGTCACATAGATGAGGATGGCTATGTTTGGATAATGTCTAGAACAGATGATATTATTAATGTTGCAGGTCATAGATTGTCAACTGGTGCAATAGAAGAAGTATTATCTGAACATAAATCAGTAGCAGAATGTGCCGTTGTAGGAATATCAGATAAATTAAAAGGACAATTGCCAATAGGTTTTCTAGCTTTAAAAATAGGAGTAAAGCAAAGTAATGAAGAAATTATTAAAGAATGTATTCAAATGGTAAGAAATAAGGTTGGACCAGTAGCTGCATTTAAAACAGCTATTGTTGCAAAAAGATTACCAAAAACGAGGTCTGGAAAAATATTAAGAGGAACAATAAGAAAAATTGCTGATAAAGAAGAATATAAAATACCAGCAACAATTGACGATCCAGCAATTTTGGATGAAATAAAGCAAGATTTAATAAATAATAATATTTTAAAATAATGACAAAAGCTTATCTTTTTATGTTTGTTGCAATTTTTTGTGAAGTCGCAGGTACATTGCTTCTTCCTTCTACTCAAAATTTTACAAAAATAATTCCAACAGTCATAGCTGCTACTTGTTATTTGACCGCATTATATTGTCTTACTCATGTATTGCATAAAATTCCAATTGCTATTGTTTATGCAACTTGGAGTGGATTAGGAATATTTACTATTGCATTATTCGGATACTTCTTTTTTAAACAAAGTTTAAGTTGGCAAGCAATTTTAGGATTATTTCTTATAGTCGTAGGCGTTGTCTTGGTTAATAGTTTTTCTTCAAGAGTTATTTAAATTTCAATGGTTTTCCATCTGGGTCCCCAATTATCTTTCCATCTTTCATTTTAATTTTACCATTAATTATTGTTGCAACAGGAGTACCTTTAAATTTATATCCATCAAATGGAGACCAACCACATTTGCTTTCAATATTTGCATTTTTAATTTCGATCGTTTTATTCATATCAACAATTGTAAAGTCAGCATCATATCCTTCTTTAATAAATCCTTTGTTATTAATTCCAAAAATTTTAACAGGATTTTCACAAACAAGATTAATTAATTGATTAAGAGATAATTTTCCATCATTTACATGGTTTAGCATTACTGGTAATAGAGTTTGTACCCCTGGCATTCCTGATGGTGAATTTGGATATTCTTTTTCTTTATTTATTTTTAAATGTGGAGCATGATCTGATCCAATTGTATCATTAAAATTATTTTTTACTCCATACCACAATCTATCAAAATGTGATTTATCTCTTAAAGGTGGATTCATCTGGGCATAGGTTCCAAGCTTATCATAACAATCAGGGGCATATAAAGTTAAATGCTGTGGAGTAATTTCAAATGTAATATTTCCTTTATGTTGTGATAAAAAATCAACTTCCTCTTTTGTTGTAACATGAAGAATGTGTGCTTTTTTTTTATATTTTTCAGCAATTCTTACAATCCTTCTTGTAGATGACATTGCACACTCTACGCTTCTCCAAACCGGATGAGTATGAACATCACCTTTTTTAATTAATTTTTTATTTAATTTTAAAATTGCTTCATCTTCCGAATGAACAGCTACAACTTTTGAACTACTTTGAAACACCTTCTCAATATCGGCTTCATCTGCAACTAATAAATTACCAGTTGAAGATCCTGCGAAAAGTTTAATACCACAACAACCTTCCAAATTATTTAAGTCTGATAGCTCATTTACATTATCAGCTGTCGCACCAAAATAAAATGCATAATTGCAATACATTCTATTATTTGCGAGATCCAATTTTTTTTGGAATTCTACCTTATTAGATGTTGGCGGATTAGTATTTGGCATCTCAAAAACACTGGTAATTCCTCCAACAATTGCTGCCTTACTTCCTGAATTAAGATCTTCTGTGTCGGTTGATCCAGGTTCTCTAAAATGTGTTTGGGTATCTATACAACCTGGTAAAACAATTTTTTTTTCAGCATTTACTATTTCTTTTGTCTCATCTGAAATTTGACCAATCTGCTGAATTTTTCCATTTTTAATAGCAACATCAACATTTTTCAGTTCACCATTAATGTAACATTGTCCATTTTTTATTATTAGATCTAACATTTTTTAGAAAAGTAACTATATTATAAATAGCTTACTTTCAATTATGAATAAAAAAAAAGTTTATATATTAGAAGATCGAGGAATATTATTTGTACAAGGCAAAGATGCTAAGGAATTTTTACAAAATTTAATAACAAATGATATTGAAAAAGTAAATGAAACTAATAGTTGCTTTGCATCCCTTTTAACACCTCAAGGAAAGTATCTTTTCGATTTTTTAATTGTTAAATATAAAAATGGATATTTTCTAGATTGTGAAAAACTACAAATTGAAAATCTTTATAATCAATTAGATCTTTATAAACTTAGATCCAAAGTTAAAATACTTAATTTAAGTAATGAATTTATAATTGCAGTACTAAGTAGTGAAAAATTTTTAGAATTTCACGGAGCAAAAAACCTACCTGGTTTTACAATCAAATACAGAGAAGATCCTGTCTTTTTAGATCCAAGAAAAAAAGAATTGGGAGCGAGAATAATTGTTAATTTAGAAAAACTATATTTATCTTTAAAAAAATTAGATTTAAGTACTTCAGATATTGATGAATATTATAAATTTAGCCATGCAATTGGAATTGCTCAAAAAAGTACTGATCAGCTTAAAAATAAAATATTTGGCATAGAATGTAATTTTGAGGAACTAAATGGATTAGATTTTAAAAAAGGATGTTATGTCGGACAAGAAAATACAGCAAGAATTAAATTAAAGGATAAACTTTCAAAAAAATTGCTTCCGATAGAAGTACTAAAAGGCTCAATAAAAGTTGATGATGAAGTATCATTTAACAATATTAAATTGGGTAAAATTTTAATAAGTGACAAATACCCTTTTGGTTTAATCAAGTTTAAAGATGAAAGCTTTGATTTTAATAAAACATTAAGTTGTGGATCTGCTTCAATTAAGATTTTAAAACCACAATGGTTAAAATAAATATAAATTTTGGTGCGGCCAGAGAGACTCGAACTCTCATGGGCGAAGCCCACACGGCCCTCAACCGTGCCTGTCTACCAGTTTCAGCATGACCGCATATGCGTCAGAATAATTGAATGACATTTATGTTTCAAGTTGATAGATTTGCATTATGGAATTTACTGCTGAAATAAGAAAAGCAACAGATCCAATATATCAAAAGATTTCAAAAGCTATTCCAGAAATTGAATGGCCAAGTCACGCACCTTACATTTATGAAATAAATAAATTAAAAAAAGAAAAAAATGCTGTAATACTTGCACATAACTATCAGACTCCAGAAATTTATCATGGTATATCGGATTTTTCTGCTGACTCACTTGCGTTAGCAGTTGAAGCGGCAAAAACAAAAGCAGAGATAATTGTTATGTGCGGTGTGCATTTCATGGCTGAAACTGCAAAATTAATGAGCCCAAAAAAAAAAGTATTGCTTCCCGATTTAAGTGCAGGTTGTTCACTATCTTCATCTATAACTGGTGAAGATGTAAGAAATTTAAAAAAAAAATATCCAGGTGTTCCAGTTGTATCTTATGTCAACACGTCTGCAGATGTAAAATCTGAAACTGATGTATGTTGTACATCTGCGAATGCAGTTAAAATAGTAAATTCACTAGGTGTCAAAAAAGTAATTTTTTTACCTGATGACTATTTAGCAAAATATGTAGCCTCTCAAACAGATGTTGAAATTATATCGTGGAAAGGAACATGTGAAGTACATGAACAGTTTAATGACGAAGAAATAAATGAAATTAAAAAAAATAATCCTGGAATAAAAGTAATTGCTCATCCAGAGTGTCCTCCCGATGTTATAAAAGCAAGTGATTTTACTGGATCTACCAGTGGAATGATTAAATATGTAAAAGATAATCAGCCAGAAAAAGTTATGATGGTAACAGAGTGCTCAATGAGTGATAATGTTCAGGTAGATAATCCAAACGTAAAATTTATAAGGCCATGTAATTTATGTCCACATATGAAAAAAATTACTCTTCCAAAAATTTTAGATTGTTTGCAAAATGAAACTAACGAAATTTTAATGGATGAAGATACAATTAAGAAAGCTAAAAAATCAGTAGAAAGAATGACTGAAATAGGCAGATAAATTTGTGTCAAAAAAATCACTCGGTAAAAATTTTATAAGAAATATTTGCAAATCTGCATTAAATGAGGATTTTTATCCATCCGGAGACATTTCTTCGAAACTTTTAAAAGATAATATAAAAAAAAAAGTAAAATTAATTTCTAATCAAGCAGGAATAATTGGAGGATTGGAATTTGCAAAACAAACATTTAAATTATTAGATAAAAAAATTAAAATCAATTTTAAAAAAAAAGAGGGATCTAAAATAAAAAAAGGGGATTTAATTGCTATAATTGAGGGTGATATAAAACACATATTATCTGGAGAAAGAGTTGCATTAAATTTCTTATCCCATATATCGGGAGTAGCAACTATGACAAATAAGTTTGTAAAAAAAGTTAAAAAAAAAAGCAAGATTTGTTGTACAAGAAAAACAATACCAAATATTAGATTGATTCAAAAATATGCTGTAAAATTAGGGGGTGGAACTAATCATAGATTTAATTTAAGTGATGAATTTTTGATAAAAGATAATCATATTGCAAGTATGAATATTATAAAATTAATTCAATTAGCAATTAGAAAAAAAAATAATAAAAAAATAACAGTAGAAGTAGACAATCTTAATCAATTAAAAAAAATAATTGGTTTAAAATTTGATAGAATCCTTTTTGACAATATGAGCCCTAAAATTTTAAGCAAAGGTGTAAAATTATCAAAAAAACACTATGAAACCGAAGCGTCAGGGGGCATCACATTAAAAAATGTAAAAATAATTGCAAATACTGGTGTTGATAGAATTTCTATAGGATCACTTACACATTCCATAAATTCTTTAGATTTAAAGTTAGAAATTTAATCTTTTTTTAATTCTGCTTGTGCGGCAGCTAATCTTGCTATTGGCACTCTATAAGGAGAGCATGAAACATAATTTAATCCAGTTTTAGAACAAAAATCTATACTCTTTGGGTCACCACCATGTTCCCCGCATATGCCTAATTTGATTTTTTTGTTTTGTTTTTTTCCTTTAGATACAGCAATCTCAATTAAATCTCCCACTCCATCATCTATTGACACGAAGGGATCTATATCAAATATTTTATTTTCTATATAATCATTTAGAAATTTTCCACTGTCATCTCTACTAATTCCAAATGTGGTTTGAGTTAAATCATTGGTGCCAAAACTAAAAAATTCGGCATGTTTTGCAATATCTTTTGCTTTAATTGCAGCTCTTGGAAGTTCTATCATTGTGCCAACTAAAAACTCAATTTTAATTTTTTTCTCTTCCTGAACTTCTTTTGCTACTCTGATCACTAACTCTTTCATAATTTTTATTTCTGCTTCTGTCGAAACTAATGGTATCATTATTTCTGGTATAATAGATTTGTATTTCTTATTTTTACATTCAATTAAAGCTTCAAATATAGCTCTACATTGCATTTCATAAATCTCTGGAAAAGAAATTCCCAATCTGCAACCTCTATGACCTAGCATTGGATTATGCTCATGTAGTTCATTGATTCTTGATTCTAATTCATTTATTGGTAAACTTAATGATTTTGATACATCTTCTATTTCTTTTTTATTTTTTGGAAGAAATTCATGAAGAGGTGGATCTAATAATCGTACAGTGACTGGAAGACCATTCATTATCTTAAATATCTCTATGAAATCATTTTTTTGATGAGGCAAAAGTTTAGATAGCGCCATAAATCTATCATTCTTAGATTTTGATAATATCATTTGTCTTACAGAAAGAATTCTTTCTTCATCAAAAAACATATGTTCCGTTCTACATAAGCCTATACCTTCTGCCCCAAATTCTCTTGCAGTCTTTGAATCTAAAGGAGTTTCAGCATTAGTTCTAATTTTTAGTTTTTTGAATCCGTCAGACCATCTCATTATTTTTGAAAAATCACCTGATATCTCTGGTTTAACTGTTTTAACCTCTCCAAGAATTACTCTACCTGTAGAACCGTCAATTGTAATTATATCTCCTTCTTTAACTTTTAAGTCTTTTGATTTAAAAATTTTGTTTTTATAATCAATTTCTATTTCGCTAGAACCAGAAACACAAGGTCTTCCCATACCTCTAGCTACTACCGCTGCATGGCTTGTCATACCTCCTCTTGCTGTTAAAATTCCTTTTGCAGAATGCATGCCATGAATATCTTCTGGTGAGGTTTCAATTCTAACTAATATACAATCCTGCATCATATCATTTAATCTTACTGCTTCCTCAGAGGTAAATACTACTTTTCCACTTGCGGCTCCTGGAGAAGCTGGAAGACCTGTGGCTATAACTTTAAATTTAGTATATTCATCCAATGTTGGATGTAAAAGAGTATCAAGAGAACTTGGGTCTACTCTCAAAACTGCTTCTTTTTTTGAAATAAGTTTTTCTTTATGCATATCTACAGCAATTTTTACAGCAGATTTTGCTGTTCTCTTTCCTGATCTCGTTTGAAGCATCCATAGTTTTTTATTTTCAACGGTAAATTCAACATCTTGCATATCTTTGTAATGTTTTTCTAAAATTTTTAGATTTTTTTTAAGTTCGCTAAAAACTTTAGGAAATAACTCTTCCATTGATTTTCCATTTGAATTTATACTAGCCTTTTTTGTAATGTACTGTGGAGTTCTTGTGCCAGCCACTACGTCCTCACCTTGGGCATTAATTAAATATTCACCATAAATTTCATTTATTCCATTTGAGGGATTTCTTGTAAAAACTACTCCAGTAGCAGAATCATTTCCCATATTTCCAAAAACCATTGACTGAATATTTACTGCAGTTCCCCAATTTGAAGGTATATGATTTATTTTTCTGTAAACTTTTGCTCTATGGCTATCCCAAGAAAGAAATACAGCACTAATAGCTCCTATCAATTGTTCAATAACATTTTGTGGAAATTCTTTTTTAGTTTTATTTTTTACTAATTGTTTAAAATCATTAATTAAATCATCCCAATCATTTTCATCTAATTCAGTATCTAACAAAACGCCTTTGGTTAATTTATAATTTTCAATTAAATCTTCAAAATTATAAGCTTCTATGCCAAGAACAACATCTGAATACATTTGAATAAATCGCCTATAACTATCTTTGGCAAACCTTATATTCTTTGTTTTATTTGCTAGTGCAATTACAGTTTGATCATTTAAACCAAGGTTTAAAATAGTATCCATCATTCCAGGCATTGAAATTCGAGCTCCTGATCTAACAGAAACCAATAAAGGATTTTTTATATCTCCAAACTTTTTTCTTGTATCTTTTTCTATAATTTTTAATTCTGCTTTTATTTGATTTATTAATGCTGAAGTAAGTTTTTTTTTATTTTTATAAAATAATTCACAAGCTGCTGTGGAAATAGTAAATCCTGGAGGAACTGGAAAACCTAGTTTCCCCATTTCAGCAAGATTAGCACCTTTTCCACCCAAAATATATTTTGGTTTCGCAAATTTCTTTGTGGCTTTAGATTTAAAATTAAATACAATTTTTTTCACTAGGTGCTTTCAATTTTAGAAAAATTTAAATAATTATCAAAAGTTTTACATAACATTAGTAAAAGTTCCAAACGATTTTTTTTAATCGAAATATCTTTATCATTTACTATAACATTATCAAAAAAATCAGAAACCTCCCTCTTTGATGATGCTAAATTATTTAAAGTTTTTTCATAGTTTTCTTCTCTATCTATATTTGAAAAATATTTTCTTAAACTTTGAATTTTTTGATAAAGATAATTTTCATAATCATTTTTGAATAGAACTGGATCAGCAGAACTAGAAAGTTCAATATTTTTGTCTTTAAGTTCATCATTTAGAATATTAGAAACTCTTTTGTAGCTAAATAAAAGATCCTCGCCAACATTTTTACTTATTAATTTATTAAGTATAATTGATTTTTTATAAATTTTTAAAATATTGTCTATGCCATAAGAAGACATCGCTGACTCAATTATATCTGATCTGATATTTTTTTCTTTCATATAGTTTTTTATTCTATCAACAAAAAAAATATTTAATTCCTTATTAACTTCTTTTGAGTTGAATCTCATTCCTTGTTGATCGTATAAGATGCACGAATAATTAATTAACTCTTTAAGATTAAAGTTCTTGTTATTTTCTATAATTAATCTCATTAAACCTAAAGCTGATCTTCTTAATGCATAAGGATCTCTTGAACTCGTTGGCTTTAATCCAATTCCAAAAAAACCAACTAATGTATCTAGCTTGTCACTAAAAGATAATGCTAAGCTGTATGATTTTTTTGGTATCTTGCTTTCTGGTCCCAAAGGTAAATAATGTTCGCGAACAGCTAAACAAACATCTTTTTCAAAACCTTGTTGTTCAGCAAAATATCCACCCATTATTCCTTGTAGTTCAGGAAATTCAGCAACTATATCTGATAATAAATCTACTTTACAAATTGAGGATGCAATTTCTATTTTTTCTTTACTTATTAGTAATTCGTCAGAAATTAATCCGCTAAGCTTTCTAATTCTATGAACTTTATCCAAGTAAGTGCCCAAGCCTTTAAAAAAATTAACATTGTTAAGCTTAGATACTTGTTTTACTAAACTTTGTGATTTATTTTTTTCCCAAAAAAACTTCGCATCATTTAATCTTGCTTCGACAACTCTTTGATTGCCATTTTTAATCAAACCTTTGGTGTCCCTGATATTAGCAACAACTAAAAAAATATTTGTTAAATTATTTTTATTGTCAAAAGTTGGGAAATATTTTTGATGATGTTTCATAGTAGTAATTAATATTTCATTAGGAATTGATAAAAATGTTGCATTAAATTGGCATAATATTACACTTGGTGATTCAACTAAATTGGTAACTTCATTTAATAATTTTTCATCTATCTCTAAAGCAAGTCCTTTTTTTTTTGAAATTTTATTTAATTGATTTTCAATAGATTTTTTTCTTAAATTGTGATTAAGAATTACTCCTATTTTTTTAAAATAAGCATTGTATTCTTTAAAATTATTAAATTTTTTAGTTTTATCTTCAAATTCTTTGTCTATATAAGTAAAATTAGAGCTTTCTAAATGATGAAACTTAAACTTTATCAAAGAACCACCGAATACAGACAATATAGACTTTAATGGTCTTCCCCAGTACATTTCATTTTCACCCCATTTCATAGATTTTTTCCAAGATATTTTTTCTAAAATAGAAGCTAGGTTTTCTTTAAATAAATCTATAGTTTTAATTTTACTAGGAGAGGTTTTAAAAAAATAAAAAATACCTTTTTCTGTTTCTTTTTTATATATATTTTTTCTATTTATTTCATTTGACTTTACAAAACCATCCAAAGCTTCTTTTGGGGCATTAATATTTGGGCCTCTGATTTCCTTGGACTCTTTAACTACATTTGGTTTAATATTTTCAAAATAAATTATAAGTCTATTAGGTGTTGAATAGCTTTCGGACTTTCCTTTGTAAGAAATATTTTCTTTATCCAAGAATTTTTTAATATTTATTACTAAATTTTCTCTAGCATTAATTTGTAGATTTGTGGGAATTTCTTCAGTAAATAGTTCTAAAAACAATTCTGACATTTTTAATTTTGACTATTTACCCAAATTTGTCCAATTGATTTTGTTAGTTCTCTTATTTTTGAAATATATTCTGCTCTTTGTGCAACGCTTATTGCCCCTCTAGCATCTAATAAATTAAATACGTGACTAGCTTTTAAACATTGATCGTATGCGGGTAGAGAAAGTTTTTTTTCAACTAATAATTTTGCTTCTTTTTCAACAATTTCAAATACTTTAAAAAGATTTTCTGTATTTGCATATTCAAAATTATATGCCGAGAATTCTTTTTCTGCTTGATGAAATACTTCTCTATATAAAATTCCTTCATTATTCCAAACTAAATCAAATACATTTTTCTTTTCTTGAGTAAACATACATATTCTTTCAAGTCCATAAGTTAGTTCAACAGATATTGGTTTACATTCTATGCCTGCCATCTGTTGAAAATATGTAAATTGAGTAATTTCCATACCATCACACCACACTTCCCAACCCAAACCTGCTGCACCTAACGTGGGACTTTCCCAGTCATCCTCTACAAACCTAATATCGTGTTCCTGATGTTTTATTCCAATAACACTCAAGCTATTTAAATACAATTTTTTAATATTTTTAGGAGAAGGTTTGATTAACACTTGAAATTGATAATAATGTTGAAGTCTGTTCGGATTATCTCCGTATCTTCCATCTGCGGGCCTTCTTGATGGCTGAACATATGCTGTTTTCCATGGTTTAGTTCCCAAAGATCTTAGTGTAGTAGCAGGATGAAAAGTTCCAGCCCCAACTTCCATATCGTAAGGTTGTAAAATTATACAACCATTTTTGCTCCAGTATCTTTGAAGATTTAATATAGTATCTTGAAAAGTTTGAATTTTTTTTTTTGTTTTTTTTTTAGAGACCATATCTTTGCCAAATAGATCTTTCTTCTAAAATACTAATCAATTGATCTGCATTATTTTCTGATGATGATAATCTTTTAGCTAACCAACCTTTTGGTTTTTCAAATTTTTTAATAATAACATTTTCTCCAAATTTTTCTTTAAGTACTTGATCTGCATTGCCAATTCCATCTACTAGACCTAGTTCTTTTGATTTTTTTCCCGACCAAAATTCCCCTGAAAATAATTCAATTCCTTTATCTTTTTTTAATTTAGTTGACCTACTTTTTTCAACAACTTCTATAAAATCTTTGTGTAAATCTAATTGTATACTTTTTAACCTTTCTATATCTTCTTGCTTCTCTTCCATAAATGGGTCTAATGTGCTTTTATTTTTTCCAGCTGTATAAACTCTTCTTTGAACTCCAATTTTTTTTATTAATTCTTTAAAACCAAAAGAAGAATAAATAACCCCTATAGAACCAATTATTGAGCTTTGATTTGCATAAATTTCATCTCCCGCACAAGCAATTAAATATCCTCCAGATGCAGCAACATCTTCAGCAAAAACTATAACTTTTTTTTTATTATTTTTGGCCAGTTGTCTTATTAAATCGTGTATTAAATGAGATTGAACAGGTGAGCCACCAGGAGAGTTGATTGATATTGCTATTGCAGGAGCTTTTTTAATTGAAAAAGCTTTTTTTATTATTTCCTCTTGTCCTGCAAAGTCTATTCCTTGTTTGAACTTGCCAACATTTCCTATCACTCCATTTAACTTTATATGTGGAACAATTTTCTTTTTTTTGAAAAATGAAATCATACTAATGGTTATAAAATTTTTGGTTTAATATAAAGTCTCTTTATAGTTGTAGTTTTGGGTGCGTCAATTGATAAGTATAATATTGTGTCAATTGTACTAACTTATTCATATGGGAACAGTTGTTCAGTTAAAAAATCGAATAAACAATTCATATCTGGAGCTTAAAAATTCTGTAGATGAAAAGCTAATTTTAGTTGAAGAAAAAATCAGAACAAAATTATTAAGTAAAGTAGAGTTGGTAGATGAAATGACAAAATATCATCTTAGAACAGGAGGCAAAAGACTAAGGGCATTACTCACTCTTATTTCAGCGAAAATTTGTGGATACACGAAGGGATCAAGAGATATTAACCTAGCTGCTTGTGTAGAATTAATACACGCGGCAACACTAATGCATGATGATGTTATTGATAACGGAGAAACCAGAAGAGGAAAAAAAACTTTAAATCATATTTGGGGAAATAAATCATCAATTCTAGTTGGAGATTACTTGTTGAGCAGATGTTTTGAAATGATGGTTGAAGACGGAAACAATGAAGTTTTAAAACTTCTTTCATCTACTTCTGCTGAAATCTCTCAAGGAGAAGTGTTGCAGCTTCAATATGAAAATGAAATTGATATGTTGGAAGAAACATATTTAAAAATAATATCAGCTAAAACTGCTTCTTTGTTTGCTGCGGCAACTAAAGTTGGATCAATAATAGCAAATAAAGAAAATAAAATTAAAGATGCTTTAGAGTTTTATGGAAAAAATTTGGGTCTAACATTTCAAATAGCTGACGATACCTTGGATTATAACTCCGAATTAAAATTATTTGGTAAAGATATTGGAAATGATTTTTATGAAGGTAAAATAACTCTACCTATAATACTTCT
The DNA here is from genome assembly GCA_902551445.1 of uncultured Pelagibacteraceae bacterium. GTDB lineage: Bacteria > Pseudomonadota > Alphaproteobacteria > Pelagibacterales > Pelagibacteraceae > Pelagibacter. The sequence continues at coordinate 8,816 of CACDDB010000011.1, read as the reverse complement.
ATATCAAAAATCAAAAAATGATGAAAAAAAAAAATTAAAAGATCTATTTAAAAAAAAAGAAAGATCAGAAGAAGAATTTAAAATTGTTTTAGCAATGATTAAAAAATACAGTATAATTTTTGAGTGTCACAAAAAAGCTGAGCATTTTATAAATCTTGCTTCAAACTCATTAAGTGTATTTGATTTCACAAAAGAAAAAGAAATACTTCAAAGTTTAACATCTTTTAGTTTAGAAAGAAATTTTTAAGGATTTAGTAAAAATTTATCCCAGTTTCCATTATCTTTTTTAATATATTTTAATCTTTGATGAATCCTATCCTCTCCATCAAGCCAAAACTCTATGATGTTAGGATTCAGGTTCCATCCTGACCAGTAATCTGGTCTTGGAACATTATTTTCAATCTGGTATTTTTTTTTATAATCTTTAATTGATTTATATAACTCATCTCTGTTTTTCAAAATTGAACTTTGCTTTGAAGCCCATGCGCCAATCCTACTACCGTAAGATCTTGTTGCAAAATATTCGTCAGCTTCTTTATCTGAAACTTTTAAAATTTTCCCTAAAATTCTAATTTGTCTTAAAAGACTCTTCCAATGAAAGCATAGGGCTGCATTTGGATTATCTTTTAGGTCGGTACTTTTTTTACTGTTAAAATTTGTATAAAAAATAAATCCTTTACTACTAAAGTTTTTTAATAAAACCATTCTTGCATCTGGAAAACCTTTTTTATCTGCTGTAGCCAAAGCTACTGCGTTTGGATCGTTAATCTCTGTTTTTTTGGCTTCATTAAACCATTCTTTAAAAAGAATTATTGGATCAGCTAGATCCTTAAAGCAATTATCCAGTCCAAGCGAGTTTTTTTCATTCATAATTTCAACAAAATAACTTATATAATATATTTAATGTCATTTAATACTTTTGGAAAGTTATTTCGATTCACAACTTGGGGGGAATCTCATGGACCTGCCATAGGATGTGTGGTTGATGGCTGTCCTCCTAATATAAAAATTAAGGAAAATGATATCCAGATTGAGCTTAACAAAAGAAAACCAGGACAATCAAAATTTACAACGCAAAGAAAAGAAGATGACAAAGTAGAGATATTATCTGGAATTTTTGAAGGTAAAACTACAGGTACACCAATATCAATGATTATTTATAACAAAGATATGAGATCTAGGGATTATGAAACTATAAAAAATAAATTTAGACCAGGTCATGCAGACTATACATATTTTAAAAAATATGGAATTAGAGATTATAAAGGTGGTGGAAGACAGTCAGCTAGAGAAACTGCTGCAAGAGTAGCCGCTGGCGCTGTAGCAAAAAAAGTTTTAGAAAATAAAATAGGAAAAAAATATAAAGTAAAAGGAGCTGTCACTCAACTTGGAATACTTGGTTGTGATCCTAAAAAATGGAACGACAAAACAATAGACAAAAATCCTTTCTTTTGTCCAGATAGATCTATAATAAAATTATGGGAAAAGTATTTATTAGCAATTAGAAAGGCTGGATCTTCATGTGGCGCAGTTGTTGAAGTTAGGGCTAGAGGAGTGCCAATAGGCTTAGGAGCACCAATTTATTCTAAGCTGGATATGGATTTGGCATCCGCAATGATGAGTATTAATGCTGTCAAAGGAGTAAATATTGGCTCAGGAATGAATTCTGCTCAATTAACTGGAGAACAAAACTCTGATGAAATTATTAAAAAAGGTAAAAAAATAAAATTTATATCAAATAATGCAGGTGGAATACTTGGTGGTATTTCTAGTGGACAAGAAATTATAATATCTTTTGCAGTAAAGCCAACTTCTTCAATTTTGAGTTCAAGAAAAACAATAGACAAATTTGGAAAAAATACAAATATATCAGTAAAAGGAAGGCATGATCCATGCGTTGGTATTAGGGCAGTGCCTATAGGAGAAGCAATGATGCATTGTGTTATTTTGGATCATTACTTAATGAACAAAGCTCAATGCCAAAGTTAATTTTTTTTTTGTAAAATAATATTTGAATTTAATAGATCAATTACTTTTAATTCAATGCCTTTAGAGTCTAAACCTACATATTTATACATCAATTCAGGTTTGTCCTGATCTATAAATTTATCTGGCAAGATCATTGATCTAAACTTCAATCTTCCATTTAATAAATTGTTTTCTGACAAGTAATGACTTACATGAGATCCAAATCCACCTATAGACCCCTCTTCAATTGTAATAATAGACTCGTGATTTGTAGCTGCTTGCCATATAAGATTTTCATCTAATGGCTTAGCAAATCTAGCATCAATAATAGTGGGATATATTCCTTTTTTACTTAAACTTTCTTCAGCAATTAAACATTCTTGTAATCTTGCTCCAAAATTAATAATTGCAATATTCTTTCCTTCTTTGATAACCCTACCTTTTCCAATTTGAATTTTTTCATTTATATTTGGTAATTCAACTCCTATTCCGTTTCCTCTTGGATATCTAAATGCACATGGTCCATCATTAATATATACTGAAGTGTTTATCATTTTTACTAATTCTGCTTCGTCGCTTGCTGCCATGACTACAAAATTTGGAAGAGTTGATAAGTAAGTAATATCAAAAGAGCCCGCATGAGTTGGTCCATCAGCGCCAACTAGTCCTGCTCTATCTATTGCAAATCTTACTGGAAGACTTTGAATAGCTATATCGTGAACTACTTGATCATAAGCTCTTTGTAAAAATGTTGAATAAATAGCAGCATATGGTTTATATCCCTCTGTTGCTAAACCTCCAGCAAAAGTAACAGCATGTTGTTCAGCAATCCCTACATCAAACATCCTATTGGGGAATTTTTTTCCAAATAAATCCATACCTGTTCCCGATGGCATCGCTGCTGTTATACCTATTATCTTGCTATCATTTTCAGCGTGTTTAATGAGAGTATTTGCGAAAACTTTTGTATATGAAGGTTTGTTTGATTTTGATTTTTCTTGTTCTCCTGTTTGTACATTAAATTTAGATACTCCGTGAAACTTATCTTCAGATTTTTCTGCAAATTCGTATCCTTTTCCTTTCTTGGTTTTTATATGTATCATAATTGGTCCATTATAATTTGACTCTTTGGCATTTCCCAACACTGAAATCAATGTATCTAGATCGTGTCCATCGATTGGACCAATGTAATAAAAACCTAGAGAATTAAATAATGTTCCACCAGTAACAGCAGATCTTAAAAAATCTTCTGCTTTAGCTGCTTTGCTGCTAAATCTTTTTGAAAAAGCTGAAGTAATTAATTTGATTGTTTCTCTCAAACTAAAATAAATTTTCCCTGATAACATTTTTGCCAAATAAGTTCTCATTGCTCCAACTGGTTTTGCTATTGACATGTCATTATCATTTAAAACCACAATCAATTTTGTTTTGTTGTATCCAGCATTATTCATTGCTTCATAAGCCATACCTGCACTTATCGCTCCGTCTCCGATTACAGCAACTACATTATTAGAATTTTTTGAAAGTTTATTTGCAACAGCTATTCCAAGTGCTGAAGATATAGAAGTGGAACTATGAGCTGCACCAAAAGGATCATATTCACTTTCGGATCTTTTTGTAAATCCTGAAAGTCCTTCACCTTTTCTTAAAGTTCTAATTTTATCTTTTCTACCAGTTAATATTTTATGTGGATAAGATTGATGTCCTACATCCCAAACTATTTTATCATTTGGAGCATCAAAAATATAGTGAAGTGCAACAGTTAATTCAACAACACCTAGTCCTGCTCCAAGATGTCCCCCTGTTTCAGAAACAGCATCTATCATCTCTGTTCTAACTTCATCCGATAAAATTTTTAATTCTGCATTAGAAAGATTTTTTATATCAGAGGGAAAGTTTACTTTATCTAAATAAATATTTTTTTTTTTCATCTTTCTCTGTCAATTATAAAATTTATTGTTTCTTTTAAACTCTCAGATTTTTTTCCAAATTTATTTAATTTGTTAAATATTTTATTTTTTAAATTATCAACATACACAAGGGTGTCGTTATATCCAAGAAAATTAATCAGTGTTGCTTTACCTTTTTTTAAATCTTTTTTTGTTTTTTTTCCTGCTGCTTTCGAGCTACCTCTATAATCAATTAAATCATCAACAATTTGAAAAAGTAAACCTATATCACTTCCTAATTTTTTGAAGTTATTTATTTGTTTATGTTTTTTTGAAATTAATACAGGAGTAACACAGCAAAAAATAAATAGTTTGGCTGTTTTTTTTATTTGCATTCTAATAATATTATTCAAAGGTATTTTTTTTTTTTCAAAATTTAAATCTAAAAATTGACCTCCCGCAATTCCAGAATGCCCAGAAAATTCAGAAATAATATTAATAAGTTTTACTTTAATATCATTGCTTAATTTCAGTTTTTTATTACTTAAAATTTCAAATGCTAGAGTTAGCAAAGAATTTCCAGCAAGCACTGCTGTTGCTTCTCCAAATTTTTTATGAGTTGATGGTTTTCCTCTTCTTAAATCATCGTTATCCATGCATGGCAAATCGTCGTGAATTAAAGAATATGCATGAATACATTCAACTGCCGCACCAATTTGAATAAGGCTTTTATTATTTATTCCAAATATTTTTCCTACATCTATTAAAATTTTAGACCTAATTTTTTTTCCACCTGGTACCAAGCCATATTTCATTGGCTTGATAAGCTCGGTATTATTTTGATTTTTTAAATAACTAGTTAAATAAATATTTGTTTGCTTTGCAACTTTATTTAGTTTTTTTAACATTTTTACTAACTATTTTTTTTATCTTTTCTTTTGTTTCATTTGAAATTTGTCTAGAGGTGATTTGGAATTTTTTCTCAATAATATTATTTAATTTAATCAATTTTTTATAGTCCTCAGTTAATTCATCCAAGTTTTTTTCTCTTTCAAGTTTTTCAATTATTTTATTTGCTATATATTTAAGCTCATCTAATGTTCTGGAATTAATATCATCTGGCAAAATTTTATCTTTCATATAATAGTTGCTATTATTACATGAATAAAGATCTTTCAAATATTAAAAAATCTATACACCTGCTGAATAAAGGAGATTGTATTGGTATTCCTACCGAAACTGTGTATGGTTTGGCTGCTAATGCTTATTCTGACAAAGCTACATCTAAAATATTTAAACTTAAGAAAAGACCAAAAAAAAATCCATTAATAGTTCATTATGCTAGCCTTAAAATGCTTAAAAATGATTGTAAATTAAATGAAAATTTTTTTTATCTTTTTAAAAAGTTCAGTCCAGGTCCAATTACATTTGTTTTAAAGTTAAAAAAAAATAACAAAATTTCAAAAAATGTAACAAATAACAAAAAAACTTTGGCAGTAAGATTTCCAAGACATATATTAACAAAAAAACTTTTAAAAAAATTAAATTACCCTCTAGCTGCCCCAAGTGCAAATATTTCTACTAGGATTAGTCCTGTGACCAAGAAAGACGTCGTTGACGAATTTGGAAAAAAAATTAAGTTTGTCCTTGATGGTGGGAGTTCAAAAATTGGTTTAGAATCTACTATTGTAAGTTTAGTTAATAAACCACAAATACTAAGATTAGGTGGAATAGAAGTAAGTGAAATAAATAAAGTTTTTAAAACTAATCTTAAGTTTAATAAAAAAAATAAAAAAATTACTATGCCTGGCCAAGGAAAAGTTCATTATTCACCTGGAATTCCAATTAGACTAAATGTGAAAAAACCAAATATAAATGAGGCGTTTATGCTAATTAAAAAAAGAAAACTATCTGATAAAAATTATTATTATTTAAGTAAAAGAAAAAATCTTAAAGAAGCGGCAAAAAACTTATATAAAACACTTAGAATGATAAAAAAAAAGAAATTCAAAAGTATTGCAGTAGAAAAAATTCCTGGAGTAGGATTTGGCGAAGCAATCAATGATAGACTAATTAGAGCATCAAAATTTTAATGGAAAACTTAGTAGAAGTAAAAAATTTAAAAAAAAAATACGGCTCTAAAGAAGCTGTAAAAGGTATTTCATTTAATATTAAAAAAAATGAAATCTTAGGACTTTTAGGACCAAATGGATCTGGAAAAACTACAACAATTGGTATGATGCTTGGATTGTTAAAGCCTAGTAATGGAGAAATTTTAATAGATGGAAAAAAAATTGAAGAAAACAGGATAGAAACTTTAAAAAAAATAAATTTTATTTCTCCCTATATTGAATTACCAAAAAAACTTACAGTAAAACAAAACTTAGTTGTTTATTGCAAATTATATAATGTCTCTAATATAAAAAATAGAATTGAGTATCTTACTGAAAAATTAAGACTAGAAAATTTATTAAGCAGAATAACGGGAGAGCTTTCATCTGGACAGAAAAATAGAGTTAGTTTAGCAAAAGCTTTGATTAATGATCCTACTGTATTATTTTTAGATGAGCCTACAGCTTCACTTGATCCAGAAATTGGTGACTTTGTTAGAAATTTTTTAGAAAATTATAGAAAAGATAAAAAAATATCAATTTTATTAGCATCACACAATATGAGTGAAGTAACTAGGTTGTGTAAAACAGTACTAATGATGAAAGATGGTATTATTATAGATGAAGGTCATCCAAATAAGCTCGTAGAAAAACATGGTAGAAAAAACCTGGAAGAAGTTTTTTTAAAACTTTCAAGGAGTGAATATGAGCTTAATTAGGATTTATGGGCTTTTTTTAAGACACTTCTATTTAATTACCAGATCTTTTCCTAGAGTTTTGGATTTAATTTATTGGCCATCAATTCAAATAACTTTGTGGGGATTTATTTCAAACTTTTTTTCGAACCACAGTACATATTATAATAATGCTGTCGGTGTAATTTTAACTTGTGCAATTCTTTATGATTTTCTTTTTAGAACAAGTATTGGTTTTAATATGTTATTTTTAGAGGAGATTTGGAGTAGAAACTTTACAAATTTATTCATAGCGCCAATTAAAATTGGCGAAATAATTACTTCTCTTATTATTACAGCTTTAATCAGAGCATTGATTGGACTTGTGCCCGCAATATTGCTGACCTCACCTCTTTTTGGAATATCTTTATTAGACCTTGGCATACATTTGTTTTTTCTTTTTTTAAGTCTATACATATTTGGGATTACTCTTGGAATACTAGTTTCAGCAGGATTATTAAGATTTGGTCCTTCTTTTGAAAACATTGCATGGTCTACTATGTTTTTATTAGCTCCTTTTGGTTGTATTTACTATCCAGTAGAAATTTTACCTGAGTTTTTTCAAAAAATAGCGTACTCTTTACCGCTTGTTTATATCTTTGAAGAAGCTAGAAGCATTTTGATCGACCAAACAGTAAACTATAAAAATATAATGTATGCATTTTATTTAAATGGAATTTATTTAGTATCAGCAATAACACTTTTTTACTATTCTTTTGGACAAGCACGTAAAAGAGGAACCTTAATAAATATAGGTGAATAGTTTGGTGCGCCCGCAAGGAGTCGAACCCTGAACCTCCAGAGCCGAAATCTGGCGCTCTATCCAGTTGAGCTACGAGCGCATATAGTATTATTATTATAATTTATGAAAAATTTCATTAATATAATTGTAGAAAAAAACGATCAAAAAATAAGAATAGACTCCTTTATTAGTAATAAAGAAAAAGAGCTTAGTAGAACTAGAATAAAAAATTTAATTCTTAATAATAAACTTAAGTTAAACAAAAAAATATTAACAGATCCTTCAAAGATAGTATCTGATGGGGATAATATTTTTCTAGAAATACCTATGCCAAAAATTTCTTCATTAAAACCTTACAATTACAAATTAAATATTATTCATGAGGATAAAGATTTAATTGTAATAAACAAAAATTCTGGAATATCGATGCACCCTGGACCTGGAAATTATGAAAATACTATAGTTAATGCTTTGATGAATTACGGTGATGGAAAATTATCAAATATTGGAGATGAGCTGAGACCTGGAATAGTTCATAGGATTGATAAAGATACTTCTGGTTTAATTGTTGTTGCAAAAAATAATAAAACACATGAATATTTATCCGCTCAGTTTAATAAACATTCAATAAAAAGAGTTTATCAAGCACTTATTTGGGGTAAGTTACGACCTCAAAGTGGAAAAATTGAAACATTAATAAAAAGAAGTTCAAAAAATAGACAACTTATGGAAGTAGGATTAACAAAAGGAAAAAGGGCAATTACAACCTACAAAACTATTGAAGTTTTTGAAAGTGATAAAATACCGACTTTTAGCTTAATTGAATGCAGATTAAAAACTGGAAGAACCCACCAGATAAGAGTGCATATGAAACATAAAGGAAATAATATTTTAGGAGATAAAAAATATAAAAAAAAATATAAAAAATTTAAAAATATAGATCCATCAATAGAAAAAATTATTAAAAATTTAGATAGACAATTTTTACATGCAAAAGAATTAGGGTTTATACATCCTTCGTCTAGAAAACAAATTGATTTTTGGTCAAATTTACCAAAAGATTTAGATATAATTTTAAAAAAGTTAAGAAACACATGTAAATAAAACGATTGTAATATTAGAAATATTTATTAAATAAATAGCACAATGACAGATACAACTTACAAGTTACCAGCTCTTTCAAATGAAGGAGGGCTTTCTGCATACCTTTCTCAAATAAAAAAGTTTCCTATGTTGGATGCTGAGGAAGAATATATGCTGGCAAAAAACTGGAAGTCTACAGGAAATGTTAAATCTGCTGAGAAACTAGTAACAAGTCATTTAAGACTAGTCGCAAAAATTGCAATGGGTTATAGAGGATACGGTCTTCCAC
>CACDDB010000010.1 GCA_902551445.1 uncultured Pelagibacteraceae bacterium | reverse complement strand
AAACAAATAATTATATGTTCAAAAAATTGATTTAAAACTAAAATTTGTCTTTCAGTTAATGAAGTTCCTAAGTTTGCTACAGCATTTTCAACTCCATTATTGCTTAAACCAATAACGTCCATATATCCTTCTACTAAAAAAACATTGTTTACTTTGTTAGATAATTTTCTTACGAGGTCTAAGTTATATAAGTTTGAACCCTTCTTAAAAAAAATTGTTTCTGGAGAATTAATATATTTTGCTAAAAAATTACTATTTTGAATTGTTCTACCACCTAAGGCTATCGGTTTTCCTGAAATATTATTTATTGGAAAAATAATTCTTTCTCTAAATCTTTCAATATGCTTTTTTTTCATTTCATCAAAATAAAATAAACCTGTGTCAATTATATTTTTCTCTTCAAAATTTTTTTTAAGAATTTCAAAAAAATTTGGATTTTTCTCAACAAAACCTATTTTGAATTTTTTTATTTGTTCAAATGAAATTTTTCTTTTTTTTAAATATTCAATTGCACTTTTTGAATTTTCATTATTAATCAACTCATTATGATAGTGCTCAACATATTTATTATAAATTGAAGAGTATTTTTCACGATTTTTCTCTCTTTCCTCATCAGCTTTTGAAAACGTATAAGGTTGCATTCCAGCTAGGCTTGCTAAACTTTTAACGGCTTCTCCAAATTTTAAATTCTGAGTCTTCATAAGAAAATCAAAAATATTTCCATGTTCAGATGTGCTAAAACAGTGATAAAAACCCTTTTCATCATTTACAGTAAATGAAGGTGTTTTTTCATTTTTAAATGGTGACAGTCCTACAAATTCTTTTCCTCTTTTTTTTAAATTAACCGTTCTTGAAACTACTGTTGAAACTTTAAGTCTAGATTTTATTTCATCTAAGTATTCTTTTGGATATTTCATTTATTTAAAATCTCTTTCAATATCACTCCTGCTTTGGAAAAGTCTATACTATCAGAATAATTTTTCTTTAGTTCTCCCATTACTTTGCCCATATCTTTAATTGATGAAGCTCCTATTTTTTTTACTAATTCGTTGCATATACTTTTGGTTTCTTCTTCCGATAGTTGTTTCGGTAAATATTCTGATAAAACTTTGACTTCTTTCTCTTCAATTTCTAACAAATCATTTCTATTATTTTTTTTGTACATTTCTATAGACTCAGATCTTTGCTTGATCATTTTCTTCAATAGCTTTTTAATGTCCTCATCATTAGTATCTTTTTTGTCTGGGCTTGAACGTTTAATAATATCTAAATCTTTTATACCCGCTAGAATTAACCTATAAGTTGATATTTTCGCTTTATCTTTAGATTTTAGACTATTTTTGTAGTCCGTTTCAATTTTATCTCTTAATGGCATTATTTTTTTTCCGATACTCTATAAAAAATTTTGTTGAAAAGAAAAAATTTTTTTAAAAATATACAGTAGAGCTGTTGCGGAAAAATAGGTTTTATTGTATTAACCTTTAACTCATGAGTTGTAATTGAACAAAAAGCAAAATCTAAACTCAGCAAATTTTTCACATTTACCATCGGGCGTTTTAGTTCTTGAAAATAAAACAATATTTAAAGGTATCGGCATTGGTTACCGAGGAACTGCGACAGGAGAAGTTTGCTTCAATACTTCTTTAACAGGTTATCAAGAAATTATATCTGATCCTTCTTATGCTGGACAAATTATTAATTTTACTTTTCCACACATTGGCAATGTTGGCACTAACAAAGAAGATCATGAGTCAGACAGAATTTGGACAAAAGGAGTTATTTTTAATACAGAAATAACCAATCCATCAAATTATAGATCCTTAAAAAAATTAGATATTTGGCTAAAAAAAAATAAAATTGTAGGAATAACAGGGTTAGATACTAGAAGTTTAACTAATTTTATAAGAGACAAAGGAGCACCCAAAGGTACAATTTCCAATGATAATAAAGGTATTTTTAATCTAAAAAAATTAACTAATAGCTCTATTAAATGGCAAGGATTAAATGGCCTTGATTTAGCAAAAGTGGTTACAACCAAAAAGAAATACATATGGAAAGGTTTTAAAACTTGGAAAAAAGAAAAAGGTTTTGAAAAAAACAAAAAGAAAAAATACAAAATTGTTGCAATTGATTATGGAATTAAAAAAAATATTTTAAGATATTTTTCTAACTTTAGTTGTGAAGTAATTGTAGTTCCTTGTAAGCTTAAAGCTGAAGAAATTATTGAATTAAAACCTAATGGTATTTTTTTATCAAATGGTCCTGGAGATCCTGCTGCAACAGGAAAATATGCTATCGATATAATTCAAAAATTAATTAAAACAAATATTCCAATATTTGGAATATGTCTAGGACACCAATTGCTAGCTTTAGCACTTAAAGCAAAAACAAAAAAAATGAAATTGGGTCATAGAGGTGCTAATCACCCTGTAAAAAATTTAATTAATAGTAAGGTTGAGATAACAAGTCAAAATCATGGATTTGAAGTAGTTAAAGAAAGCTTACCAAAAAATGTTGAAATGACTCATATATCTTTATTTGATAATTCTGTAGAAGGAATAAAATTAAAAAATAAACCTGTTTTTTCTGTTCAATATCATCCAGAATCAAATCCTGGTCCTCAAGATAGTCATTATTTATTTAATCAATTTATTAACGAAGTAAAAAAAAATGCCAAAAAGAAAAGATATTAAAAAGATTTTAGTAGTAGGAGCAGGCCCAATAATTATTGGACAAGCCTGTGAATTTGATTACTCTGGCACACAAGCATGCAAAGCATTAAAAGATGAAGGCTATAAAGTAATACTAATAAACTCAAATCCTGCAACAATTATGACTGACCCCGGAGTTGCAGATAAAACTTACGTTGAGCCAATAACAATAGAAATTTTAGAAAAAATTTTAGTAAAAGAAAAACCTGATGCAATATTACCAACAATGGGGGGACAAACAGCACTGAATTTAGCAATTAAAGCAGAAAAAATTGGATTGCTCAAAAAATATAAAATTGAACTAATTGGAGCAAATTCAAAAGCTATTTCTAATGCTGAGGATAGAAAAAAATTTAGAAAAAATATGGGCGATATTGGATTAAATCTCCCAAAATCAGAAATCGTTAACAATGTAAAACAAATTAAGAAATCTTTAAATAAAGTTGGATTGCCAGCAATAATCAGGCCTGCATTTACTCTTGGTGGGCTTGGAAGTGGTATAGCCAAAACTAAAAAAGATTTTTTTAAACGTGTTAAGGAAGGCCTTGATGCGTCTCCAGTAAATCAAGTTCTTGTAGAGGAGTGTTTGGAAGGATGGAAAGAATTTGAAATGGAAGTTGTTAGAGACAGAAAAGATAATTGTATCATAATATGCTCTATTGAAAATTTAGATCCCATGGGAATTCACACAGGAGATTCTATTACAATAGCTCCAGCTTTAACTCTTACTGACAAAGAATATCAAGTTATGAGAAATGCCTCTATTGCATGCTTAAGAAAAATTGGAGTAGAAACCGGAGGTTCTAATGTACAGTTTGCTATCAATCCAAAAAATGGAAGAATGGTAATTATAGAAATGAATCCCAGAGTTTCTAGATCTTCAGCGCTTGCGTCGAAGGCAACGGGTTTTCCAATTGCAAAAGTTGCAGCAAAACTAGCCGTTGGTTACACGCTTGACGAATTAAAAAACGAAATTACCAAAATTACACCTGCATCTTTTGAACCAACCATAGATTATGTAGTAACTAAAATTCCAAGATTTACTTTTGAAAAATTCTCTAGTTCTCCTGCAATACTAGGTACTTCAATGAAATCTGTCGGTGAGGCAATGGCGATTGGAAGAAACTTTAAGGAATCTCTTCAAAAAGCCTTAGTATCTTTAGAAATTGGTTTTTCAGGTCTAGATAGAATTTTTGATTTAAATAAGAATAATATTGAAAAAAAATTAAAAACTAATATCCCAAATAAAATTTTACTAATTGCAGAAGCAATACGAAAAAAAATAAATTTAAAGAAAATATATAAATTATCAAAAGTAGATCCTTGGTTCTTAGAACAAATTAAGGAAATTGTAGATGAAGAAAATAAAATCTCCAAAAAAGGTCTGCCTAAAAACTTTAATGAATTTAATCGAATTAAATCAATAGGATTCTCTGATAAAAAATTATCTCAACTAACAAATTTAAAAGAAAAAATCGTTAGAAAAAAAAGAATTTCTTTAAAAGTTTTTCCTGTATTCAAAAAAGTAGATACATGTGCAGCAGAATTTAAATCCTTCACTCCTTACATGTACTCAACGTATCAAAGAAATTTTTCATTAAACATGGAATGTGAGGCAGATCCTTCTAAAAAAAGTAAAATTATTATTTTAGGTGGTGGACCAAATAGAATAGGTCAAGGAATTGAGTTTGATTACTGTTGTTGCCAAGCAAGTTATTCTTTAAAAGAATCTGGATTTGAAACAATAATGATCAACTGTAACCCAGAAACTGTTTCAACTGATTACGATACAAGTGATAGATTATATTTTGAACCTTTGATTGAAGAATATGTTCACAACATAATTTTAAAAGAAAAATCAAAAGGAAATTTAATAGGGATAATTACACAATTTGGAGGTCAAACTCCAATTAAATTAGCAAAATTTCTTCATAATAATTCTTTACCAATTATAGGTACTCAATATTCATCAATTGATTTAGCAGAGGACAGAGACAGGTTTAGAAAACTTTTAATTAAATTAAAATTAAAACAAGCAGATAGTGGAATAGCTAAAACATACGATGAAGCAATAAAAATAGCATCTCAAATAGGTTTGCCGCTTGTTGTGCGGCCCTCTTATGTACTGGGAGGTAGAGCTATGGAAATAGTCCATGAAAAAAGCCAGCTTAAAGATTTTGTTCAAGAAGCGTTTAAGGCTGCAGAAAATAATCCAATTTTAATTGATAGGTTTATTAATAATGCAATGGAAGTAGATGTTGATGCGATATCTGACGGCAAGGATGTTTTTGTCGCTGGAGTTATGCAGCATATCGAAGAGGCTGGAATTCATTCTGGAGATTCAGCGTGCTGCATACCTCCAGTAGCTATTAAAAAAGAATTAATTGATGAAATTAATAATCAAACTAAAAAACTAGCATTAGCATTAAAAGTTAAGGGCTTTATGAACGTCCAGTTCGCAATTAAAAATGATGAAATTTACATCATCGAAGTTAATCCAAGAGCCAGTAGAACTGTACCTTTTGTTTCTAAAGCTAAAGGAATTCCTTTAGCCAAAATTGCATCAAGAATAATGGCTGGCGAAAAATTAAAAAAATTTAATTTAAAAGATAGAAATAAAAATATTTTTGCTGTTAAAGAAGCTGTTTTTCCATTTAATAAATTTCCAAACGTTGACGTTTTACTTGGTCCTGAGATGAAATCAACAGGAGAAGTAATGGGAATTGATAAAGATTTTGGTTTAGCATATGCTAAAAGTCAAATTGCTTCGCAAAATTCTTTACCAACTAAGGGATTAGCATTTATATCTCTTAAAGATAGACATAAAAATGAAGGAGTGGACTTGGCAAAACAATTAGTAAAATTAGGTTTTACATTATGTGCTACTGAGGGTACCGCAAATAGAATTATTAAAAATGGAATTAAGTGTAAAAAAATAAATAAAGTTAGTGGAGGCTCACCACATATTATTGATGTGTTAAATTCAAAAAAAATTGCATTAGTGATTAATACTGGAGGTGGAAAACGTGCTCACCGTATTCAAGACTCTACATCTTTAAGAAGATCAACCCTAATAAATAAAGTTCCATATTGTACAAATATGTCAACTGCTTATGCTTGTTTAGATGCTATTAAATCGTTAAAAACAAAAAAAATAGATGTCAGATCTTTACAAGAAATTTAGCCTTCTACCTTCCAGTCAGTTTTAAATGTAACATAATTTACCTGGAGACACCGTCTTTCTTTTACAATTTCTTTTTTTTCCATTCCATGCCAAGTATTTGGCCCGCTTGAAAAGAAATATCCATAGTTATCTCTATAAGGAAGGGTTTTGACTTTTTTTAATTCACTATCATAAAAATCAGTACCCAAATCCTCATTTTCATTAAATTTATTTACGAAAAGCAAGCATGAAATAAGCTTTTCCTTTATATCGCAATGTGGTTTAAGCCAAAAACCTTTTCTATCACATATAACTTCAACTCTAACATAACTGTTGGATAAATCTTTTCCAATGAGACTTGAAATTTTTTCATAAGTTTTTTTATTTTGAAGTTCTTTAATAAAATTTATTAAATTTGGAAATTTATTTGAATTCTCTTTAGTTATAAAACATCTAAATTTTAAAGCCTTACCTCCATCAGAAATTCCTTCTCTAAATTTCCCTTCGCCACCATCAATTGCTCTTGTGCCATCATAATTCAAATTATGTTCAATTGGATTAGCTATATCTGCATTAATTATTTCATTTATTTGTTCAGCAGTTAATGGTTTATTTAGCTCCCAATGAACAAAAGGATTGTCAAATCTTTTTGAATTATTAGTTATTGAATCTAAAAACGACATTTATTTTAACTGTTCCTTAATTTTTGAAGCTACTCTGCTAGTTTCATCCAGGCTTTTATAGCTCCAAGTGGTTAATTCATTTCCTAGTTCTTTTATAATGTTTAATTCTTCAAATAAACTTCTAAATTTCTTGAATCTTTTATCATTTCTCTTTGGTTGTATCATTGCGACATAAACAGGTTTTCCAGTTAATGCCGCTTCTGAAATCATTGAACTAGAATCACATGTTACAACTATGTATTTTGATAAAGCTAAGGAGGACAAGTAAGCCTTTTTATCAACAGTTTCTATAATTAAACGGTTTTTGTTAAAATATTCTTTTGCAAAAGTAATTATTTCTTTTGGTGTCCTATTAGAAGGAATAAAGATTAATTGTAAATTATTTTCGATTAAATGCTTATTTACTTTGGAAAATATTTCTATGATATTTTCATTGTTATAGTCATAGTGCTTTGTTGGCCCACCTAAAATTAAGGCAATTATATCTTTATCTTTATCTAATTTATTTTCTAAATAATTCTTTTCATTATTTATTTCATTTAAGGTTAAATAGTGAATGGCACCTTTTGAATTTATGACATTTGCTCCGCTAAGGCCATCATGTTCTGGGGAAACTACATAGTCAAAGTTTTCTAGAGACACGAGGGGATTTTGAATATGAATATTTATTATTTTTTTTTTAGAGTTTTTTTTTAAATATATTGAAGGAACAACGCTTTTTCTGCCACAAGAAATAATTATATCAAATTCTTTATTTATTTTATTTTTGAAAATAAATTTACTTACTGGTGTAAGACTTGGTGGAATTAAATTCCAAAAATTATTCAATTCAACTTTTTCGTGAAAATAATCTAGTTCTAAAGCTTTAGCCAACCCTTCAACTTGGCTAATCATGCCGTGTAATCCTTCTGTTAACAATAACCCTTTTAATTTGCCCATTAATTACTATATAGCTTTGATATGAATCAAAATCCAACTAAACACACAAAAGTGTTAATAATTGGATCCGGACCGGCAGGATATACGGCTGCAGTTTATGCTGCTAGAGCAATGCTGAAACCAATAATGGTTTCTGGAATGGAGCCAGGAGGTCAATTAACAACTACAACTGATGTTGAAAATTATCCTGGTTTTGCAGAGGTAATTCAAGGACCGTGGCTGATGGAACAAATGCGAGATCAAGCTAAAGCTGTTGGTACAGAAATGATTGAAGATCACATCTCTTCGGTAAATTTAAAATCTAAACCATTTGAAGCTATAGGAGATGGTGGTCAAAAATACACTGCTGATTCAATTATTATTTCTACTGGAGCTCAAGCAAGATGGTTAAATATTGAGTCTGAAAAAAAGTTTAGAGGATTTGGAGTATCGGCCTGCGCAACATGTGATGGATTTTTCTTCAAAGAAAAAACTGTTGCAGTCGTAGGAGGTGGAAATGCTGCAGTTGAAGAAGCAATGTTTCTTACAAAATTTGCTTCAAAAGTAAAATTAATTCATAGAAGAGATTCTCTAAGAGCTGAAAAAATGCTTCAAAGTAAATTAATGGCTAACAAAAAAATTGAAATTATTTGGGATAGTGTTGTTGAAGAAGTTATTGGAGACAATGATCCTAAAAATGTAAAGGGATTAAAAATTAAAAATGTAAAAACGAATAAAATTGATGAATTAAAAATTGATGGATTGTTTATTGCAATTGGACATGATCCAGCAACTCAACTATTTAAGGATCAATTGGATATGGATAAAGAAGGTTATTTAAAAACAAAACATGACTCAACAGAAACTAATATACCCGGTGTTTTTGCTGCAGGTGATGTTAAAGACAAAATATTTAGGCAAGCTGTAACCGCTGCAGGAATGGGATGTATGGCTGCTCTAGAAGCTGAAAAATTTTTATCCCAATAAATTATGTGCCCTGTATGTTGGATAAGTGGATTTATAGCTGCATTATTTGGGGGATCTTTTATAGCTGTTGCAAATCACCCAATATCTTGGATTTTAAGTGTAATTTTAATTTCTTACGCTGGTTATAAATTTTATGAAGCTAAGAAAAGAGGAAAAAAAATGAGTCAAGAAACAAAAGATAGAAATAAAAAAACAATATTTAGGTTTATTCAAGGTGTAATTGTTGGTTCAATTGTTACCATAATTATTTTTTATAGCTTAACATATAAAGAACATCAAAGAATGCATGATCTTTTAGAAAAACATGGTATTGAAAAGCACGAACATTAAATTATAAATATATATATATAAGTAATTTATGAGTGAAAAAGTATTTTTAACAGGAATTAGTGGATGGATTGCAAAGCATACTGCGATAGAATTATTAAATTCAGGCTATGAAGTTTTGGGAACGGTAAGAAACAACAATTTAATTGAACAAACAAAAGAAACTTTAAGCAAATATACTTCAATAGATAAATTATCATTTGTTGAGTTAGATCTTTTAAAAGATGACGGATGGAATGAAGCAGCAAAAGGATGTAAATATATAATGCACGTTGCTTCTCCTTTTCCTATGAAAGTTTCAAATAATAGAGATAGTTTATTGCCAGTTGCTGTAGATGGAACTTTAAGAGTCTTAAATGCTGGTTTGAATGCTGATGTTGAGCAAATAATTATGACCTCCTCTATCGTAGCAATGTTTAGGAAACCTAATAGAAGTAATCCTTATTCATTTGGAGAAAATGATTGGACAGATGTTAATTGGATTGAGGGTGTAAGTGATTACTTTTTATCGAAAACAAAAGCTGAAAGAGCTGCTTGGGATTTTATGGAGAGCAAAGGATTAAAAAATAAATTAACATCAATTAATCCTGGTGGGGTATTCGGTGATGCATTGGATAAAAAAGGTGGCACATCAATCGAATATGTAAGACAATTTATGAAGGGTAAATTTCCAGGAGCACCTAAATTTGCAGTTTTAATTTCTGATGTAAAAGATATAGCAAAAGCACATGTTGCCTGCATTGGAAATAACAAAGTTGGAGGTAGAAGGTTAATTGTTGGCAAAGAAGTAAAAAAACTAGTTGAATTATCTCAATTGATGGCTGAAGCGATGCCTGAGTATGCAAAAAAACTTCCCAAAAAAGAACTACCAAATTTTATGGTTAAATTAATAAGCTATTTAGACTCAAGTGCTAAAACAATGATACCTGACCTTGGAATTGTAATGCAAACTGACACAACATATGCCGAAGAATTATTAGGTTTTAAATTTAAACCTGCAAAAGGTTGCATATCTGAAAATGCTAAATCAGTAGTTAGATTAGGACTAGTTTAGTTTTCTAAACTTTCACAAAAAAATTTTATTCTTTCCATAGCCTTTTTTAAATTTTTCATTGAAGTTGCATAAGAAATTCTAAAGTAGCCTTCTAATCCAAAAGCTGAACCTTGCACTACAGCTACATTCGCTTTTTCAAGTAGCTTTTGAACAAAATCAGTATCTTTTTTTAATTTAGTTTTTTTATTTAAAAGACCTTTACAACTTGGAAATACATAAAATGCACCATTAGGAGTTAAACATTTAATTCCTTTGATTTTGTTTAAGCTCTTAACAACAAAATCTCTTCTTTTTTTAAATTCCTTAGACCTTGTTTTTATAAATTTCTGAGTTCCATTTAAAGCTTCAACTGCAGCTGCTTGACTTACAGAAGAAGGGTTTGATGTTGATTGAGATTGAACTTTACGAATAGCTTTAATTATTTCTTTTGGCCCACCTGCATAGCCTATTCTCCATCCCGTCATAGCGTAAGATTTGCTTACGCCGTTCATAGTAAGAGTCCTATTTTTTAAACTGGATATTTGAGCAATAGTGAAAAATTTAGCTTTGTCGTAAGTAATATGTTCATAGATATCATCGCTTAAAATTTGAATTTTTTTATATTTAATTAACACTTGAGATAATTTTTTTATCTCAGCTTTTGTATAACTTGCTCCTGTAGGATTTGATGGTGAATTTAATATTAACCACTTTGTTTTTTTAGAAATAACTTTTTTTAATTTTTTTGGAGTTAATTTAAAATTATTTGCCTCATCACATTTCACAATTTTTGGTTTTCCACCTGCCAACAGAACCATATCAGGATAAGAAACCCAAAAAGGTGCTGGAATAATCACTTCATCCCCTCTATTTAAAGTTGCCATAAAAGCATTATAAAGAACTTGTTTGCCGCCTGTTCCTACAGTTATTTCTTCGTTAGAGTACTTTAAATTATTTTCTTTTTTAAACTTTTTAATTATTGCTTTTTTTAAAGCTGGCGTTCCATCAACTGCTGTATATTTGGTATCGCCTCCTCTAATTGCCTTTATTGCTGCATTCTTAATATTATTTGGTGTATCAAAATCTGGCTCACCTGCACCTAGACCTATTACATCTTTTCCTGCTGCTCTTAATTCTCTGGCTTTTTGAGTAACAGCTATAGTTGGAGATGGTTTAATTCTTTTTAAACTATCTGATATTATGCTCATTGAAATATAAAATTATTCTAATACCTTGTTTAATATATGGAAAATACTTATCAAGATTTAATTACAGATATTCAGAGTAAAAATCCAAAAATTAGTGGAAAACTTGAAGGTGGTAAAAAATTTAAAATTAAATCTGATTTTAAACCTGCTGGAGACCAGCCAGAGGCTATAAAAAAATTGGTCCAAAGCGCAAACAAAGGAGAATTCAATCAAGTTCTTCTTGGAGTAACAGGATCAGGAAAAACCTTTACTATGGCCAAAGTGATTGAAGCAACTAACAGACCGGCTTTAATTTTAGCTCCAAACAAAACACTTGCAGCTCAGCTTTACGGTGAAATGAAAGGTTTTTTTCCTGATAATGCTGTTGAATATTTTGTCTCTTATTACGATTATTATACGCCTGAAGCATATGTGCCTAGATCAGACACTTATATCGAAAAAGAAGCTTCAATTAATGAACAGATAGATAGAATGAGACATTCCGCTACGAGATCTCTTTTAGAAAGAGATGATGTTTTAATTGTAGCTAGTGTATCTTGTATTTATGGTCTTGGATCAGTTGAAGCATATAGCAAGATGACTTTAACGTTACAAAAAAACTATGATTATAACAGAGAACAAATAATTAAATCTTTAGTTGCTCTTCAATATAAAAGAAATGATCAAAATTTTTACAGAGGTACCTTTAGAGCTAGAGGGGAATATCTTGAAATTTTTCCTTCGCACCTTGAAGACAGAGCATGGAGATTAAGTTTGTTTGGTGAAAAATTAGAAAAAATTGAAGAGTTTGATCCATTAACTGGAGATCAAGTCAGAGAATTAAACTTAATAAAAATTTATGCAAATAGCCATTACATAACTCCTAAACCAACTGTAGAACAGGCAATTATAAATATTAAGAAAGAATTAGAAGTAACTTTAAAAAAACACAAGGCTGAAAATAAATTGCTTGAAGCACAAAGGTTAGAAGAAAGAACTAAATTTGATTTAGAAATGATAGAAGCAACTGGCTCTTGTGCTGGAATTGAAAATTACTCAAGATTTTTATCTGGTAGAAAAACGGGAGAACCACCTCCTACTCTATTCGAATACTTTCCAGATAATACTTTAGTATTCGTAGATGAGTCACATGTAACTGTCCCTCAGTTAAATGGTATGTTTAAAGGTGATAGATCTAGAAAAAGTACTCTTGCAGAATATGGATTTAGGCTTCCATCATGCATGGATAATAGACCGCTTAAATTTGAAGAATGGGATATGATGAGAACTCAAACAGTTTTTGTTTCTGCTACTCCTGGCCCTTGGGAGTTAGAACAAACTAAAGGAAAATTTATTGATCAAGTAATAAGACCTACCGGCCTTATAGATCCAAACGTAGAAATTAGACCTGCAAAAAATCAGGTTGATGATTTAATGCACGAATGTAAAAAAATTGTTGAGAAAAATTTCAGAGTATTGGTAACAACATTAACCAAAAAAATGGCAGAAGATTTGACTGAGTATCTTCACGAAAATGGAATAAAAGTAAGATACTTGCACTCAGACATTGATACTCTTGAGAGAATTGAAATCATGAGAGATTTAAGAATGGGAGTATTTGATGTTTTGGTTGGAATAAACCTGCTAAGAGAAGGATTAGACATACCAGAATGTGCTTTGGTTGGCATATTGGATGCTGATAAAGAAGGTTTCTTAAGATCTGAAACTTCACTTATCCAAACTATAGGTAGAGCCGCAAGAAATGTTGAAGGAAAAGTTATTCTTTACGCTGACAAAGAAACCAAGAGTATAAAAAAAGCAATCAAAGAAACGGATAGGAGAAGGCAAATACAGCTTAATTATAATAAAAAAAATAATATTGACGCAAAAACAGTAAAAAAAGAAATTAGCGATATTTTAGAAAGTGTTTATGAAAAAGATTATGTAAAAGTGAGTGAAGGTTCAAATATTGGTGGAAACCTTAAAAAACACTTAAAAGCATTAAACAAAAAGATGAAAGATTCTGCATCTAATTTAGAATTTGAAGAAGCTGCAAAAATAAGAGATGAAATAAGAAAACTAGAAAGTACAGAACTAGAAATTACTTTAAATCCTAAAATAAGACAGTACGATGTTAAAAATAAACTCTATCCTAAAGGAAGATCAACCATGGGAATGCCTGGAACTAGAGCACAAAAAGGAAAGAAAAAGTGGAAGCAAATAAAATAATAATTACTGGGGGTGCTACTCGTATTGGGGCAGCAATTGCTAAAAAACTTTCAAGCCCGAAAGCTGAAATTGTTATACATTTTAACAAATCTAAATCTAAAGCTGAAAAATTAAAAAGAGAACTGTCAAAAAATCAAACCAAAGTTTATCTTATTAGAGGTGACTTAAGCAAAGAAACGGATGTAAAAAAAATCTTAAAATTTGCTAAATCTAATTTGAAATATTTTGATTGCTTAATTAACAATGCGTCTTTATTTGAAAATGATAAGCTTGAAAATTTTACTACCGATAGTTGGGGTCGACATTTAAGGACTAATTTAAGAGCACCAGCGCTCTTATCAAAAGAATTTGCCAAAAATATTAAAGGCAAAAATAACAATATAATTAATATTATCGATCAAAGGGTTTTTAAACTAACACCATATTTTTTTTCTTATACAATAAGTAAAACCGGTCTTTATACACTAACCAAGACCAGCGCAATGAGTTTGGCGCCCAATATAAGAGTAAATGGAATAGCGCCTGGTCCTACTTTAAAAAATAAAAGACAATCTGAAAAACACTTCAAAAAACAATACATGGCAACTCCTCTTAAAAGACAAGTGGATGTTGAACAAATTTGTAATGCAGTTGACTTTTTTATTAAAAATAGATCTATTACAGGGCAAGTAATATCAGTCGATAGTGGTCAAAGTTTAAACTGGCAAACTCCTGATATATTGGGATTAAAAGAATGAAAAAAAATAATCTTAAAGTAGTTAAGATAGATAAAAATAAGAGTTTATTTAATTACGAAAAAAAAGTTTTAATTAAAGATTTATTATTAGATCTAAAACTTGGTTATTATGACTTTGAAAAGGAAAAACCACAAAAAGTAAAATTTACCCTCGAGGTAAATTATGAAGATAAAAAGCCATCAAACGATAAAGATCTTAAATCAATTGTTAATTATTCCAAAATTGTAAAATTAATTAAAAAACTGGTTAAAAATAAACATTATAACTTTCTTGAAACATTAGCTGAAGACGTTTTTGATGAGCTATTTAAAGATAGAAGAATTGATAAAATAACTCTTCAGATTGAAAAATTAGAAATAATGAAAGATTGTTCATCAGTAGGAATTCAAATTTCTAAAAAAAGAAGTCATGATTAGTTCTGATGTAGGAAAAGAAGCAATTAAAAAAGAGCTCCCATTAATACCTAAGCTTCCTGGTGTTTATAGAATGCTAAACTCAAAAAACGAAATATTATACGTTGGAAAAGCAAAAAATCTTCCAAATAGATTAAAAAGTTATATTGCAGAAAAAAATCACATAATAAGAACAGAAAGAATGTTGTCTCAAACAAAAAAAATTGAGATAACAACTACATCTAATGAAAGTGAAGCCTTGCTTCTAGAGGCAAACCTAATAAAAAAATATAAACCAAAATTTAATATCCTTTTAAGGGATGATAAATCTTTCCCATTTATTTTTATTGGAAATAAAGATAAATGGCCACAAATAAAAAGACATAGAGGCAAAAAAACTAAAGAAGGATTTTATTTTGGGCCGTTTGCATCCGCAGGTTCTGCCAATTGGACAATCAAAATGATCCAAAAAATTTTTCACTTAAGAGTTTGTGACGATACTGTTTTTAAAAATAGAGAACGACCTTGTATTTTATATCAAATAAAAAGATGTTCTGGACCATGTGTTGGCTATATTAAAGAAGAAGAATACAAAAGATCAGTTAATGATGCGATTGAGTTCGTTTCGGGCAAATCAAGAAGAATACAAAAAAATCTTTCAAATCAAATGGAAAAAGCTAGTGAAGATTTAGATTTTGAGAAAGCTGTAATATTACGAGATAGAATTAAAGCTTTAAATATTATTCAATCATCACAAAGAATTAACGAGGCAAATTTAGTAGAGGCAGATGTAATTGCTGGATACAAAGAATCGGGTAAAACATGCATACAAGTATTTTTTTACAGATCTAAGCAAAATTGGGGTAATCAAGCTTTTTTTCCTAAACATGATCCAGATGAAAAATTAAGTAATATTTTAAATTCGTTTATTTCTCAATTTTATGAAAATAAAAGTGTCCCTTCTTCAATAATACTTTCAGAAGATATTGCAGAAAAAAATTTAATTGAAAAAACACTTAGCAATAAAGAAAGGAAACAAATTAATATTTCTGTTGCAAAAAAAGGATCAAAATTAAAAGTTATTAACCAAGCGATTAAAAATGCAAAAGATAGTTTGAACAGAAAACTTTACGAAAGCCAGAATAATAAAGAGCTGTTTGATTCTGTTTCTAAAAAGTTTAATCTTGAAACAAATATAGGTCTTATTGAAGTTTATGATAATAGTCATATTCAAGGGACTAATAGTGTAGGAGCTTTAATTGCTTTTGGGGATGAGGGGTTTATTAAAAAAAGGTATAGAAAATTTAATATAAAGAAAAAAAATAACGAGCAAGATGATTATGGTATGATGAGAGAAGTCCTAAATAGAAGATTTAAAAGAGCTATTCAAGAAAAAGATAATTTTTTATCATTTCCTGATTTAGTAATGATAGACGGTGGAAAAGGACAATACTCGTCAGCTAGAGAAACTATGAACGAGCTAGGTTTACATGACATACCAGTTATAGCCATTGCAAAAGGTAAATATCGGAACAGTGGAAACGAAACCTTTTATCACAACGGTAAAGATTATAAGTTTGAAAAAAATGATCCTACCCTTTTTTTTCTTCAGAGAATAAGAGACGAGTCTCATAGGTTTGCAATAAGCGCTCATAGAGCAAAAAGAAAAAAACTAATGTCAAAGTCACTTCTAGATCAAATCGAAGGTATTGGATCTATGAGAAAAAGGGCATTATTAAATCACTTTGGGTCGGCAAGAGCAGTTGAATCTGCAAGCCTGGATGAGATAAAAACAGTAGAAGGAGTAGAAGAAAAAGTGGCAAAAAAAATATATAACTTTTTTCACGAATGAGATTTAAAATACCAAATTATTTAACGATAGGTAGAATAATAATTGTTCCTATTTTTGTTATAACCTTTTATCTTCCAGGGTTTTATGGAGACATAATTCCATTTACGCTTTTTTTAATAGCATCATTCACAGATTTCTTAGATGGTTTATTAGCAAGAATGTATAAAGAAGAATCTAAGCTTGGAGAACTCTTAGATCCAATAGCAGATAAAATTATCGTTGCAACCGCACTTATACTTTTAGTCATGGATGGAACTATTAAAAATTATGAGGTAATTGCTGCAATAATAATCTTAACAAGAGAAATATTGATTTCAGGTCTAAGAGAATTTCTTGCTAAAGGAAAAATAAAACTTCCAGTTTCAAACTTGGCAAAAGCTAAAACTTTCTTACAAATGTTTTCTATATCAATTTTATTAACTGGAGAAACTGGAAATAAAATTTTAAATTTTCAAGATTATAATGCTCAAACTATAGGTATAATTTTGCTTTGGCTTTCTTCTTTTTTAACTTTATATACTGGGTATGATTATTTAAGAAAAGGTATTGATCACGCAATATCAGAAGATCAAAAAGATTAGGCTGCTTTCTTTGCTCTTACTAATTTTTCATAACTTGCAGAAAGATCTAAAATAACGTTACATACTTTATAATTTTGATCTGCAATTTTTGATACTGGTGTAATTTCGGCAGCTGTGCCTGTTAGAAAACATCCTTCAAAACTTGAAAGTTCATTTGGAGATATTTTTCTTTCGTTAATTTTTATATTTTTAGATTTTGCTATTTCAATAACTGTTCTTCTTGTTATTCCATCTAAAAAAGAATCTGGGATTGGAGTATGTAATTCACCGTTACTATCTTTAAAAAATATATTCGCTCCTGTAGCCTCTGCAACATTACCTTCATGATCCATCATTAAAGAATCTGTATATCCTTGTTTTTCAGCTTCATGTTTTGATAAAGTACAAATCATATACAAACCCGATGCTTTTGTATCCCACGGTATCGTATCTGGTGCAGGCCTTTTCCATTTTGAAATATTTAATTTTATTCCTTCAGTTTTTAATTTTGAATCAAAATAAGTTCCCCACTCCCACGTTGCGATAGCTACATGTATTTTTGTATTTTGAGCAGAAACTGCCATCATTTCACTTCCTCTCCAAACAAAAGGTCTAATATATCCATTTTTAACATTTTGAATTGAAACGATTTTTTTTGTAGCATTATTAATTTCATCTTTCGAATAAGGAATTTGAATATCCATTCTTTTAGCTGAATGGTAGAGTCTGTCAGTATGCTCCTCTAGTTTGAAAATTTCTCCATCATACACCCTTAATCCCTCAAAAACGCAGCTTCCATAATGTAGGCCATGGCTTAAAACATGAAATTTTACATTTTCCCAATCTACAAGGTCACTGTTATACCAAATTTTGCCAGATCTTTTATCGAAAGGAACCATAATTTTTTTTTATAAAAAAATATCTTTGTATATATAATATGTCAATATAACTTACCCTTTATGAAAGAACTTTTATATTTAAAAGATGATCAATTGAAAGAGTTTATTGAAAAGATATTTATGAGTTATAGGGATACTTTCTCTGATGCAAAAAAAATCCTTAATAAGTATAAAATTGGAGTGGCTCACCACAAAGTAATTCACCTTATATCTTTGTATAAAGGTATAACGATTTCTGAGCTTTTAGGTAAGTTAAAAGTAACAAAGCAAAGTCTTAACAGAGTTATTAAAGATTTGTTAATAATAAAGGCAATATATTTTGTTAAAGACGATAGAGATACAAGACTAAAACATATCTATCTAAGTGAAAAAGGTTTGAACATTTTTAATGAAATTTTCTCAGTCCAAAAAAAAAGGATTTACAATGCATTTATAGACTCGGATTCTAGGGAAGTAATTTACTTTAATAAGGTACTAAATAGATTAATTGATGAATAAATTTAAAGAACATATATTAATTGTTGATGATGATGATGGTATCCGAAATTTGGTCCAACAGTATTTAAAGGATAATAATTTTCTAGTAACTACAGCAAGTAGTGCAGAGGATGCAAAACGTAAGACTGATGTAATAAAATTTGATTTAATTGTCTTAGATATAATGATGCCAGGAAAAAGTGGATTGGATTTTACAAAAGAAAATAAAAAAAAAATAAATACTCCAATAATTTTACTAACTGCTAAAGGAGAAGCATCAGAAAGAGTAGAAGGTCTAGAAACTGGTGCAGATGATTACTTGCCAAAACCTTTTGAACCAAAAGAATTAATTTTAAGAATAAAAAATATTTTACAAAAAACAACAAATTTAAATCAGAAAAGATTCGTAGAATTTGGTTTTGTGAAGATAGATTTAAATAAACTTTTAATCCTTAATAATGGCAAAGAATATAAAATTAATAATACAGAAAAAACAATATTAGAAAGAATGATTAATTCCCCAGGTCAAATTTATTCAAGGGATGAAATTGCAGATATAATTGGGTTAGGAAAAGAAAGATCGATAGACGTAATAATAACAAGATTAAGAAAAAAAATTGAAGAGAATCCTAAAAATCCAAGATATCTTCAAACAGTTAGAGGAGAAGGTTATGTTTTATGGATTGAATAAGTTCATAAAAAATATATTACCAAAACAATTATTTTATAGAGCTTTAATAATCGTAGCTGCTCCATTGATATTGTTACAAATCACAATTTCTATAGTTTTTTTTGATAGTCTATGGATAAAAACTAATAAAGGAATGACCAGAGCTTTACTTAATGAAATAAAATTTTTTATTAGTGCATATGAAAATGAGCAATACAACAAAGACTCTTTAACTAAACTTTTTTCAGAAAACCACGATGTAAAAGTCATTTACGTTCCTAATAAAGTTTTACCAAAAGGTGATCAAGAAAGATGGTTTAGCCCAATGGATAGAACATTAAGAAGAGAGCTTAAATTAAATCTATTTACTTATTGGTTTGATACAACAAAATTTACAGATTCTATTGATTTAAAAATAAAACATTTAAATGGTTATTTTCAATTTTTAATTCCTAAAAATAGAGTTACAAGTACTTCGGCAAGAATTTTTGCATTGTGGATTACTCTTCCTGCAATACTGATAATTACCATAGCTATAATATTTTTGAAAAATCAAACTAGGCCGATAATCAAGTTGGCAGAAGCATCTGAAAGATTTGGGAAAGGAGAAGATGTTGAAGATTATAGTCCATCAGGAGCATTAGAGATAAGAAAAGCTGGTTTTGAGTTTGAGAGAATGAGAAAAAGAATTTTAAGACATTTAAACCAAAGATCTGAGATGCTGTCGGGAATTAGTCATGACCTAAGAACACCTTTAACACGGATAAAACTTCAATTAGAATTTATAAAAGATAAACAAATAGCTAGTAAATTATCTGACGATGTTGATGAGATGGAAAAAATGCTTAGCGAATATCTTCAATTCGCAAGTTCAACCGCACAAGAAAAAAATGAAAATTTTAATTTATCTTCAATGGTACATATGACAATAAATAAATATAATAATTCCAGTATATCAGCAAATATCATGCCTGATATTTTATTTACTGGAAGAAAAAACTTATTGCAAAGATGCATTAATAACCTTGTAAATAATTCAATTAAATATGCTAGTAAAATTGAGATAAAAGTTGAAAAACTTAAAAAAAATATTTTTATTTATGTTGATGATAATGGACCAGGAATTCCAAAATCAGAATATGAAAGTGTATTTAGACCATTTTATAAAATTGACAAAGGGAGAGGAGAAACAAAATCAAGTGTTGGCTTGGGACTTTCAATTTCTTCAGATATTGTTAGATCTCATGGAGGAAATATAGAATTGAGCAAGTCTAGCTTGGGAGGTTTAAGCGCTAAGATCTCTTTGCCTTCTTAACTTTTTTATTATTTTTTTTTTCAATTTTAGAAATTTTTTTTTCTAAATTCTCTAATCTTTTAATAATAATATCGGTTTCCTCTTTACCGGTAATTTTCATTTTGAAAATTAATTCATCTCTTTTAGATTTTAAAATATTAAAAATTTCATTGCTTAAATCTCTATAATTAACAATACCTTGTTCAAATAATTTTGCTATTTTATCAATTACAAATTTTGAATTAGACATATAATAAAATTTTAAAAATGATATAATTTATTTTTTTTTAAATGTTTATCAACAATTTAGACCCTGTAGCAATAAGTTTATTTTCGTTTGAAATTAAATGGTACTCACTTTCTTACATTTTTGGAATTGTTTTTGGTTGGATATATTGCAAAAAAAAGTTGCTTTATAATAATCAATATATTTCAAAATATTTTGATGATTTATTAACATATATAATACTGGGTATAGTAATTGGAGGTAGGATTGGGTATGTAATATTTTATAACCCTTTATATTTTTTACAATATCCCTTAGAAATTTTTATGATCTGGAATGGAGGAATGTCATTTCATGGTGGGCTAGTTGGGGTATTGGTTGCGACATATTTATTTTCAAAAAAAAAATTGATTGATAAATTTTTATTTCTTGATGTAATATCTATGGCATCACCAATAGGTATATTTTTAGGTAGAATTGCTAATTTTATAAATTCCGAACTATATGGAAGACCTAGTGATATTTTGTGGTCAGTTAAATTTATAAAAATTGATAGTTTATCCAGACACCCCTCACAAATCTATGAGGCTATATTTGAAGGAATAGTATTATTTATTTTATTAAACTTTACATTTAAAAAATTTTACTTAAAGGGCCCCGGTCTTATTTCAGCTTTGTTTCTAATTTTTTATTCCTTTTTTAGATTTTTTATTGAGTTCACAAGAGAGCCTGATCCTCAAATTGGATTTATTTTATCTTATCTTTCCCTAGGTCAAATTTTAAGTATGGTATTATTTTTATTGGGTATAATTTTGTTTTATAAAAAAAATGAAATTCACAAATAAAAAACTCATAACACTTGATGAATTTATAGATAACGCTCTGTATAATAAAAATTCTGGTTTTTATATGAATAAAAATCCTATTGGAAAAAATGGAGATTTTATTACGTCTCCAAATATTTCTATTTTATTTTCTGAAATGATAGCAATATGGGTTATTTCTTTTTGGGAACATTTAAAGTACCCAAAAAAAATAAATATAGTAGAAATGGGTGGTGGAAGTGGAGAAATGATTTTTCAATTATTAAAAACTTTTAAAAACTTCCCAATGTTCAAAAATTCTTGCAAAACTTATATATTTGAAAGAAGTCCTTTTTTAATAAAATTACAAAAAAAAAAATTAAAAGGATTTAAAGTAAAATGGTTAAAAAAATTAAAAAATGTTGAAAAATGTCCGACTATTTATTTGGCTAATGAATTTTTTGATTCATTGTCAATTAAACAATTTTTAAAAAAAAAAAATTTATGGTTTGAGAGATATGTAAAATTAAAAAATAACAAATATCAGTATTTCGATGTACAATGTGATATAAAAAAATTGGAAAGTAAAATTGGTATTAAAATTTCAAAAAATCAAAAATTTATTGAATTTTCTCCTTTGCAACTTCATTATCTGGAAGAAATTTCTCAAATAATAAATTTATATAATGGTGGTTTATTGCTGATAGATTATGGTTATAAAAAAAGATTAATGAAAAACTCAATTCAATCAGTATATAAGCATAAAAAAAACGATATTTTCAATAATGTTGGAAAATCAGATATAACTCATCATATTAGTTTTGATTTAATAAGTAAAATTGCTAAAAAATTTAAACTTAAGTGCTCTAATATTATAACGCAAAGTGATTTTTTAGTTAATCTTGGAATTCTCGAAAGAGCAGAAATTATATCACGAAACCTCCCATTTACAAAAAAAGCAAATATTTATTTTAGATTAAAAAGATTAATTGATAAAAATCAAATGGGAAAATTATTTAAGGTAATTTTTTTGGCTAACAATAATTCATTTTTCAACAGGGGATTTAAAACTGATTAAATCAAAAAAATTAAGAAAATTTAAAAATATAAGACACGGTTTTTTTAAAAAAGTTGGAGGAAATTCTACGGGAATTTATAAAAGTTTAAATTGTGGATTGGGGTCAGGAGATAAAAAAGTTAACGTTTTAAAAAATTTAAAAATAGTTCAAAAAAAAGTTGGATGTAAAAAAAACAATCTTATAATGTTACATCAAATTCATAGCAATAAATTTTACTATATCAATAAAGCTCCTAAAAGAAAATTAGTTGGCGATGGACTGATTACAAAAAAGAATGGATTGGCTCTATCAATATTAACTGCAGACTGTGCTCCGATTCTAATTTACGATAAAAAAACAAAAATGATTGGAGCTATTCATGCTGGTTGGAAGGGTGCCTATAAAAAAATCGTTATTAAAATGTTAAAATTTTTTTTGAAAAAAAAAAGCAGGAAAGAAAATATTATTGCTGCTATTGGACCATGTATAGCACAAAAAAACTACGAGATAAAAAGTGATTTTTATAGAAAATTTATAAATCAAGATAAAAATAATAGAGTTTATTTTAGAAAATTTAAAAAAAAAACATTTTTTAGCCTTAAAGATTATTTAAAAGGACAGATAAAAGCTTTTGGTATCAAAAATATAGATAATATTAATATGGATACATATGAATCAAAAAATAATTTTTTTAGCTCGAGAAGGTCTTTACATAATGACTATAATGATTATGGTAGAAACATTACAACAATTATGATTAAATAAGTCTTTCAGAAAAATGAAGCTTCTTACAGGAAACAGTAATAAAAGCCTCAGTCAAAAAATATCAAAGCATTTAAAAACAAAATTAGTTCATTCTAGTATTAGAAAATTTGCTGATGGTGAAATTTATATAGAAATTAATGAAAATATTAGAGGTAATAGTATATTCTTAATTCAATCTAGTTCAGCTCCAGCTAATGATAATTTAATGGAACTTTTATTATGCATTGATGCTCTTAAAAGATCTTCTGCAAAAAATATTACCGCAGTAATACCCTATTTTGGATATGCGAGACAAGACCGTAAAGTTGCTCCAAGAACATCTATATCGGCAAAATTAGTTTCCAATTTAATAACTAAAGCTGGAGCTGATAGAATAGTAACTGTTGATTTGCATGCAGGTCAGATACAAGGTTTCTTTGATATCCCAGTTGATAACCTTTTTGCAACTCCAATTTTTGCAAGACATATAAAAAAACGCCTAGATAAAAAAAAACTAATATGCGTAGCTCCTGATGTTGGTG
>CACDDB010000009.1:12500-25157 GCA_902551445.1 uncultured Pelagibacteraceae bacterium | reverse complement strand
ATTTAAAAGTTTGTGAAAATTAAAGATGAAGAATCTTTGGGGAGTCTGAGAACTTATAAATTCCCCTTGTGTCTATTATTTTTTTTGAATATTTTAAAATTTTTTTATAATTAAAATTTACATGATCTGTACATAAGATTGTAAAATCATAATTTTTATATTTTTGCGTATTGTTTGAATAAAAATTTAAATTACCAATCTTAAAATTATCAATGTATGGATCCTCATATTCTACCGATAAGTTTTTGATTTTTTTTAATCTTTTTAATATTTCTAATGCTGGTGACTCTCTTAAATCATTTAAGTTTTGTTTGTATGCAATACCTAAAATTAATACTTTATATTTCACATTTTTTTTAAAAATTTTTTTTATTCTATTAATTATCCAATTTGTAACATTTTTGTTTGTCTTTATTCCTAAGTCTATAAATTTTGCTTCATGACCTTTTTTTTTGGCAATCCATTTCATGAATAATGGGTCAATTGGAATACAATGCCCGCCAACTCCGGGTCCCGGAGAAAATTTTTTAAATCCAAAAGGTTTTGTACCTGCGGCTTCTATCACTTGATGGACATTAATATTAATTTTATCACATAAAATCTTCATTTCATTTGCTAGTCCAATATTTACTGCTCTAAAAATATTTTCATATATTTTAGCAGTTTCAGCAACTCTAATGGATTGACATACATAGATATTTTTAAATATTTTTGAATATAGATATTTTATTTTGTCTGTACATTTTTTTGAGTAACCTGAAACTAATTTAGTTATCTTTTTATATTCAATTTTTTTTTCTTTTGATGATTTGCCTGGATCAATTCTTTCAGGAGAATAACAAAGAAAAAAATCTTTACCCACTGTAAATTTTGAAGATAATTTTTTTAGGAAAATATCTTGGGTTGCACCTGGATACACGCTGCTTTCTAGTATTATTGTTTGATTTTTTCTTAAAAAAGGAAAAATTGTTGAAAATGAATTTTTGATATAACTCATATCAGGTGATTTATTTTTGAGAGGTGTTGGGACACAAAAAATTATATAGTCACATTTAATAATTTTATTAATTTTATTCATTTCGAACAAATTTTTGAGTTTTGATTTTTTTAAGTTAATGTTGGATATATCTGATATATATGAAATATTATTTTTAAGCATTTTTATTTTGCTAATTTCCTTTTCAAATCCAAACACCGAGAATTTCTTATTCATTTCTAAAAGAAGCGGCAAACCAACAAAACCTAAACCAATTATTCCAACTTTCATTTTTTCTAATTCAATCTTTGAAAACCTGATTGACAGATTGGCCCTTCTAAGTAATTATCAATATGAGCAGTTTCGTTTTCAAACTTGTTAATTTGTGCAAATATATGATCTAAATTATCAAAATATTCATTTAGATTTTTTTGATTGTGACTTATGCTAGCAAATATTGCATTGGACGCTAGAAAACCTTTTTTTAACATTTCTTGTGTAATATAAGTTTTATATTTTAACCAATTATTGGAGTTTATACTAAATGATGATAATGCTGGTATGCCCAAAATATTAATTGGAATGCCGTTATGTTTGGCAATTTTTTTCCAATTAATTTGAACTTTTTTTCCAATATTAGTAATATATTTCCAAGATTGCAGTTTTTCCATAACTTCCAATGTTTTTATAGCAGCAGCTGGGCCAGATCTTTCGCTCCAAAATGTACTACTCATAAAGCTATCTTGCGCATGTTCCATTATTTCCTTTTTTCCTATAATTGCAGATATCCTAAAGCCATTTCCCAGGGATTTTCCAAACCAGGCCATATCTGGATTTACTTTGTATAATTTATGTAATCCTCCATTAGTTTGCCTGAAACCAGAAGTACATTCATCAAAAATTAAAATTATATTTTTTTTATTACATAAGTTTCTAACTTTAATTAAAAAGTCGTCTTCTGGTAAAAAGTTTCTTGAAACCTCCATTTTTACCGCTCCAATATCATGCCTCTCGGTAATCTCTCTAAGTTCATCAAAATTATTATACGTAAAAGGAAAAGATGTATTTTTTAATGACTTAGGAACCCCTTTTGCATCTAAACCGCCCATTAAATGATTTTTAAGGCCATCTCTATTCTCTATATTTGCAGATAAATACCAGTCATGCCAGCCATGATACCCACAAAAGGCTATTTTACTTTTTCCTGAAGCAGCTCTTGCTATCCTTACTGCAATTGCACTTGCCTCTCCTCCTGTTCTTGCCAATTTTGCACTATCTGCCCAAGAATGAAGATCTAATATTTTTTCACAAAGTTGAACATCCTCATAACAATTTAAAGTA
Organism: uncultured Pelagibacteraceae bacterium; assembly: GCA_902551445.1. GTDB lineage: Bacteria > Pseudomonadota > Alphaproteobacteria > Pelagibacterales > Pelagibacteraceae > Pelagibacter. The sequence goes on along the minus strand of CACDDB010000009.1, from coordinate 22,840 downwards.
CTGTTGTTACTATTTTTTATTGCTTTAATTACTGCATTATCCACTTCAGTGTGAGAGTAACCTAGAATATTACATCCAACACCCATTAGTGATAAATCAGTGAATTTTTTTCCTTCTAAATCCCACACAGTGCAACCTTTTGCTTTCTTATAATATTTCGGCCAATCTCTTGGATGATACAGCTCAGGTCTTTTAGACAAAAACATATTTCCTCCTGGAATAATTTGTTTTGCTCTTTTCCATAACTTTTGAGATTTTTTCATTTGTGAGCCTTCATTTCTAGTTATAAAACTATTGATTGTCAATTTTTTTTTGTTTTTCTTAATTAAGTTCAATACTTCTTTCCAAGAGAATAAAATATTTGGTTCAAATTTTTTAAATATGTTTGTTAAAAGATTTAAATCGATTTGTTCATCCACTGACCACCTTAGTTTTGAAAAATTTTTTTTTAAAGTAATATTATATTTTTTAAAAAATTTATTTTTAATAATGAAAGGTGTAACATGTTCCTTGTCATATTTTGAATTTGCTGAAAGAAAGCATTTCTTAAGAGCTTTAAAACTAAAAACCTCAATATCCAATCCATCAGGATAAGAAACAGGAATTTGATTGCTTAAATAGTCAATTTTTTTTTCTAAAAATTTTTTTACAAAAGTATCTGTCAATTTTGCATCAACTAGTGGTCCATCTCCTGTTATTCTAACAACTACATCAGCTTTAAATTTTAAAGCACAATCGTAGTATCTTTTTAAAACATTATTTTCATCACCACAAAAAAATTTAATATTTTTTTTATTTAAAAAATTAATAAGTTTTTTATCTGATTTAAGTTTTGTTGTTGCAATGATAACTTCATCTATTTTTTTTGATGCACTTAGTCTAGAATATAAAATTTCAATTAACGGTATTCCATTAATTTTTTTTAAAACTTTATTAGGTAATCTTACTGACGAGCATCTGGCTTGTACTATAGCTATTACTTTTTTTTTTACCATTTTGATGGATTTATTAGACCAATTTCTTTACTTGCATCTACAGATTTAACATTAATTTTAAGAGTTTTTGCACTTACAACCAATTCTTTAAACTGTTTTGAATTATCAACGCCTACAATAACTTTATCAATATATTTGTTTGATAAAGCATATTGTAAACAAATTTCATATTTAGTTTTCTTTAATTTTTTTACTAGTTTTTCCCAATTATCAAAATATTTATAATATTTTGAAAATTTTATTGGAATGTCTTTTCTTCGCATTAATAATAAGCCTTGTAAAAAAGATGTTCTTGCATGAATTTCAATATTTTTTTCTTTTAAACTTTTTAAAAAATTTTTTTTTAAAGTTCTTTGGTCAAAAATATTAAATGGAAGTAATACAAGATCAATTTTAAATTTATCAATAATTTTTTTTAGTTCTTCAATCGTATATACTGAAACCCCAATTTTGTTGATTAATCCTTTACTTTTAGCAAATGATAATGCTTGATAAATTTTTACTCCATTCTTATCAAGCAAATATTTTGTATTGTGAACATGCATGCAATAAATTTTATTTGTTTTAAATTTTTTAAGCGCATCATTTATACTTTTTAAAGTCCAATTGTATCTGTTTTTTCCTGGCTCTGTTGCAGGAAGTTTTGTAACGATATTAAAATTTTGAAAATTAACTTTTCCTATTCTTTGTTCACAATCACCGTACGCATGCGCTGTATCAATTAAATCAATACAATTCTTCTCTGCAATTTCTTTTACTTTCTTAATTTCGTTTAAACTTAGTTTTCCATTTTTGTTTGCTATTCCATATTTCAAACCCCATTGCAGAGTACCTAGGCCAATTTTCTGTTTAATATCAAAATCATTTTTTTTTTTTATCAAACCTCTAATACCATCTTCTAAGTTTATTCTAGGAAAATAATTTGTATCTTTGCAAATTTTTTTTATGGAAGGTATTCTTTTGAATATTTCTCTACTAATTGATCTATCACTTTTATCATAAGAAATTTTTTTAATAGGTACTTTTGATTTAGTAATTCGTTTTATTTTTTTTGCTAAATTTAATATTGAGATTGGTTCATTGCTATTACCAATATTATATATAGTATTTTTTTTTCCTTTAAATAAGACTTCAATTAAGCCATCTGCAGCATCATCAACATTGCAAAAAGATCTTATTTGTTTACCATCTCCATATACAGTTAAAGGTTTGTTTTTTTTTATTGCCTGTAAAAATTTTGACATAACAAAATTTTTTTTTTGATCGACACCATATACATTAAAAAATCTAACTATATTGTAATTAATGCCAAATTTTTGTTGAAAAGCTTTGATATATGACTCTGCAGCTATTTTGCTTATAGCGTAGATAGACTTATTTTGAGAATCAAATTCCTCATATATTGGAAATTTTTTTTGATCTCCATAAATTTCAGATGAAGAAGAATATATAATTTTTTTAATATTATATTTTTTGCAATTTTCTAAAATTAATTTAGTTCCATTCGTATTCACTTCCAAGCAGTTAAAATAGTCATTATCAGTTTTATTTACGCCTAAAGCACCAGCTAAATGAATTACTACTTTGCAATCTTGAATTGCATTTCTAATCTTTTTTTGATCAAAAATACTTCCATTAAAATATTTAATTTTTTTATGTTTTGGTAGATTGGTTTTTTTTATATCTAATATGTTTACTTCAATATCTCTTTCTATGAGTTTCTTGGTTATTGCCTTACCTATAAATCCAGATCCTCCTGTAATTAAGATTTTCATAAATTAATACACCGTATTTATTAAATTCCATTTATTGTCAATTGATGATTTCCATATTTCTGGATTTCTGTGTTTATTTATTATCGAGTCGAGTTCATCCGTTGTTAAAGATAAATATTTTAATATATCCTTTATATTTCTTTCAGGATATTCCCCATCATATTTCTTGGCGTTGATTATGGCTTCACTTCTTGTTGTATGATTATTTTGCAACATTCTACATGAATCTCTAGTGGCTCTACCAAAACCAAACTTAATGTATTGCATGTAATAGTACAAAGGGTCTATTTTATCATCAAGACTATCAAAGTTTGTAAACGTACCCTCTGTTCTTCCATTAGGGTCTAATTTAAAATTAGGAATTTTTTCTTTAGTATATATAAAATTTTCATACATACTCCATTTAAAAAAATAGCTAAAATAAAATGCTTTAACATTTGATTTTTCTAGCTGATTTAGATCAGGATAAATATATGGAGAAAGATCTTTTAAAGTTATCTCTTTATTAACCCAATTTTCTGGATAATCACCAATTTGATGCTCAATTACTTCTCTAGTATCTCTTTTTTTTTTACTCTCCTCGCTCAAAACAAGGCCACCATACTCACTTTCTCCATGTTCTGCGTAAAATACGTATGGAATATTAAAATTAATTGCAATTTGAATTGGGCCTGCATTTACACCAGCATCCCATCCTACTTTTGGATTTCCTCTTTCAATAAAAAATCTTTTTGCTAAATATCTAGAAACTCTTTGATTTGGGTTAATTTGAATATTATCAAATCCAAATTTTATTATTTCTTTTTTATTATATTCACCAAATGCTGTGGGTATTAAAGGACTAAAAGTAACAAGAAGCGGATTTAATCCATACTCTAATTTAAGTTTAATTGCTATAGATGTAGAATCTTTTCCACCAGACCAGGGTACAATACAGTCGTAATTACTTTTATTTGATAATGAAGTTTTTTTTATATCTTCAATTATATCCTCAAATTCTTTTTTCCTTTTACTCCAATCAATATTTTTTTTTTCTAATGAATTATTGCACGCATTACAAACACCATTGCTATCAAAAACAATTCTTGGTCGAGTATCAGGCATTATACAATTTTTACAGAAATTAATCATTTTAAGTTCTTATATTGATTCCATTTTCTTTCAAATAATTTTTAGCAGATAAAATGCTTTCCTCTGTAAAATGAAAAATATTTTGAGTACAGACACCTGAAATATCTGTTGTTTTAAATAATTCAAGCATGTGACTCCAGTTGCCGCCACCACCCAAGGCGATTACAGGACAATCAAGATTTTTAGAAATCTTTTTTATTAAACTGATATCGTAACCTAATAAACTTCCATCATTATCTATGCTGTTAATTAGAATTTCTCCTGCTCCAGCATCTGTTAGTTTTTGAGCAATATTTATAATATCATTATTATGTTTATTTTGACCACTATTAACCATTAGTGACCAATCATCATTATCTAAATTTTTTTTACAATCTAAAGATTGAATAATGGCTTGATTTCCATATTTATGTGATATTTTGTTTATTAATTCTATATCTTTAATTGAGTGACTGCCTAACAATACTTTATCAGCACCAATTTTAAATAATTTATCTGCATCAGATAATTTTTTTATCCCTCCACCAATTGTTAAAGGAACAAAACATTCTGAAGAAAAAAATTTAATTGTATCAATGAAATGATCAGAAAATTTTTTTTCCGTTATGTCAATTAATACAATTTCATCTATACTCCACATATCTATAAAATTTTTTGTATATCTATAATCAGGTTTAAAGAGTTTTGTTCTAAATAAAACTCCATCTAAAAAAGTTAAACATAAAATAATACGTTTTTTTAGCAATTAACACCTTTCATAAAAATTTTTTAACAATTTTAAACCATTTAATTGACTTTTTTCTGGATGGAACTGGACTCCATAAATATTATTATAATTTACTGAGGAAATAAATTTTTTGTCATAGTTTGTATAAGTCAAAATAATTTTTTCATCTGCTTCGTGCAAGGCATAAGAGTGAGTAAAATAAAAATCTGAATTATTTTTAATATTATAAAATAAGTTATTTTCTTTAATATAATTACATTCATTCCATCCTACATGGGGTATTTTGATATCATTAGAATATTTTTTAAAATTTCTAATATTGCCATTTATTAAGTTTAGTCCCTTATGATTTCCATGCTCATCACTGTCAGAAAAAAGAATTTGATAACCTGCACATAAACCTAATATTGGTACGTTTGACGCTGTTTTTTCTTTTATTTTTAAATCTATTTTATTTTTTTTGATCTTATTCATTAAGTCTCCAAATGCACCTACGCCAGGTAATATAATTTTTTCAACTTTTTCAAAATCGTAAATATTTTTACAAATCTTAAATTTAAAACTCAATTTATTTAATGCTGAATACAATGATCCAAGGTTACCCGTATCTACATCAATAATTCCTAACATACTTATTATTTTATTTATTTCCTCTTAATATAATTTTATTTTTTTTGATTTATGATAGCTCTTTTCTATGAGATTAACTAATTTAAGATTTTTATTTAAATCGCTTAAATTTGATTTTTTCAATTTAACCTTCTTAAAATAATTCAAAAACTGTGTATCACTTGCTAATTTTTTTTTTAAATTAAAAACTCTCATTTTATTTTTTTTTACGTAATTTTCAAATTTAAGTGATGGCCAATGCAAAAGTCCCTTTGTAAAATAGAATTTAATAAAAAAATCTCTGTTTTTTTTATGATATGCGGTTTCAAAATCAAAAATAATATTTTTTGAAACTTTAAATTTTAAAAATGCTCTTGTTTCAACATTAAATATTAATTTTTTATTTTTCTCTCTTCTATCATAAAAAAGATTGCCAGAAATTAATTTTATTTTTCTTCTTGAAAACAAATGAATTATTAACCCAATTATGTGTGATCCTTGATCGATTAGAGGGCCACCACCTGATATAAACTTATCTGTAAAAGAATTGTTAATTTGCCCTGGAATTTTTACAAAGGCAAAACCCTCTATTTTTTTTAACTTACCAACTAAATTTTTATTCCTAATTAACGTAATTAGTTTTTTTGTTTCTTCTCTGTAAATCTGTTGTTGTAAACATAGAATAGTTTTCTTGTATTTTTTATTTATCTTAATAATTTGTTTAAGTTCTTTGGTCTTTAAAACCATTGGTTTTTCAACCATTACATTTTTATTCGCCATCATTGAAAGAACTATTTGATTAAAATGAAATCTTGGAGGACTACATATGTCTATAGTATCGATACTTTTATCAAATAAAGTGGCTTTAAAATTTTTATAAATTTTGATGTTTTTTAATTGTTTTTTAATTTTTTTGGCTCTTCGATTAACCGGATCGTAAACACCTACAATTTTAAAATATTTTTTTAATCTTAAAAAAGATGGAATATGAAATTCTTTTGCATGTTTTCCACATCCTACAATTGCTATATTTAATTTATTAAATTTTGACATACAATTTTTTATTGTATATGTATTTTAGTAGCTTTATTATATAAATCATACAATTTATACAATTTACACTTAATAAAATATTCAAAAATAATGTGTGGAATAGCTGGAATAATTAGTAATAAAAATAAAATTTCAATCAATCGTGAAAAGCTATTTAAAATAATGCACCAACGTGGACCTGATGCAAAAGGTTTTCACTCTGTCAAAGATAAAAATTATGAGTTAAATTTTTATCACAGTCGACTTTCTATAATTGATAACAATAAAAGATCTAATCAACCTTTTTATTATAAAAATTTTGTAATGATTTATAATGGTGAGATTTATAACTTTAATGAAATAAGATCAGAATTAAAAAAAAATAAATATAAATTTTTTACATCATCGGATACAGAGGTGATTATTAAAGCGTTTGACAAATGGGGAATAAATTGTTTTAAAAAATTTGATGGAATGTGGTCAATTGCAATTTATGATTCAAAAAAAGGTGAATTAATTCTTTCAAGAGATATATTTGGTGAAAAACCATTATATTTATTTAAATATATTGATACTTTAATTTTTGGTTCAGAAATAAAATATATTCAATTTTTAGATAAATCTTACAAATCAAAAATAATAAATTCTGAACATATCGATACATATCTTAAAAATGGCTATAGATTTCTTAACAAAAGCAATAAAACTTATTTTAAAAATATTTTTAAAATTGATTCAGGAACAGTTAATATTTTTTCATTGGGAAATTTAGAATTAAAAAAAAAAATCAAAATAATTAATGATAAATTTAACAATAAAATTAAAATCTCTAGAAAAGATGCAGTAAATGTAATAAAGGAGAAAGTAATTAATTCAGTTAAAACTAGATTAATTTCAGACCAACCCATCGGCTATTATTTAAGCGGTGGAATGGATACTGGAAGCATTACTTCAATATCATCAAAAATATTAAATAACAAAATAACATGTTTTTCGATTGTTGATAAAGACAAGAGATATAACGAAGAAATAAATATAGACAGAACTGCTAAAGATATTGGATGTAAATTAATAAAAATTAAATTTCCAAACAATTATAATTTTATCAATAAATTAGATAACTTAATTGCATACCATGACAAGCCAATTTCTTCGCTAAACTATTATACTCACTCATTTATTCATGAGCACGTTAAAAAAAATAAAATAAAAGTAATCATTTCTGGACTAGGTGGAGATGAGATGTTTTCTGGATATTATGATCATTTTTTAATGCATTTAAGAGAACTTAAATCTCAAAATTTTAATGAAAATTTTATGCATTGGAACAAACATATAAAACCCTTAATCCATAATAAAAATCTTAAAAATATCAATTTATTTAAAAATAAAAATAATAGATCGTATCTCAAAACAGAATTAGAAAAAAAGTTAGTAAAAAATATATTTAAAATTAAGAAAATTGGTAATTTTTACGAAGAAAACTATTCAAGAAATTTACTCAAAAATAGAATGCTAAACGAGCTGTTTCATGAACAAGTTCCTCTGATAAATAATGAAGACGATATGAATTCAATGAAACATTCATTAGAAAATAGGAGCCCTTTTTTAAATAAAGATCTAATGAATTTTTGTATGTCGCTTTCATCTGATCTATTTATAAATAATGGATATGCTAAGTCATTACTAAGAGAAGCTATGGACGGTATACTTAACAACCACGTAAGATTAGATAGACAAAAACAAGGATTTAACTCAAGTATTAACTCCTTGGTAAGTCTTAATACTAAACAAACATTAAACTTTTTTTATAAAAATAGATATTTAAATGAATACATTAATGTAAAAGAATTTTGTAATTTTATAAAATATAAAAGAAAGACAAATAATGCTGAAAGTAAATTTATTTTTGCTATTTTTAATATTGCATTATTTTTAGAGCAACACAATTAAAGTTATTATTTATAAAAATCTTTCACATTTTTTTTTAAATGAGCTACTTTTATACTAGATGAAACTCTATCATGTTCGGAATTGGATGGTATTCCCAAATATCCCAAAAGTATTTTTTCTTTAATTGTTAATTTTTTATAAAATTTCTGACTTAATGTTCTTGGAATGTCAAATATTTGCTTAAATCTCCAATTTGAAAATGTTGCTATTAATGCCCAACGATTTAGACCCAACTCATTAGGTAAACTTCCGTGCCACAAATTTCCATCCCAAATAAATACATCACCCGGTGATCCCTCTAAAAATTTATATGATTTGATTTTTCTATTTGCAAATTTCTTTGACTTATGACTTTTTGGAACAACTATTGTACATCCAGATGATTTATTTGATGGTTCTAACAAAATAGCAATTTGAAGAAAAGTCGTTACATCCCCAGTTGGAATTCCACTATCAATATGTAAGAACAATTTCTCATTTCCCGATGATCTTGCTTGAAAATTATTTAATATATAATTTGACTTTACCGTATCTAAATTTCTAAAATGAGGATCGTTAAGCTTAGATTTTAAAATCCTATCAAAAATATTATTTTGAATTATTTTAAGGTATTTTAGGTCTTTGTTTTGTAAATTATATATTATTTTAGCAGAATTCCAAACTTTAGGTATATGCTTACTTATTTTATAAATTCTATAAATATTGTTTGTGAGATTTAAATAAGTTCCTATAGTTTTTTTTGAGAAGAAACTTTTTATACATGTATAACCTTTGACATTTATTTCATTAAGATGTTTATCTATTTGTTTGGTTGATAATTTTTTTGTAATCATATTAAATTAATCTTGTATAGTTATTTTTAATTTATCTGCATTCTATTCAAATAATAGTTTTTATAATTTTAAAAATAGCAATCAATTTAGCCATTAAAGTGATTACTTCGTAGAAATTTTTACTAATTTTTTAACTATGCTACTTACTCTTTGATCGTCGGTGTAAACATTTGACATAATTTTTGCTGCATTTTTTGGATCATGTTTAAAAGCCAATCTGAGTATATCCATCCAATTTACGTTATTTTTCTTTCTAATATTTTGAATTTTATTAATTAATTTTAAAGCTTCATTATAATTTGTTTTGTTTGTTTTCATAAATTTATTTTATTGCACTTTTTATTTGATATAATTATCATTATATACCATACAGCTTAGCCTTTTAGTAGATTTTATCAGATCAGCTTTTTTATTATTTAATTTTTTCCAAGAAAATTTACGATAAAATTTTATCATTTTTGAGCTACAATAGAGTACTCCTGGTCTTTTATGTTTATTTAATAATCTATTATTAAAATTCATTAAATCATTTGATATTTTCCTTTTTCTAAATTTTGGAGATAAAATAACAGTATCAATTATATAAAATTTTAGTTTTTTTTTAGCTAATGATTTTTGTAGACGTAAAACTGTATAACCAATTATCTTTTTTTTATAAATTACACACACATGTATATCCATTGGGTTAACATTGTTTACAAACCATCTAAGTTGGTTCTTAAGCGAGAAATTCCAATTAAATTTTTTTAAAATACAGATTTGTTTAATTTGATTTTTGGTAAGGTTTTTTGTTCTTATACTTTCTATTTTGAACATTAATTTATATATTCTGCTATCGGGTAAAAAATTTTTTTATCAAATTTATAATATGTAATTGTTTTTCTTTTTTTAAGTTGTAGTAGATTGGTAGACTTATTGAGGATTTAAAATAATATTCAGTATTAGTGTTTATAAATTTACCTTTAAATGATTTAAATTTATATATTGGTATATAATGTTGTTGAACAATTACATTATTTTTTTTCATAAATTTTATAAATTTAATTTTAGTTTTTAAATTAATTTTCTTAAAATTAATTATATACAAATGATATGAAGGTTTTTGGCATAGCATCCTTTTTGGACATCTAATCTGTTTTATATTTTTTAAATTTTTATTATAAAAATTGAAAATGTTTTCTCTATAATTTAAAAATTTTTTTATTTTTTTCAGTTGACTTAGACCAAGAGCAGCTTGAAAATCTGTTAGTCTAAAGTTTAGACCTTCAAAAACTACGTCATATTG
>CACDDB010000009.1:0-10000 GCA_902551445.1 uncultured Pelagibacteraceae bacterium | reverse complement strand
CGCAGAAACTCTATTAGACCAGTGAGCTGTTACGCTATCTTTAAAGGATGGCTGCTTCTAAGCCAACCTCCTGGCTGTTAAGGAATTTCCACATCCTTTCACACTTAATCACAATTTCGGGACCTTATCTGGTGGTCTGGGCTTTTTCCCTCTCGACCATGGACCTTAGCACCCACAGTCTGTCTGATGAAGAACTATATTTAGCATTCGGAGTTTTATTAGGTTTGGTAAGAATCTCTTCCCCCTAGCCCATTTAGTGCTCTACCTCTAAATACATATTTATTCATCGCACTACCTAAATAGTTTTCGCGGAAAACCAGCTATCTACGAATTTGGTTGGCCTTTCACCCCTTACCACAAGTCATCCAAAGACTTTTCAACGTCAACTGGTTCGGTCCTCCGGCAAGTGTTACCTTGCGTTCAACCTGCTCATGGTAAGCTCATTCGTTTTCGGGTCTAATTTATTAAACTATTCGCCCTATTAAGACTTGCTTTCGCTGCGCCTACACCTAATTGGCTTAAGCTTGCTTAATAAACTAAGTCACTGACCCATTATACAAAAGGTACGCCGTCACTCTAAAAAGAGCTTCGACTGATTGTAGGCATGCGGTTTCAGGTTCTATTTCACTCCCCTAGTAGGGGTTCTTTTCACCTTTCCCTCACGGTACTAGTTCACTATCGGTCACTGATAAAGTATTTAGGCTTAGAGGGTGGTCCCCCTATATTCGAGCAAGATTTCACGTGTCCCGCTTTACTCAAGAAATATGTTAAACATTACTCATACGGGACTATCACCCTCTATGGTTAGCATTTCCAGGCTATTTTGATTTTTTTAACATATCTACAGGCCTAATCCGCTTTCGCTCGCCACTACTAACGGAATTTCAATTGATTTCTTTTCCTCTGGTTACTTAGATGTTTCAGTTCTCCAGGTTGTCTCTTTAAACCTATTAATTTAGTTTAAAGTAACACATAAAGTGTTGGGTTTCCCCATTCGGATATTTTCGGATCAAAACTTGCATACAGTTCCCCGAAACTTATCGCAGTATACCACGTCCTTCATCGTCTTTCAGTGCCAAGGCATCCGCCACACGCCCTTAAACGCTTGATTTATGCACAGAAAAAAATTCTGTGCTGAATCAAATTTTGTTGGAATGTTCATCTGTTCGAACATTCTTTGATTGTTCATCTATTCGAACAATCGGATATAGATATTGATAATATTAATATATTTACAAATAAAATAGCTAAGTGCTTTTTGGTGGAGGATAGCGGGATCGAACCGCTGACCTCCTGAATGCAAATCAGGCGCTCTCCCAGCTGAGCTAATCCCCCTATAATCTTAATTGGTGGGCCGAGAAAGACTCGAACTTTCGACCCCACCCTTATCAAGGGTGTGCTCTAACCAACTGAGCTACCGGCCCTTTATGCCGAAAAAGAAAAGCACTGAATTTTAATGAAGAGAAATGAGGACGGTCAACATTATCCTGTTAATTATTTAGATTAAAAAATTAATTTTTAATCATCCTTAGAAAGGAGGTAATCCAGCCGCAGGTTCCCCTACGGCTACCTTGTTACGACTTCACCCCAGTCGCTGACTATACCGTGGTCAAAGGTTTTAAGCTTTGCCTTAAGGTAGAACCAACTCCCATGGTGTGACGGGCGGTGTGTACAAGACCCGGGAACGTATTCACCGCGGCGCGCTGATCCGCGATTACTAGTAATTCCAGCTTCATGTACTCGAGTTGCAGAGTACAATCCGAACTGAGGCATTTTTTTAGGATTTGCTCAATGTCGCCATTTTGCTTCCTATTGTAAATGCCATTGTAGCACGTGTGTAGCCCAACACGTAAGGGCCATGAGGACTTGACGTCATCCCCGCCTTCCTCCAGCTTATCACTGGCAGTTCTTTCAGAGTACCCAACTAAATGATGGTAACTAAAAGTGAGGGTTGCGCTCGTTGCGGGACTTAACCCAACATCTCACGACACGAGCTGACGACAGCCATGCAGCACCTGTGTTTTGTCCGGCCGAACCGAAGACTTTAATTTCTCAAAGTCGCGACAAACATGTCAAGTGTTGGTAAGGTTCTGCGCGTATCTTCGAATTAAACCACATGCTCCACTACTTGTGCGGGTCCCCGTCAATTCATTTGAGTTTTAACCTTGCGGTCGTACTCCCCAGGCGGTGTGTTTAATGCTTTCGCTGCGACACTGAAAAATAATTCCCAACGTCTAACACACATCGTTTACAGCATGGACTACGAGGGTATCTAATCCTCTTCGCTACCCATGCTTTCGTTCCTCAGTGTCAGTAATGATCCAGAAAGCTGCCTTCGCAATTGGTATTCTTTCTAATATCTACGAATTTCACCTCTACACTAGAAATTCTGCTTTCCTCTATCAAACTCTAGCTAAAAAGTTTTGATGGCAGTTCCAGAGTTAAGCTCTGGGATTTCACCACCAACTTTTTTAACAACCTACGAACTCTTTAAGCCCAGTAATTCCGAACTACGCTAGGTCCCTTCGTATTACCGCGGCTGCTGGCACGAAGTTAGCCGGACCTTCTTATTCGGGTACAGTCATTTTCTTCCCCGACGAAAGAGCTTTACAACCCAAGGGCCTTCTTCACTCACGCGGCATCGCTGCATCAGAGTTTCCTCCATTGTGCAAGATTCCTTACTGCTGCCTCCCGTAGGAGTTTGGGCCGTGTCTCAGTCCCAATGTGGCTGATCATCCTCTCAGATCAGCTATTGATCACAGTCTTGGTGGGCCATTACCCCACCAACAAACTAATCAAGTGCGGGCTCATCCATTGGCGCATAAAGCTTTCTCTGTAAAGACTTATGAGGTATTAGCACAAGTTTCCTCGTGTTATTCCTCACCAAAGGGAAGATTCCCACATGTTACTCACCCGTCTGCCACTAAGTATTGCTACTCCGTTCGACTTGCATGTATAAGGCGTGCCGCCAGCGTACGTTCTGAGCCATGATCAAACTCTCAAGTTTAAAAACGGCGCACACTAGCTTCTACATAAATTCTAAGAATAAAATTTATGTATGTTTGAAGTGTGTACGACAAATTTTGGTAACCTTAACCGTCCACACTTCTCTTCAAAAAAATATTAACAACTAAAATAGCTAATCAGATTAAAAGGTCTGATAATTAGCGCTTTTTTTAAGCGCAAGGGGTCGCTTATAGTACAAATTAATATTAAATCAAGCAGTTAACTGTAAAAAAAAGATAAAAAAACCCTTAAAATTAGCCATTTTTTTCATGTTTTTTTAGGTATATTAAATTATTATTTTCTACAAATACAATGAAGACTACATATCGAAAAATCGGATTAAGTGTTGCAAAATATGGTGAATACATTTTCCTTTTTTTGCTTATTTTAATCTCTATATTTTCGACTACCCTTTATAATAATTCTAAAAAAAAAATAGTAAGTGAATATCAAAGCTTGTTTGAAAATATTTATTTTAAGCGTTCAGTAAATAAATTATTTTCATCAGCGCAACCTAGATTTTTAGGGATTAGACATATAGTTAAAAGTGGTGAAAGTTTAAATTCAATCTTATCAAGTTATCAAATATCTGATGGTGAAATAAAAATTGTAGTTGAAAAATTAAGAAAAAAAGTAAAGTCAAAAGTACTTTTTGTAGATATGAAAATAGACTTCATATTAGACACTGAAAATAACAGTATTATAGAATTAATATACCCTGAATCTAGAATAAAAAAAATAGTTTTAAAAAAAACTAAAGATAATTCATTCGAAATAAAAGAAACAATAACAAAGTTGACAAAAAAATTAATTTATAAAGAGGGAATAATAAAATCTAGCCTTTATAAAGCAGCAAAAAATTTAAATATTGAAGACAGTATTATTGTTGAATTAGCAAACCTATATGGTTTCCAAATAGATTTTCAAAGAGATATATATAAAGAAGATTCTTTTGAAATTCTATATGAGAAATTTATAAATGATGAAGAAAAAATTACAGAATCAGGAAATATAATTTTTGCAAATCTAATACTTAGAGGACAAAAAAATGCACTATACTACTTTGATGATGAGGGAAAATCTCGAGGCCATTACGATATTAATGGAGCTAGTGTAAAGAAAGCATTAATGAAAACCCCTATAAACGGTGCAAGACTATCTTCAGCTTTTGGAATGAGAAAACACCCTATACTTGGTTATAACAAAATGCATAAAGGTACAGACTTTGCAGCACCCCACGGAACTCCTGTAATGGCATCTGGCGATGGCATAATTATAAAAGCTAGATGGTGTGGAGGTGGAGGTAATTGTGTTAAAATAAAACATAACTCAACTTATCAAACAGTTTATGCTCATCTCTCAAAATTTGGAAGAGGTATAAAAAAAGGTGTAAGAGTTAAGCAAGGAAGAATTATTGGATATGTAGGATCAACCGGTATGTCAACTGGACCTCATTTACATTATGAAGTCATTAAAAATGGAAAAAAAATTAATTCTCAAAAATTAAAGTTGCCTTCTGGTAAAATTCTAAAAGGAAAAGAAAGAAAAAGATTTGAAGTTCAAAGAATAAAGGTTGATGTTTTAAAATCTGAAACTATTTCTTCTATCAACTAACTGTTGACTGAGTTTGTTTCATTATTTTCGTTTGAATCATTTTTATCTTCTATGTTTGGAGCAACTTCTTTAAGAAAGTTTTTTTCATTTGTTACCCTCAAAAAATGATCTGCATGTTGATAATAATTTTCAGATGAAATTTTGTCACCTTTAGATAATGCTTCTTTTGCAAGCTCAGTATATTTTCCGATAAGTCTTCCAGCGTTTTGGTTATTTTTAGTTATGTTTTTTCTTTTAAAATTTATTCCATTAGAAATATCATAAACTTGTCTATTACTTCCACCATAATTAATTTGCCTATCGTTGCTTTGCTTATACCTATTTCTTTTTTGATAATACTTATGGTTTTTCATTAATTTATACTAACTTGATACATGTAATACATCTATTTCTATTTGTCAGATCCTTGGTAATTTTTTCAAGATAAAAATTTTTCTTAATTAATAGTTTTTTTATTTTAAATAGCAACTTATTTTCAATTTCTATAATCATTTTTCCATTTTTTTTAAGCAGAATGGAACTCTTATTTATTAATAATTTTATAACTGAAATTCCATCATTGCCACCATCTAACGCTAGTTTTGGCTCAAAACTTTTAACATCCTCTTCTAAATTTCTTATTTTATTTTTTATTATATAAGGAGGATTAGAAGTAATTAAATCATATTTAGATGAGCATATATTGTCAATATCGGCTTGATAAAATTTACATCTATTTTCTAGATGTTGTATTTTTGCATTATATTTCGCAACTTTTATAGCTTGATTAGAGATATCAATGCCGATTCCCAAACATTTTTTTCTTTCTTGAAGAACAGATAATAAAATACATCCTGATCCTGTTCCAACATCCAATATTCTAAAAGAGGAATTTATTGGAATATTTGCTATTGTTTCTTCAACCAATATCTCGGTATCTGGTCGTGGAATAAGTACATTTTTGTTAACTTTAAAGTTATATTTCCAAAATTCTTTATAACCAACTATATATGCAATGGGTTCTTTTTTTTTTCTTCTATTGATATATTTAATAAATAAATTTTTTTCTTCCTCATTTATTTTTTTATCTAAATGAGTTAACAAATACTCTCTTTTTACGTTTAAAACTTTTGAAAGTAATATTTCGCAATCCAAAGAAGGAGAAGGAATTTTAAGTTTCTTTAGTTCCTTTTGGGATTTGTTGAGTATTTCAATATAATTCATAAATTAATTTAAATTTTTTAATTCTTCTTCCTGGGCCTTAAGACTTAAATTTTCTATCATTACATCAAATATTTCACCTTCCATAAACTCTTTAAGTTTATGCAAAGTTAAATTAATTCGATGATCTGTAATTCTGCCTTGTGGAAAATTATATGTTCTTATTCTTTCTGATCTATCACCTGTTCCGATTTTACTCTTTCTATCTTTAGACCTTGCATCTGCAATTTTTTTTCTTTCTAATTCATAAATTCTTGCACGTAATATTTTCAATCCTTTTTCTTTATTTCTAATTTGAGATTTTTCATCTTGTTGGCTTACAACAATTCCTGTGGGTATATGAGTTATTCTTACAGCTGAATCTGTGGTATTTACACTTTGCCCACCTGGTCCGCTGCTTCTAAAAACATCAATCCTAAGATCTTTTTCTTCAATTTTAACATCAACTTCCTCCGCTTCTGGAAGCACGGCTACAGTTGCAGCCGATGTATGAACTCTGCCTTGAGTCTCAGTATCAGGGACTCTTTGAACCCTATGCACACCACTTTCGTACTTCAATGTAGAATATATATTTTTACCTTTAATTAGTGAAATTACTTCTTTAAGTCCTCCTGCTTCGCTTTTAGATAAACTGATTATTTCTAAATTCCATTTTTTTTTGTTACTAACTTTTTCATACATTCTAAACAAATCAGATGCAAACAGGCTAGCTTCTAGTCCTCCTGTTCCTGCTCTGATTTCTATTATTGCATTTTTAGAATCAGCTTCATCTTTTGGTAGTAAAAAAATTTTAATTTTAGTTTCATTTAATTTATTTTTTTTATTAAGTTCAATCAATTCAGAATTTGCAAGTTCTTTCATTTCTTTGTCGTTTATCTTGTCATTAATAATTTTTTCTAACTCTATTTTTTCGCTCTCAAAAGAAACATACTCCGTTGCTTCTTTTATTATTTCATTAAGATCTGAATATTCTTTAGATTTTTCTGCAAATTTTTTTTTGTCTATATCTCCTGTTGAAAGTTCTTTTTCAAGTAGTGAATGTCTTTGTATTAAGTCTTTGACTTTTCTAAGAGGAATCATTTTTTGTTTTTTTCTAATTCTTGTGCTTTTATTTCCACAAGATCAACTATCTTAGAAACAATATTTTCATTTGAAAGCTTTTCAGTCTGTACACCTTTTATATAAAGCATATTGCTTCCTTTTCCTCCCCCAGTAATGCCAATATCAGTCAGAGCAGCTTCTCCTGGTCCATTTACTACACAGCCTATTACAGATAACGTAATAGGGGTTTTAATATGTGAAAGCTTACTCTCTAATTTTTTTACAGTATCAATAACTTGGAATGCCTGTCTTGCACATGAAGGGCAAGATATAATTTTTACTCCTCTGTTTCTAAGACTTAAACTTTTAAGTATTTCATTTCCTACTTTTACTTCTTCTACAGGGTCATCAGAGAGTGAAACTCTAATTGTATCTCCAATACCGTCTAGTAATAGATTTCCTAGGCCAATTGAGGATTTAATACTTCCTGGCAAATAAGATCCTGCCTCTGTTATTCCTAAATGTAATGGATAATTTGTTTTATTAGAAAGTTCTCTATAAGCTCCTATTGATAAAAAAACGTCTGACGATTTAACGCTTACTTTAAAATTAAAAAAATCTTCATCTTCGATTATCTTAATATTTCTTAATGCACTTTCAACTAAAGCTTCTGGACATGGTTCTTTGTACTTTTCTAAAATATCCTTTTCAAGTGAACCTGAGTTCACACCGATTCTTATTGCGCATCCATTATTTTTTGCTGCTAAAATTATTTCCCTGATTTTTTTTTTATCCCCAATATTTCCAGGATTTATTCTTAAACACTTTGCACCATTATCTGCGGACTCCAGGGCTCTTTTGAAATGAAAATGAATATCAGCAATTATTGGTATACTCGAATGTTTAGATATTTCTTTTAATGCTTTGGTAGAATCTTCATCAGGACATGATACTCTAACAAGATCAGCTCCTTCATTAGCTATTTTGTTAATCTGATTTAATGTGTCTTTTACATTCTTTGTAGAAGTGTTCGTCATTGACTGGACTGAAATAGGATTGTCACCTCCAATTTTAACATTTCCTACAGTTACTACTTTTGTTTTTTTTCTTTGAATATCCCTGAATGGTCTTATGCTCATTTTTTTAATTACTCAATTTAAATTCTTTATGAAGTGCTGCAATAGCCTTTTTTACATTTTTATTATTTATCAAAACAGAAATTTTTATTTCAGAGGTTGATATAACCAAAATGTTTATTCCATTATTAGCTAAAGCTTGAAACATCCTGTAGGTTACTCCAGGAGTAGTTATCATTCCTACACCAATAATTGAAACTTTTGATACTTTTTTGTCAATAATTAGTTTTTTAAATCTAATTTTCATATTTTTCTTAATCAATTTTTTTGTTTTAATTAAATTTTCTGATTTTATTGTAAATGTTAAATCTGTCTCTTTTCCATTTGCTGAAATATTTTGAACTACCATATCAACATTTATTGAGTTCTTATAGAGTGGTTTAAATATTGAAGCCGCAACACCAGGTCTATCTTTAACTCCTAAAAGAGTCAGTTTTGCATCATTCTTTGTTGAAGTTATACCAGTAATTATTCTATTTCTAATTACATTTTTTTTTTTAGTAATTAATGTTCCTTTTTTATTAATAAATGATGACCTAACATCTATGTTAATTCTGTTTAGCCTTGCATCTTGTATAGAGTTGGGTTGCATCACTTTTGCACCCAATGATGACATTTCTAACATTTCTTCATAAGAAATGACTTTAATTTTTTTTGCTTTTTTTAGATTTTTTGGATCTGTGGTATAGACACCTTGAACATCTGTGTAGATAATACATTTTGATGCATTAAAAAATTTTGCACACATAATTGCTGAAGCATCGGAACCTCCTCTACCCAATGTTGATAGCCTATTTAAATTATTAATTCCTTGAAATCCCGTTATAATTGGAATGCCTCCAGACTTTATATAATCAATAATTTTTTTTTTATTTATAAAAGTTATTCGAGAATAGCTATGATTTCCCTCAGTTAAAATTGGAATTTGCCAACTCATCCAAGATCTAGATTTGTAACCCAGATGATTAAGTCTCGCCGCTATAAGTGCACAAGCAACTTGTTCACCCGAAGATAAAAGAACATCATACTCTGATGGATTAAAGTTTTTTGATATTTTCTTTGATTTGTTAACTAAGTCATTGGTAACACCACTCATCGCTGATGAAACCACTATTACTTTATATTTTTTTTTAACATATGTGGCAATTATATTAGATACTTTTTTTATCCTATCTATAGTGCCAACTGAAGTTCCACCGAATTTTAAAACAATAATTTGCATTGATAATTTTTTTTATAATAATTAAAATATATTGATAAAATACATCTTAAATGTAATGTCAACTAAACTTAATAATGAAAAGTAATACAATAAATCAAAAAGAGATAAATAAATTCTCCAAAATTGCAAATGAATGGTGGGACCCAGAAGGAAAATTTGCTCCTTTACATAAATTTAATCCTATAAGAATTAAATACATTAAGGATAGTATAATTAATCATTACAATATTAGTGCTAAAAATAAACCATTTAAAAACTTAAATATACTTGATATTGGCTGTGGAGGTGGTTTGCTTTCTGAACCGATGAGTATATTGGGTGCAAATGTAACCGGTATAGATCCTTCTGAAAAAAATATCAAGATCGCTAAACTGCATTCTATAAAGAAAAAATTAAAAATTAATTACATATGTTCTTCACCTGAAAAAATAAATATAAAAAGAAAATACGACATCATATTAAATATGGAAGTTGTGGAGCATGTAGAAAATATTAATTTTTTTATTAAATCTAGTTCCAAACTCTTGAAAAAAAATGGATTAATGTTTGTTGCTACTTTAAACAAAACTTTAAAATCATATTTTTTCGCGATTATTGGTGCGGAATATATCTTGAGATGGTTGCCAATTGGAACGCATGATTGGCAAAATTTTGTAGAACCAGAAAAATTAATAGAATATGGAAAGAACAATTCGTTAGAATTAGTCAAAATGGATGGTGTAAATTTTAATCCAATTTCTCAACACTGGAAAATTTCTGATGATAAATCAGTTAATTATAT